>QCLN01000038.1 GCA_003214525.1 Pelagibacteraceae bacterium AG-414-M23 | reverse complement strand
AAACAGGCGCCACACCTTTGTCAAATAGAGCAATGAATTATGTTTTTTCAAGCAATGAAAATGTAAATGTCTATCATGCCAGCCCATTTACAAAAAAATCAATTGATTATGTTTTGGCAACAACTAAAGATAATTTAAATGAATGGGTGACAGTGAAAGTTAATGTAAAAGAACATTTTAAAAAATTTCATGATCTCGAATTAGATGAAATTAATGGTGTTGCAATAATGGCAGATACCGATAATTCAAAATTAAGTTCGATTTCCTATTATCAAAATATTTACTTTTCAGCTGAATAGCTAATTTTTATTTTAATTTTTTTACTTTATTAAATAAAGAAACCATTTTCTTTTTGTTTATTCTTCCCGTGTTTACATTTCGTGGGCTTGGATGATAACAACCAACAAGAAAGATTCCATTTTCTAATTTAAATATTTTTCCATGACCAAACTTTAAAGTTTTATCTATATTTAATTTTTTTTGATAAAAATATTTACATGCATCAAATGCTATTTTACCAAGTGCAATAATAACTCTTAAATTTTTCAATAGTTTTAGCTCTTGACTAAAAAACCTTGCGCAATTATCCAATTCAACTTTTAAAGGTTTATCTTCAGGTGGAACACACTTTAAAGCTGTTGTTATGTAAGCATTTTTTAATTTTAAACCATCATTAATATGGTCAGAATTACATTGATTTGAAATTTTTGCATTGAAGAGACATTTATATAAAAAATCAGAAGATCTATCTCCTGTAAAAACTCTACCGGTGCGAGTTCCGCCATGTGCTGCTGGCGCCAACCCTACAAATAAAATTTTAGCTTTTACATCTCCAAATCCTGTAATTGGCTTTCCCCAATATTTTTCATTTACAAATTGTTTTCTTTTTTTTTTAACAATTTTATCTCTGAACTTGATTAAACGCGGACATACTTTGCATTTAATAATTTTGCTGTTTAGCTTAGATATATTGTGATTCATTTAATCAAATACACTATCTATATTGCATCAAAAAATAAATCTATTATATATTAATACTAATTTAATGGCGGGGTAGCTCAGTTGGTTAGAGCGCGGGACTCATAAGCCCGAGGTCAGTGGTTCGATCCCACTTCCCGCTACCATTCTAAATATAGAATATGCAGTATTTTTTTGCTCCCTTAATTGTTTTGATTATATTCGTGCTTATTATGATGTTGGTTTGAAATAGGGTATTCTAGTCTTAAAAATTTTTTTCATTTTAATATTTTAAATCCTAATCCTAAATGGTTTGATGGGAATTTTAAATTTTCTCTATATATTTTTTCCCAATTTTTTGGTATATTATAATCACCCTTATCAAAATCTAATCTTTCAGTCTTTTTAAAAAGATTTCCAGAGTGCCAATTTTTTGTTTTGTCCCATATTGAAAAATAAAAATACTCTGAGATTTTATTAATAAAATTAAAATAGGTGGCATGGGTTTTTTTATCCATTTCATGTAAACAATCTACAGCAACCACCAAGTCATAAAAATTATTTTTAACAACATCAATCTGATGAGGAAATATAAACGTTATATCATTTTCAATTATTTGTTCTTCTAGTTTGTCATCATTTATGTCTATAGCAAGGTTAATTTTTTTATTTGGAAAAGCAATTTTTAATCTTTTGTAAGATATATATAATGATGGAGGAATATCACAAATTACATAATTGATATTTGAATTTAATGATAAAATACACTCACTAAGTCTTCCAGAGCCAGCCCCAATTTCTAAAATTCTTTTTACTTTTTTTAATTCATAAAATTTATTAATTTTATCAAAATCAAAAAGTGAAACTATCTTATCTGAAGATATTTTAAAGTTATCAATTTCTATGAATGGATGATTAAAGCCTAAATATGTATTATCATTAAGCTTGTCTAAAAGAGGAAATAAATTTGTTTTTTTTAAATTTTCAAAAAGCAACAAGCATAACAAATTATAATTAATACTTGTTTTGTAATCAAAGTTTTTATGTTTTTTAAAAATATTTGTTTTTAAATTTATAGGTAAGTTAAATTCAATATTTTTAAATAAATTATTCAAATGATCGTTGGTATAATCCATAAATGTAAAATAATGAGTAGAAATATCCGACCCAAAATTATCTATTCCATTATTTTTAATCGAATTATAATCATGTATATTAAGTATCTCCCATTGTTTAGATACAAACTTATAAGATGAAGAATTAATAAATTGATCAGAAATAAATCTTAAGTCATCATCAAAATTTTTCTCATCTCTAACTTTTTTCCAATAAGATTTAAATTTTTGAGAAAATATACGTTTAAATAAATTTTTCATTGT
>QCLN01000037.1 GCA_003214525.1 Pelagibacteraceae bacterium AG-414-M23 | reverse complement strand
GCATTACAAATGGATTTGCAAACGTTCTTGGATCCTCAACTTGGGCAGAAATATATGGAGTTAAATATATCGGTTCCATCAAAGCATTGACAACAGCCCTTATGGTATTTGCAACAGCATTTGGAACAGCTTTATTCGGAGTTCTAATTGACAAGGGTTTTTCAATAGAACAAATAGCTATAATTTCAGCTATTTACATCTCAATTTCCTTGATTTTTCTTTTTTTAATTAGAAATAAACTTAACCCAATAAAATTATAAAAAAACTTGATTTTATTTTATTCGGAGTATAAATACCACGCATGGCAAGAGTAACAGTAGAAGACTGCATAGATAAAGTAGATAGTCCTTATCAACTAGTATTGGTCGCAAAAGAGAGAGTAACGCAACTGAACTCAGGAATAGAACCAACTTTACCTAGAGATAATGATAAAAATACAGTTGTATCGTTAAGAGAAATAGCCGAAGAAAATGTTAAAGTTTCAGATCTAGTCGATAGTGCAGTGTACAAATTAAGAAAACACGTAGAACAAATTGAAGATTCCTCGGAAGATGATGAAGATATAGGAGATGATTTTGAAAGTCTTTATAAAGGTGAAATATCAAAAAGTGGAGTACCTATTTTACCATCAAAAAGAGCTAGAAAAATTCCAGAAAAAATTCAAGTTTTAAAAGAAGATCTTGCTGAGTTAACTAACGCATCAGAAGTTCAAACAGAAGAATCACAAAACGAAGAAGTTTCATTAGACGAAATTTCCGAAGAGGAAAAAAATGAAGCTATTAATGAGGATTCGGAAACTTCAAATAGTTAATTAAATAATATATTAATTCTCTAAAATTATTTATGAAAAGATTAGTTTCAGTTGCACCTATGATGGATTGTACAGATCGTCATGAAAGATATTTCTTAAGGTTAATTAGTAAAAACGTTCTTTTATATACGGAAATGATTGTATCTGAAGCAATAGACAGGGGAGATAGAGAAAAATTACTTTCATTTAATTTAGAAGAAAAACCAGTAGCTCTTCAATTAGGTGGTTCATCGCCCAAATTGTTATCTAATGCAGCAAAAATCGGCGAAGATTTTGGCTATGATGAAATTAACTTAAATTTAGGATGTCCTAGTAAAAAAGTTCAAAAAAATAAATTTGGTGCATGTTTAATTAAAGAGCCAAAACTAGTTGCTGATTGTCTAAGTGAAATGCAATCTAAAACAAAACTACCAGTGACAGTAAAGACAAGAATTGGATATGATCAAGTCGAAGATTATGAACATTTATATAATTTTATTGATTTATTAAAATCAACAGGAGTTAAAACATTTATCATACATGCAAGAAAAGCAATGTTAGGAAAATTTACACCAAAGCAAAATTTAAACATCCCTCCATTAAAATATGAAATGGTTTACAAATTAAAAAATGACTTTAAAGAATTAAATATTATAATTAATGGTGGCATAGAATCAGCTGAGCAAATTAAAAATCACATTAGAGAAGTCGATGGCGTTATGATAGGCAGAGCCATTTATCATTCACCTTATTTATTAGCTGATATTGAAAAAGAAATTTTTAAAAATGAACATGTGCCTTCAAGACAAGAAGTTGTCGAAAAGCTTGTAATGTATTTGAAAAATGAAATTACAAAAGGTACTAGAGTTAACCAGGTTATGAGACATACTTTAGGTTTATTCCATGGACAAACAGGTTCAAGTTTTTGGAAAAGATATTTAAGTGAGAACATGTGTGTAAGGGATGCAGATATTCAAAAAGTAGATCACATTTTGGATAAAGTTAAATTAAATCACTTAACCCAACCTACAGGTTAAATTGATTAACGAAATTCTTTCCAATCAGTATATTTTTTTAATTATATTAATGGTGCCAATCGCATCAATTGCAGGTTTTTTTGCAGGCTTGTTTGGGATAGGAGGAGGTTTAATAACCGTTCCATTTTTATTTTTTATTTTTGAATATTTAAATTTTGATCAAACATATTTGATGCATTTATCTGTTGGAACTTCTTTTGCAATTATTATTCCTACCTCTATTGTTTCTGTATTGACTCATAAAAAACATAATTCTGTTGATGTCAGAGTAATAAAAAATTATGGTTTTTTTGTAATTTCAGGGGTTTTGATAGGTACGATTTTAGCCGCAACCTTAAAAACCAAATCACTTTTATTATTTTTTACTATAGTGGTATATTTTTTAGGTGCATATCTTTTAAATATTAAAGAAAAAGCAGCTAAACTTAAACCAAATTTTGGTTTAGCACCTAAAATTATACTTGGTTTTATTTCTGGTTTTATTTCTGCTCCAATGGGAATAGGGGGAGCTGTAATGAACGTGCCAATACTTAGATATTTTGGTTATCCAATAAATAAAGCGATAGGTAGTGCTGCTGCAATAGGATTTATTATTGCCTTATTCGGTGGTTTGGGTTTCTTTTTAACTGGCTCATATTTGAATGCTAATTTACCATTAAGTATAGGTTTTATTAATATACCTGCTTTTTTGATATTTATTCCTATAACAATGCTTATGGCGAGAGTAGGAGCCAATAAGTCGAACAAAATGGATAAAGAAAAACTGCAAAAATTTTTTGGAATTTTTTTATACGTTATTGGAACTTTATTTTTGTATAGATACTTGAATATATAAAATCGGGAGCGGTTTCAGTCTCCCTCTG
>QCLN01000036.1 GCA_003214525.1 Pelagibacteraceae bacterium AG-414-M23 | reverse complement strand
TTTTTATCATCATATTTGGCTTCTATTATTGCGCCAACTAATCTTGACACACCAATTCCGTAAGATCCCATTTTAACAAATTCTTTTTTCCCATTATAATCAACGCTAGCATTCATTGGCTTAGAGTATTTGTCACCAAAATAAAAAATATGCCCAACTTCAATACCTTTGGTTTGCAGTCTATAATCTTCAGGGACATTTTTTTCAAATTCTCCTTTATTAAATTTTTCATCTGTTACCGAATAATATTTTTCAAAATTTTTTCTTAAATTAACAAGAGATTTTTTATCAATAAGTGTTTTTGAGCTGTCGACTTCAAAAATTCTTTTATCTGTGAATATTTTGCTTTCACCAGTGTCGGCTAAAATTATGAATTCATGGGACAGGTTTCCGCCTATTGGTCCAGTATCAGCAGCCATGGGTATAGCTGATAGTTCCATTCGTTTAAATGTATTTAAATAAGAAAGAAAAAATTTATTATAAGAGTAAAGAGCTTCATCATCAGAAATATCAAAAGAATAAGCATCTTTCATATAAAATTCTCTACATCTCATAATTCCAAATCTGGGTCTTAACTCATCTCTAAATTTCCATTGAATATGATATAATAATTGTGGCAATGATTTGTAAGACTTGATAGATGATCTAAATATTTCAGTAACTAACTCTTCATTAGTTGGTCCATACAGCATTTCTCTATTTTGACGATCTTTTATTCTTAGCATCTCTTCTCCGTAATCGTCATATCTTCCACTTTCTTTCCAAATTTCGCTTGATTGTATCGTCGGCATTAATATTTCTTGAACACCGACATTGTTTTGTTCTTCTCTTACTATTTTTTCAATTTTTTTCATTACCTTAAATCCTAAAGGAAGCCATGAATAAATTCCCGCTGAGGATTGTTTTATCATTCCTGTTCTTAACATTAATTGATGTGATTTTATTTTTGCCTCTGCAGGATTGTTTTTAATAATTGGTATAAATGATTTTGAAAAATACATAGTTTAAATTACATCAAAAAATTTCTTATTTAAATCCTTATTAATTTAATGCTCGTAAGAGGTTTTTTGCCTGTTATCTCTTTGGTTATTTTCCTACATGATATCTTAATTGCATCAATTATATTATCTTTTTGGTTTTGATTATTTAATGAAAAAGTTCTAGTGGTTTTTTCTATTATATTTTCTAATTCATATTTATAATCTTCATCGTTATCGATGGGTAAGCCGCTATAATTAAATATTGGCTTATTGTGAATGTTTCCTTTGGGAGTAACTAAAATTGTAACATCAAGAACGCCATTTGCTGAAATATTTCTTCTTTCTTTTATAGATCTTGAATCTTCTTCAACAGCTACATTCCCATCAACATAAAGCCTGCCACTTGGCGCTTTATCATAAACTTCAGGTTTATCTCCTGGAAATAATTTAACTATATCACCATTTTCTACTTCTATAGGATATTGTACTTGCATTTCTTCAGCAAACTTTATGTGCTCCATCATATGTCTGTGCTCACCATGGACTGGAATTATTGATTTAGGTCTTATCCAATTATACATATCTCTTAGATCTTCTCTGTTCGGATGTCCTGAAACATGGATAAATTCATTTTCTTCAGAAATTACCTCTATGCCTTCTCTAACAAGCTGATTATGTAGTTTATACAATTTCTTTTCATTTCCTGGTATTATTTTAGAAGAAAATATAACTGCATCATCTTTTTCAATATATACATCCGGATGAATGTAATTAGCAATTCTTGTCATTGCACCCAATGGCTCTCCTTGGCTGCCAGTACATAAATATATTATTTTATCTCTACCAACGTTTTTTGCATCTCTAGGATCAATTGGTTTAATAACATTTTTTAAATATCCGCATTCTCTTGCTGCTTTAAAAATTCTGTGCATAGATCTTCCTACAAGGGATATTTGTCTCCCCGTTTTTTCAGCGCAGTAAAAAACACTTTCCATTCTTGCTACGTTGGATGCAAATGATGTAACAATTACTCTTTTTTTTAATCTTTGAATTACATTAAGCATATTTTTTCTAACATCCATTTCAGAGCCAGCTCTACCAGCGCTAAATACATTTGTTGAATCACAGATCATTGCAAGAACTCCTTCATCGCCAATTTTTTTTAATTTTTTTTCATCAATCTTGTTTCCAATTAATGGGTTTTGATCACATTTCCAATCTCCGGTATGAAGTATAGTTCCCCCTGGTGTATCTATTTTCAAACCATTCGGCTCAAGTATAGAATGAGTTAAAGTCACAAATTCAATTTTAAAAGGATCTAGATCAAGACTTCCATTTAATTGAATTAATTTTAAATGATCGCCTACATCAATTTTTTTTTCTTTAAATTTTTCTCTAACTAGTGCTGAAGTAAAAGGTGTAGCATATATATTGCATTTTATTTTAGGCCAAATATGAGCTATAGCACCTATGTGATCTTCGTGAGCGTGGGTTAATATAATTCCTAAAACATCATCTTTTTTATCAACTATAAAACCAGGGTCAGGATAGATTAAATCAATTCCGGGCACACTATCGTCGGCAAAAGTTACACCAACATCTACAATTATCCACTTTTGATTATCAGGTTCCCCATAAGCATAAAGATTAAGGTTCATGCCTATTTCTCCAGAGCCTCCTAGTGGGCAAAATAATAATTCCTCTTTCATATTTTAAATTAAATTTTTTGTAATTTTAATAATTCCTTTTATTGTTAAATCTTTATCTACTTTGCATTTTGTACTTATTGAATTTTTATATAACTCCGCAAGACCACCTGTTAAGATGATTTTAAATCGAGATTTAGTCTGCTTTTTAATTAATTTAATCATATTGTCAATTAAACCGGCATAACCCCAAAAAAAACCTGATCTTACAGCTTCAAATGTATTTTTACCGATAACATTTGATATTTTTTTTAAATTAACTTCAGGTATCAAAGATGCTCGTGAAGTTAATGTTTTTAAAGATAGATTAATACCTGGCGAGATAATACCACCTAAATATTTATTTTTAATTAAAACGTCAAAAGTTGTAGCTGTACCAAAATCTATAATAATATAATTATTTATAGAGTCTATTGCCGCAATTGAATTAGCAAGTCTATCAGAACCAACCTGTTCTTTATTTACTCGAATATCAATTAATTTATTTAAATTAAAATTTTTAATTTCAAAAATTTTTTTATTAAAATTGGAATTAAAAAAAAATGAAAATTGTTTATATATCTTAGGTACTACACTACAGAAAATTACGTTTTTTAAAATATTTTTATACTTTAGCAAAAATTTAAGTTTCTTATTT
>QCLN01000035.1 GCA_003214525.1 Pelagibacteraceae bacterium AG-414-M23 | reverse complement strand
TAATGGTATCCAGCATATTTTCCAACGAGTTCCGGATTTGTCATTCCAACCAAATATTTCCTGACCAAAACCAATTGAGAAGTCGGTAACGCCTACTCCGTATTTTTTAGCAAAATAGTAATGTCCATATTCATGAATAAATACAACAACTAAAATTAAAATTATAAATGGAATTATAAAATCGAACATTTGATAATTTTACAATAATTTAGATTTACTAACAATACGCCATTATTTAATAATTTAATCATATTAAAACAAATTTCCTTGCATGCTATGTTGATACATAGTTCTCATGTCATCAATTGTCAATTTTTTAGGATTACCACCAGTAGATGGGTCGTTTAACGCCATTTTTGACAATCTTTCGATGTCAAAATCCTTCTCTTGTATAACATCGGATAATTTATGTGGAATGTCCAATTCACTTCTTAAATTTAGAACCCAATCTATAAATCCTTTAAATGATTTTTCGCTAAGTTCTAGATAGTCACAAATTTTAATTATTTTTTGTTCAATTGCACTTTTATTAAAAGTTAAAACGTAAGGCATAAAGATTGCATTGGATAAACCATGATGAACATTGTTTAATGCATTTACTGGATGGCTTAAGGAATGTATTGCACCTAATCCTTTTTGAAATGCTGTAGAACCCATGCTTGCGGCAGATAACATATTCATTCTTGCCTCCAAATCTTTTCCATTTTTTACAGCTTTTATTAACCATTTATTAACTATACTCATACCTTCTAAAGCTATTCCATCAGCCATTGGGTGGTATCCAGAAGAACAATATGCTTCAAGATTATGAGCAAGCGCATCCATGCCTGTTGCTGCAGTAATATTAGAAGGCAAATCTAATGTTAAAACTGGATCTAAAATTACAATTGAAGGTAAAAATTTTGGATGAAATATAATTTTTTTTTCTCCAATATCTTCATTTAAAATTACTGATGCTCTGCCTGTTTCAGATCCCGTTCCAGCAGTAGTTGGTACAGCAATAATTGGAGCAATGTTTTCAGAATTTGCTTTAGTCCAATTATCTCCTACGTCTTCAAAATCCCAAATAGATAAAGTTTGTCCCGACATAAAAGCTATTGCTTTGCCAACATCCAATCCACTTCCTCCACCAAACGCTATTACACCATTACATTTATTTTTTTTAAAAAATTCAACTCCTCTCTCAACATTTGTACCAGTTGGGTTTCCAACTACATTCGAGTAAACTTGTACAGATATATTTTCTTTTGTAAGCGATGAAACAGCATCTAAAACAATTTTAGATTTTGCCAATCCTTTGTCGGTTACAAGCAATGGTTTATTAATATTTAATTTTCTACAGGCCTCTCCTAAATCATTTATTCGATTTTCACCAACCCACATAGTTGTTGGATAATTCCAATTATAATTTTGCATAAAATATATTTAACAATTAAGAAAATTAATCTCTTATACCATAATCTTTAATTTTCCACACAATTAAAGGTGCAAATGTTGCAATTATAAATGAAGAAAATAATAAAGATTGTGAGATAAAAATTGGAAACATATTAGTAGGAAAAATTATACCAACTAATATTGATTTTGAGAAACCTGGACTTGGAAAAAACAGAAGTCCCATAATTAAACCAAATATAATTGAAACATAAGATTTTTTTTCACTAAATTTCTTATTATAAAATCCATAAAAAACGCTCATCGCTGCAGCACAACATAATAAGTCCGCAAGTAAAAATAAATACAAAATACTTAGACCTTTTGATGCTATTAAAAAAGCAATAATTGACAAAAAAATCATAATATGTTTTGAAAACTTGAGATAATTTTTTTTAACTTTAAATATTTTATTACCATCAACAATAATCAAACTTGATATGGCATTAATCAAGGTGTCAATACTGCTAACAGTTAATGATATAGCTAAAATAATAATAATTATAGATAGCTGAATTGCATTTTCATTTAAAATTAATGAAAAAAAAGCAAGATCGGGAATAACTGTTTCATTTTGTGAAACTGCAATTAATCCTGAAAAACCCATTAAAAAAACTATTGGTAAAATAATTAAAAAAGAAAAAATTAAACTTTTTTTTAAAACTTCACCATTTTTTGCAGCATAAACTCTTTGCCAATTACCTTGATGAAATAAATTAGTTGCAGCTACAGCAATAAAAAAGGTTAATCCTGCAGTAAAATTAGGCAAGTATTCAGAACTTAAAAGGTAAGGTTTGTTTTGATTAATATAATCAAAATTAAATTCACTTGAATTTAACGAAATTAAATTTGAAAAAACTATAAATAACAATAATCCAAATATTACAAATTGAATGTTATCTGTGAACAATGATGCTCTCAAACCTCCATATAGAGTATAAATTAATGAGGTGATTACAACTATTCCAGCTGTAATCCATAAACTAGTTCCTGAAATATATTTTACTAAAAGAGATACAGCAGTTACTTCTGCAATTAAAAAAATAGTCATATAAAAAATAGACAAAAATAAAATTAATTTAAATAATTTTGTTCCATATCTAATTCTAATAACTTCAATTAAAGTTTTACCCTTAGAATAATTTTTTCTAAATTTATCTCCTAAGTAAATAAGTATAAATAAAGGAAAAGCAGTTCCTAAAGCATAACCTATTACAGCACCGATTCCACCCCATGTTGCTGCAGAAGCAGGACCGAACAATATCCAAGCGCCCAATGCAGATGCAACCAAGCTTGATGTTAATGAAAATGTTCCAACTGATCTATCAGCTAATAAATAATTGTTAAGACCTAAGTGCTTTTTTGAATAAAATAATCCAATAAATATAAATGATAAACTTACACCTAATGTAATTAAAATTGATGTCGATTGGTTTATTAAGCTTAGTTCATCCATGTTCTCCCTTTCTGAATTACCGGACAGGTTCTAAGGGTATTTCTCAGCCAATGAGGCACCCCTTTTTTTTAAATTAATTTTTTATAGTGTATCCTTTTTTTAAAACATACGCGACAGCTGAAATGCATGCAATTAAAAAGAAAATCATCGATGTAATACTTATCCAAATATTAAAATCTGAAGATCCATAAAAAGCAAATCTTAAACCATTAATTAAATAAACTACTGGATTAAAATAAGTAACAGTCTGCCAAAATGGAGGCAGCATATCTAAAGAATATAAACTTCCTCCTAGAAATACCATTGGTGTGATTACCAAAGTTGGAATAATAGACATTTGTTCAAAATTAGAACTCATTAAACCAATTAAAAATCCAAATAATGCAAATGTAAATGAAACAAGTACAAGCAAGAATATCATTAGAATAGGATGAAGAACTGTAACTTCAACAAAATACATAGAAGTTAAAAAAATTACTGCACCAATAATCATTGTTTTTGTTGCTCCAGCACCAACAAATGCAATTACCATTTCAAATGTAGATATAGGGGCTGCTAAGATTTCATAGATAGAGCCATTAAATTTTGGAAAAAAAATTCCAAATGAAGTGTTGCTTATTGATTGTGTTAACAAAGTTAACATAATTAAGCCAGGCACGATGTATG
>QCLN01000034.1 GCA_003214525.1 Pelagibacteraceae bacterium AG-414-M23 | reverse complement strand
AGAGCTGCATCTTGAACGTTTCTTGTCATAGGTCCTGCTTGGTCTAAAGAAGAAGCAAACGCAACTATTCCATATCTTGAACAGCTTCCGTATGTAGGTTTCAGGCCAACTGTTCCTGTGAATGATGCTGGTTGTCTAATAGATCCTCCTGTATCAGTTCCTATAGTAGCTGGTGTTAATTTTGCTGCTAATGCTGATGCAGAACCACCAGAAGAACCTCCCGGAACTAAATCTTTATCAATTGGACTAATAACATTTCCGAAATAACTTGTTTCATTTGATGATCCCATCGCAAATTCATCACAATTTAATTTACCTAAAAGTATTGAACCTTCGTTCCATAAGTTTTGTGTAACTGTTGACTCGTAAGTAGGAGTGAAATTGTTTAAAATTTTGCTACTTGCTGTTGTTTTAACATTTTTTGTACAAAACAAATCTTTAACTGCCATTGGTATACCGGGCAATTTTTTATTAAAATCAGGTTTAGCGTCAAATTCTTTAGCTTTTTTTAATGCAATTTCAAAAGTTTCCTCATTATATGTATTTAAATGTTTAGATTTTTTTGATCTTTCAACAAATGTTGATGTTGCTTCATTAGATGAAATTTTTTTATTTCTTATATTTGAAACTAATTCTGATAAACTAAGATCAATAATATTTGACATTATTCGACTACTTTCGGAACAACGAAAAAATCTTTATTTTCTTTTGGTGAATTTTTAAGAATTTCTTCCCTTATATTTTTAGATTTAATTTCATCTTTTCTAAGTCTTAGTTTTGTTTCAGCTATGGAACTTAAAGGTTCTACGTTTTCAGTTTTTAGTTCATTAAGTTGCTCAATCCAGTTAAATATAGAATTTAAATCAGTCTCTAATTTCTTAGCTTTTTCTTCGTCTAGTGAGATTCTTGATAATTTAGATATATGTTTTACTGTTTTAAGATCTATACTCATATGATATTTAATTTAAAGGCAAATTATCATTATATTTAAAAATTACAATATGATCACAATCGACGAATTAAAGGTTCAATTAGACAATAAATCAAGATTACTTGGTATCGACATGGGCACAAAGAGAATTGGCATTTCTATATGTGATGAATATCGAAAAATTGCAACTCCTTACGAAACGATCGAATATAACAACATTGACAATCTTATTTATAAACTAAAAGAAATAATTTCTGAAAATAATATTAAAGGAATTATTTTTGGTTTACCATTAAACATGGATGGGTCTGAAGGACCATCAGCTCAATCTATTAAAGATAAAATAAAATTAATTTCTAATAAATTAGATATACCTATCATTTTATGGGATGAAAGACTTTCAACGGTAGGATCATTTAAATTATCTAGTCAATTAGATGTAAATGTATCTAAAAGAGTCAAAAATATTGATCAAAATTCAGCTACTTTCATACTTCAAGGAGTATTGGATTATTTAACGAAATAACACTTGATTATATGAAACAATATAGCTATAGAGTTAGCTTTAATGGCCATAGACACTAAAAATGCTATTAAAATATCTCAAAAACATCTCCTAGGTATTCAAGACTTAAAGATTTCTGAAATAAAGTATATCTTAAATGAAGCCCAACAGTACATAGAGCTCAATAGAAGTAAAAATAAAAAAACAGACATTTTAAAAGGAAAAACTCAAATAAACTTATTTTTTGAACCTTCAACACGTACTCAAAGTTCCTTCGAATTAGCAGGAAAAAGACTTGGCGCAGATGTGATGTCAATGAACATAACAAACTCCGCAATTAAAAAAGGTGAAACTTTAATTGATACAGCTATGACTTTAAATGCAATGCACCCAGATATTATTGTAATTAGACATCAAGACTCTGGGGCATGTAATCTTCTTTCTCAAAAAGTTAATTGTGCTGTGCTTAATGCTGGAGATGGCAGAAGAGAGCATCCAACTCAAGCCTTATTAGATGCATTAACAATAATTAACAGAAAAAAAAATATTGAAGGGTTAAAAATTGCAATTTGTGGTGATATTCTTCACTCAAGAGTAGCTAGATCTAATGTTTATCTTCTTACAATGTTGGGAGCAGAAGTAAATATAATTGGTCCATCTAATTTATTGCCAAAAGATTTAGAAAAATTAGGAGTCAATATTTTTACTGATATGAAAAAAGGAGTTAAAGATTGTGATATTGTAATGATGTTAAGGTTACAAAATGAAAGAATGACAAGCTCTTACCTTTCATCTAATAGGGAATATTACGAATATTATGGTTTGTCACCAGAAAAACTTGAGTACGCAAAACCAGATGCTTTGGTAATGCATCCAGGTCCAATGAATAGAGGCATCGAAATAGATACGGTCTTAGCCGATGATATTAATAAAAGTGTAATAAAGGAACAGGTAGAACTTGGTGTTGCTGTAAGAATGGCATGCTTAAAAATTTTTTGTAGCTAATGACAGATAAAAAAAAATACTTTCTAAATGCGCACATAATTGATCCTTGTAATTCAATAAATGAAGTGGGAGGAATAATTATTGATGAGAATGGAAAAATTGAAGCTTCTGGAAAAAGAGTAAACAAAAATAATATTCCTAGTAGAGAAAAATTCATTGATTTAACTGGTAAACATATATTTCCTGGAATTGTTGATATGAGAGTATTCGGAGGTGAGCCTGGATTTGAATATAAAGAAAACTATAGAACTTTAAGTGAAGCCGCTCTTGCTGGTGGAGTTACTTCAGTCGTAACAATGCCGAATACTAAGCCTGTAATAGACAGTGTTTCAATAGTTGATTTTATTCAAAGAAGAGGAAGAGACAAATCAAAGATTAATATTTTTCCTACTGCAACTTTAACCAAAGACACCGAAGGTACTAATATGACAGAATTTGGCCTTTTGAAAAATAAAGGAATAGTAGGTTTTACAGATGGTTTAAAATCAGTTCAAAATTCAAGAGTAATGTCTAGAATTATAAAGTCTGCCTTTGACTTTGATTGCTTAGTTATACAGCATGCAGAAGATCAGGACTTATCAAAAAACGGTATGATTAATGATGGAATTATATCAACAAAACTTGGATTGCCAGGAATATCTGATTTAGCTGAAAAAATAATAATAGAAAGAGATTTAAGTTTATTAGAAGAAACAAACTGTAGATATCATATTTCACAAATATCTAGCAAAAAATCTTTAGATTTGATTGCTTACAAAAAAGACATTGTAAATTTTACTACAGGGGTATCTATAAATAACCTTGCACTTAATGAAAATGATATAGGTGAGTTTAGAACTTTCTTGAAAGTCTCTCCACCGTTAAGAACAGAAGATGATAGGATTTCATTAATAGAAGGAATAAATAATAATTTAATAGATGTGATCGTCTCTGACCATAAACCAGAAGATGAGGAATCAAAAAGACTTACTTTTTCACAAGCAACAAGTGGAGCGTCAGGTATTGAAACTTTTCTTAGTTTAGCTCTAGAACAGTTTCATAATGGTTCTATAAAATTGGAGAAAATAATTGAACTAATAACTCATAATCCAGCAAAAATACTAAAAATAAATAAAGGAAACCTGACTG
>QCLN01000033.1 GCA_003214525.1 Pelagibacteraceae bacterium AG-414-M23 | reverse complement strand
CCAATTATTGCTATTGCCAAGGGTAAATTTAGAAATAGTGGAAATGAAACTTTTTTTCATAATGGTAAAGATTTTAAATTTGAAAAAAATGACCCCACTCTTTTCTTCCTTCAAAGAATAAGAGATGAGGCTCATAGATTTGCGATTAGCGCACACAGAGCTAAAAGAAAAAAAGGTATCAATAGGTCGCTTCTTGACCAAATAGATGGTATTGGATCTATAAGAAAAAGAGCATTATTAAATCATTTTGGGTCAGCAAGAGCAGTTGAATCGGCAAGTCTGGATGAGATAAAAACAGTAGAAGGAGTTGAAGAAAAAGTTGCAAAAAAAATATATAATTTTTTCCACGAATGAAAATTCCAAATTATTTAACTATAGGTAGGATTATAATTGTTCCTATATTTGTTTTTACTTATTACTTGCCTGGTTTTTATGGCGATATAATACCTTTTGTATTATTTGTTTTAGCTTCATTTACTGATTTTTTAGATGGTTTATTGGCTAGAATGTATAAAGAAGAATCTAAATTAGGAGAACTGTTAGATCCAATAGCTGATAAAATTATAGTAGCAACAGCTTTAATTTTGTTAGTAATGGACGGAACAATTAAAAATTACGAAGTAATTGCAGCAATAATAATTTTAACTAGAGAAATATTAATTTCGGGATTAAGAGAATTTTTAGCAAAAGGCAAAATTAATCTTCCTGTATCAAGTCTAGCTAAAGCTAAAACATTTTTACAAATGGTTGCAATTTCAGCTTTATTAACTGGCGAAACAGGAAATAAAATAATTAATTTTCAAGATTACAATACTCAAACAGTGGGTATAGTTTTATTATGGTTGTCGGCATTTCTGACTTTATATACTGGTTACGAATATTTAAGAAAGGGTATAGACCATGCAATATCTGAAGATGAAAAAAATTAGGCTGCTATTTTTTTTCTAACTAATTTTTCATAACTAGAAGACAAATCTAAAATTAAATTACAAACTTTATAATTTTGTTCAAGAATTTTTGAAACTGGAGTTACTTCAGCTGCAGTACCAGTTAAAAAACACCCAACAAAACTTGAAAGTTCTTTTGGTGAAATTTTTCTTTCATTAACTTTAATATTTTTAGATTTTGCTATTTCAATTACAGTTCTTCTCGTTATGCCATCTAAAAAACTATCAGGTATTGGTGTGTGCAATTCTCCATTTTTGTCTTTAAAAAAAAATATTTGCTCCTGTTGCTTCAGCTATATTTCCTTCATGGTCAAGCATTAATGAATCTGTATAGCCATCTCTTTCAGCTTCATGTTTTGAAAGTGTACATATCATATATAGTCCTGACGCTTTAGTATCCCAAGGTATTGTATTGGGTGCTGGTCTTCTCCACTTAGAAATATTCAGTTTTATTCCTTCGTTTTTTAACTTTGGATCAAAATATGTTCCCCACTCCCAAGTTGTTATTGCTACATGAATTTTGGTTTTTTGTGCCGATACTGCCATCATTTCACTTCCTCTCCATACAAAAGGTCTTATGTATCCATTTTGAACATTTTGAACTGAAACAATTTTTTTAGTAGCTTGATTAATTTCTTCCTCAGAATAAGGAATTTTAATATCCATTCTTTTTGCTGAATGAAAAAGTCTCTGAGTATGTTCTTCTAATTTAAATATTTCTCCATCATAAACTCTTAATCCTTCAAATACACAGCTAGCATAATGGAGTCCGTGACTTAAAACATGTAATTTTACATTATCCCAATTAACCAACTCATTGTTGTACCAGATTTTTCCTTCTCGTTTATCGTAAGGTGTCATTTAGGTTTAATTTTTTAGATTTAATTTATTTAAAAAAATATCTTTCTATATATATTATGTCAATATAACTTACCAATATAAATAATTATGAAAGAACTTCTTTACCTTAAAGATGAACAAATCAAAGAGTTTATTGAGAAGCTATTTTTAACCTATAGAGACACATTTTCAGACTCTAAATCAATTTTAAATAAATATTCATTAGGAATAGCTCATAATAAAGTCCTTCATATTTTATCTACTTATAAAGGCATAACTATTGGTGAGCTATTAAATAAACTTAAAATAACAAAGCAAAGTTTAAATAGGATACTAAGAGATTTAATAAAAATTGAAGTAATTACTTTTAAAAAAGATTCAAAAGACACAAGAGTAAAACATGTTTATTTAAATGAAAAAGGAGAAAAAATTTTTTATGAAATTTTTTCTAAACAAAAAAAAAGAATATATAATGCTCTATTGAATTCTTCAGCAAAGGAAGTTGTGGATTTCAATAATGTTTTGAAAAAATTAATTAATTCAGATGAAAGAATTTGAAGCACACATACTAGTTATTGATGATGACAAAGGCATTAGAGAGTTGGTAAAAGAATACCTTGACCAGAACAATTTTATTACATCTACCGCAATCAATGCAGAAGATGCTACTGAAAAAACAAAACAAATTAAATTTGATTTAATTATTTTAGATATAATGATGCCTGGAAAATCAGGTCTGGATTTTTTAAGAGAAAATAAAAAGATATTAGACACTCCAATTATTTTGTTAACTGCAAAAGGAGAGACAACGGATAGAATAGAAGGCCTTGAAACAGGTGCGGATGATTATTTGCCAAAACCTTTTGAACCTAAAGAATTAATTTTAAGAATAAGAAATATATTGAATAAGACCAATTCTATTAAAGACAGAAGAGAGATAGAATTTGGAAGTATAAAAATTAATTTAAATAAAATGCTGATTTTTAAAAATAATAAACAAATTAAAATTAATAATACGGAAAAAAAAATATTTGAAAAAATGCTTAATTCACCAGGTAAAGTATTTTCAAGAGAAAGTATTGGAAAGTTAATTAAAGTTGATAAGGAAAGATCTGTTGATGTAATTATAACAAGATTAAGAAAAAAAATTGAAGATACTCCAAAAAATCCAAAATACTTGCAAACTATAAGGGGCGAAGGTTATGTTTTATGGATTGAGTAAATTTATTAAACAATTACTACCTAAACAGTTATTTTATAGAAGTCTTTTAATTGTAGCTTTGCCAATTGTAATTTTGCAAGTAACTATATCGATAGTATTTTTTGATAGTTTATGGATCAAGACTAATATTGGAATGACGAGGGCCTTAGTTGGTGAAATTAAAACTTTCTTAGACTCTTACAATAGAGAAGGTGCGGACAAAAATTTCATTGAAAATAACTTTGAAGAACATCTGGAAATTGATGTTGTATATTTTCAAAATAAAAAGTTTTCAGACTCAATGAATGAAAAATGGTATAGTCCAATCGATAGATCACTTAGACGTGAATTAAAATCTAAAAATGTTAAATACTGGTTTGACACTTCAAAGTTCAAGAACACAGTTAATTTAAAAATCCAGAGTCAAAATGGTTATTTCGAGTTTTTTATTCCAAGAGAAAGATTAACAAGTACTTCAGTAAGAATTTTTGCATTGTGGATTACTTTGCCTGCTGTGCTTATTATTGCGATAGCAATTATATTTTTAAAGAATCAAACTAGGCCTATTAAAAAATTAGCAGAAGCCTCAAAAAGATTTGGAAGAGGAGAAAATATAGAAGAATTCGTACCTTCGGGGGCTTCTGAAATCAGGCAGGCAGGTTATGAATTTGAAAAAATGAGAAAAAGAATTTTAAGACACTTAAATCAAAGATCTGAAATGCTTTCTGGTATAAGTCATGATTTAAGAACGCCATTAACAAGAATGAAGCTTCAATTGGCATTAATAAAAGACGAAAACCTTATTAAAAGATTTTCAAGTGATATAGATGAAATGGAAAAAATGTTAAATGAGTATCTTCAATTTTCAAGTGAAAGCA
>QCLN01000032.1 GCA_003214525.1 Pelagibacteraceae bacterium AG-414-M23 | reverse complement strand
AATAGACCGAAATCTGCAAGAGCTGTAGCTAATGCATGTGGCAAGAACCCATATTCACCACAAATACCTTGTCATAGGGTAATTAGATCAGATGGTAGCATAGGTGGATTCTCTGCTCCGGGGGGGGATAAAAAAAAAGAAAAAATTGCTAAAATTAGAGGGATTTTTCCTTCTATAATCCTTAAATATCAACGTTTTTTTAAAATTTCATCATTTTTTTTGTTTATTTTTAAATTTCTCCTAGCAGTTGAACTGCATACATAAATATTCTTAAATTAGCCCCTTCTATGGCCGTTTAAACGCTATATTCCTTATCTGCAATGCAGATGGTTTTTTGTGTATTATTTCAATTTATTTAGCTCAAAATAATGCTTAATTTAAATTTTAGATTTATTAAAATTTTCTTTTTACTGTATCCTATGACATTTTTATAGATTATTTATATTTCTTATTCACGTATTAACTATGTTTTATGCTGTATTTTTATATTTTTGATAAATATTTATACTAATTAAATTGTAATAAATAATTTTTATAAAATATTTTATAACTATTAAAGCTAAAAATATCAATCATTTACAATTATAAATTAAAGTATAACTTTAATATTTAGTACATATTTATTTACTATATTTTGACAAATATTCTCTTCTAATTATGAAAAGGCCAGAAGATATAATGACCGCTAAACCTAAAAAAGACCATATGTCTAAAAAGTCGCTAAATAAATAGTATCCTAAAATGATGTTAGGAATGATTTCAAAATAACCAAATGGGGCCAATTTAGAAGCATCAGCATATCGAAGTGAATAAATAAGTAATATGTGTCCGAAGCATGCAAATAATCCCATCAAAGCTAGCCAAGACCATTGATTAAAGGATGGATTGATCCAAACAACTGGAACTATAAATGAACCAATTGAAACCCCCACTACACCAGTTAAAAGTAAAGTTAATAAAGGACTGTCTGTAGTATGAAGTCTTCTAGTTATAATTAAGTATACACCGTAAAAACAGCCAGTGCCTACAGCAGCAATACTTGCTAAATTAAATTCTATAAAACCTGGTCTAATAACAATCAATATACCTAAAAAACCAATAATTACAGCAGTCCATCTTTTTAATCCAACTTTTTCACCCAAAAAAAAAGGAGATAAAGTTGTGGTTATTAATGGCGCTACAAATGCTAAGGTCAATGCTTTTGCCATTGAAATTATAGAAATCGAATAGAAGAAACATATATTTGCAAGAAATAAAGTTAATCCTCTATAAAATTGTAATTTAGGATTTTCTGTCCATTTAAGCTGGTGTTTAAAAAATAAAAACATGAATGGAAGGGTAAAAAAAACAGTAAAAAAATATCTAGCCCAAGTAATTTGAAAAAAAGAAAGTTCTGAAGATAGGTATTTAGCGATGGCATCCATGAATGGAAGCATTATCCATGCACTTAAATTTAATATTATTGCTTTCATTAAGCAAAAAACTTAAGTGCAATAAATACGACAATTGGTACAGTGAATAATGACATTAAAGTAGATACAACTATCATGCTTGAGATATTATCAACTATTTTTTTGGGTGAATACATTGATGCAATTAAATAAGTTAAAATAGCGCTTGGCATAGATGATTGGATCAACAATACACCAGCAGCATAACCAGATAAATTAAAAATTTTAATTAAAATAAATCCAATAATTGGACCAATTATTACTCTACCTACCGATGATATAAGTGAGTTCTTTAATGAAAAAACTTTCATTTGTGTCAAGGAAACACCTAAAGACATTAAAATTAAAACAATCATTGCATAACCTAGCAACATTACAGTGTTCAAAACAAATTTAGGCATTTTGAGATCAAAATATAAAAAAAATACTGCTACGATAACAGCATAAGTTGAGGGACTCTTTAAAATAATTTTTACGTCAAATTTTTTACTAGCTAAAAATATATTTGCTGTAAAATGTAATAAGACAACCAATGAAGAAATTGCAGCAGCTACCCCCATCCCCATAGATCCGTATGCAAATAAGCAAATAGGAATACCCATATTTCCAGTATTTGGAAGAAAGAAAGGTGGTAATTCTCTAGAAATATCTTTTTTCATAAAAAATAAAAAAATAACACCTGTAATTGCAAAACAAATAAGAGCTATTACTGAATAAATAAAATATTCCGAAAAAACTTCGAAAGTCACTCCTGAAGATGTGATAGCAAAGATAAATAAAGCCGGAGCTCCAAAATCTGCTGAGTAGTTTGTAATAAAAGTCGTATCAATATTTGATTTTTTTTTTCCTAATATGTAGCCTATGGCAACAATAAAAAAGACAGGTAATAGAACCTCAAATAGTTTAATATACAATTCCATTAAAAAAGTCTTATTAAAACTGGTTTTTTAATAACATTTCTATTTTTTTTAAGAGATTTAATTAGATTTTGAGACCTATATTCTAAAGATTTGTGAGTAATTATAACAATTGATGCTGATTTTTTTTTATGATCGGGTATTTGAATTACACGTTCAATTGATATTTTGTTATTGGCAAAAAGTTTTGTAATTTCAGATAAAACACCAGGTTTATCTTTTACTTCAAATCTAAAATACAAAGAATTTGATGAATTTTTTTCATTATAAGAAACAACTTTTTTTCTTTTGGAGTTAGGTATGCCAAAAGAGTATTTTATATTACCTCTCAAAATAGATAATAAATCTGACATTAAAGCTGATGAAGTTGCCCCAGGACCCGCTCCTTCTCCTTGTAAAACACTTTCACCAACAGGTTTACCATGGACAATGACAGCATTCATTACTCCATTAACATTGCCTATATAGGAATCTTTCTGAACTAAACACGGGTGAACTCTTTCAAATAATTTACCATTTATCATTTCGGTAATACCTAATAGTTTAATTCTAAAATTTAATTGAGAGGCTATATCTATATCTTTATATTCAATGTTTTCAATACCTTCCATAAAAGATTTATGTTTCGAAATTTTTCTATTAAAAGCTAAAGATGATAATATTCTTATTTTTGCAAATGCATCATGGCCGTTTAAATCAAGACTTGGATTGGCTGGCTCAGCGTATCCTAGAAGTTGCGCTTTTTTAAGTACAATAGAAAAATTTTCTTTAGTTTTTTCCATTTCCGTTAAAATATAATTACAAGTACCATTTAAAATTCCATAAACTTTATTTATTTTATTTGTAGCCAAGCCTTCTTTTATTGTTCTTAAGATTGGAATCCCACCAGCTACAGACGCTTCAAATTCGAGATTAACTTTATTTTTTTCAGCAAGTTTTGATAAATAATCTCCATGTTTTGAAATAAGTGCTTTATTAGGTGTAATTACATGTATTTTATTATTAAGAGCATTTTCCACGACTTTTTTGGAAATTCCATCACTCTTACCTATTACTTCAAAAAGAATATTAACTTCTTTCTTTTTTATTATCTCTAAGGGGTTTTTAAAAAAAATTGATTTATTAATTTTAAATTTTCTTTTCTTACTTTTGTTTTTTGCAGATATAGCAACAATATTAATTTTTTTACCTGTCTTTAGTTCTATATCTTTTTTTTTAGTATTAAGTTCATTAAGTAAATAATTGCCTATTTGTCCTAATCCTATAACAGCAATGTTAATTTTATTATTCATCATTTATTAGTTAAGTTTGGATACGATGCCTTTTCAGCATAATCTATAGCATATTGTTTAAATTTTTCATAAGTCATATCACTTTGATATATATCGATATTTAGCTTTGTATCATTATTTTTTTCAATACTTGAAATACACGATGTTAAAATAGATAGAGTTATTATTAATATATATTTCATTTTAATCCCATATTTTTTTTAAAGTTTAATAATATATTTAAATTTTGAACAGCCTGCCCTCCGCCACCCTTAATTAAATTGTCTATAGCTGATAAAATAATAATCTTATTTTTATCCTTAGATTCGCAAATTGAAATTAAGCAATTATTTGATTTAATAACATCATTGGTACTAATTAATGAATTTTTTTTATAGATTTTAATAAACATTTTATTCTTATAAAATTTTTTAAGAGATCTTATGATTTTTTCAATATTAGCTCTCTTATTTAAATCTACATAAATGGTAGTCAAAATTCCTCTAAACATAGGTGATAAATGCGGTGTAAAAGTAAAATTAATTTTTTTACCTG
>QCLN01000031.1 GCA_003214525.1 Pelagibacteraceae bacterium AG-414-M23 | reverse complement strand
AAGATGCTCTTATTAATCCCCAAGAACCATCATTTAAGCTAAATCGAATTCCATTTACTGTTAGTACGTTGTTAATTTCTATATTATCTATCTTTTGTTCATTTTCTTTAATTTTTATTATTTTTTTTGTTACTTCTTCAATTACTTCATATTTATCTTCATCTTTACAGAAAGGACCCATGGTAGGGCTTTGATATGTATTAGGCAGTGATTTAATTAATTTACTTAGTTTAAAATCCTCATTATCAAGTAGTTTACAAACTTGAATTGCTGAGTTTATACCATCATCATAACCATACCCCAAGGGGTTATTGAAAAAGAAATGACCACTTTTTTCAAAACCTGCTATTGCCTTATCTTCATTAACTTTCCTTTTTATGTATGAATGGCCCGTTTTCCAATAAATAGTCTTACATTTATTTTTTTTTAAAATTTCGTCATTCTCATATAAACTAGTTGATTTAACATCGACAACAAACTTATTGTTAGGATGTTTTTCAGATATGTTTCTTGCAATAAGAAGGCCAATTTTATCAGAAAATATTTCATTTCCTAATTCATCGATAACACCTAGGCGATCTCCATCTCCATCAAATCCAAAACCAACATCTGCATCATTTTCTTTTACACATTTTGCAATTTCATGAAGCATTTTTATATCTTCCGGATTTGGATTATATTTTGGAAATGTAAAGTCTAATTCACAATCCAACTCAACCACTTTGCATCCAATATTTCTTAATATTATAGGTGCAAATATTCCAGCCGTACCGTTTCCACATGCAACGACAACTTTCAGTTGTTTATTTATTTTATTTTTTGATAAGTGTTCAATATATTTTTCTTTATAGTTATTTATCTTTTTATATGTTCCTTTTCCAATTTTGAATTTTTCTTCTAATACAATTTCTTTTAATTCTTTCATTTCTTCATAACAGTGAGTCAATCCTTTTTTGATTCCCATCTTTATACCAGTCCAACCATTTTCATTATGGCTAGCTGTAATCATAGCTACCGCATCACAATTTAAATCAAACTGAGAAAAATATATTGTTGGAGAAAGACAAAGCCCGATATCTTCAACATTGCACCCTGTCGATATTAAACCTTCAACAAAATTATTCTTAACTTCTTCGCTATATGATCTGTAATCATAGCCAACCGCTACCCTAGGATTTTTTTTTGCGTTTATTACTTGAGTACCAAATCCTTTTCCTACTTCTTTAATTCCTGCTTCATTTATGTTTTTTGGATACAACCATCGTGCGTCATACTCTCTAAAACCAAAAGGGTCGATTTTTATTGATTTAGGCATGTGGATATATCTACATTTATTATGGTTTTTTGTTGCATAAAAAAGGTATTTTTTTATAAATCTTCTCTTGAATTGCAGTTTATATAGTATATTAACTAATTCAGCACACAACATATAGTTGTTTTACTAAAGTATAAAGTTTATAATAAGGAAGATTCATGAATAAAGTCTTGTCTCAAGCCATCAAAAAAGCTGTCTCGAAATATACAGGCAATAATTTAGTTAATATCGAAGATAATAGACAGAAAAGGCCTGATTTATTTTCACTATCAGATAACACTGAACTATTTCAAAATTCAAAAGGCATTACAATAAAGATCGATAGATCTAGAGATAAAAATTTAACAGAGTTTGGAATGGCAACGCTTAGTGATAGATATCTAGGCTTCAATGAAACATACCAAGATTTATTTGCAAGAGTAGCAAGTCATTATGCTGACGACAACCTACATGCTCAAAGACTATATAATTACATAAGTAATTTATGGTTTATGCCCGCAACACCAGTTTTATCAAATGGAGGAACTAAAAGAGGCTTGCCTATTTCATGTTTCTTAAATGAAGCTGGAGATAGCTTGAATGGAATTTTAGATTTATGGAGTGAAAATGTTTGGTTGGCAGCAAAAGGCGGAGGCATTGGAAGTTACTGGGGAAATTTAAGATCAATAGGAGAAAAAATTGGAAGAGTAGGCAAAACATCTGGAATTATTCCTTTTATAAAAGTTATGGACTCACTTACAATGGCAATTAGCCAAGGATCTTTAAGAAGAGGATCGGCAGCATGTTATTTGCCAATTGACCATCCTGAAATAGAAGAATTTATTGAAATGAGAAGACCTACAGGAGGAGATCCAAACAGAAGATCATTAAATCTTCATCACGGAGTTCTTGTATCTGATGCATTTATGAGAGCTGTTGAATTAGACGAACAGTGGGCTTTAAAAAGTCCTAAGGACGGAGCAGTACAGTCCAAAGTGTCTGCAAGAAATTTATGGATAAGACTTTTAACTGCTAGAGTTGAAACAGGCGAACCTTATATAATTTATATTGATACTGTTAATCGACAAATTCCCCAACATCACAAACTGGCAGGTTTAACAGTTAAAACTTCAAACCTGTGTAGTGAAATTACTTTACCAACAGGCATTGATAAAGAAGGAAAAGATAGAACTGCTGTTTGTTGCTTATCTTCTTTAAATTTAGAAAAATATGATGAGTGGAAAGATGATAAAAATTTTATCAATGATGTAATGAGATTTTTAGATAATGTTTTAACCGACTTTATTGAAAAAGCTCCGGATGAGTTCAGTGATGCAAAATATTCAGCAATGAGAGAAAGAAGTGTTGGACTTGGTGTAATGGGGCTTCATTCTTATTTCCAACAGAAGATGATACCTTTCGAGTCAGTAATGGCTAAAGTTTGGAACAAAAAAATATTCCAGCATATTCAAGAACAAGTAGACCGAGCTTCTAAAGATTTAGCTGAAGAAAGAGGGCCTTGTCCAGATGCATCTGATTACGGAATGAAAGAAAGATTTTCTAATAAAACAGCGATAGCACCAACCGCTTCAATATCAATTATTTGTGGCGGCGCATCACCAGGGGTTGAGCCTATTGCTGCAAACAGCTATACACACAAAACCCTTTCAGGCTCGTTTAATGTTAGAAACAAATACCTAGCTAAACTTTTAGAAAAACATGATAAAAATGATGATGAAACTTGGTCAAGCATTACAACAAACCAAGGTTCGATATCCCATCTTGCTTTTTTAACTAAAGAAGAAAAAGATGTATTTAAAACTGCTTTTGAGTTAGATCAAAGATGGGTAGTTGATTTAGGAGCAGAAAGAACACCATATATTTCACAGGCTCAATCAATAAATATATTTATACCAGCAGATATTCATAAAAAAGACCTACATCAAATTCATTTTCAAGCTTGGAAAAAAGGACTTAAGAGTCTTTATTATTGCAGATCAAAATCTATTCAAAGGGCTGAAAATGTTAACGATGCAAAATCAACAGATGTTACAGCTAATGTATATCAGTCAAATAATAAAGAAAACGAACAACCAGATTACGAAGAATGTCTATCATGTCAGTAGAAAATTTAAAAAAACCAAACCAAACAATTATAAAACCAAAAAAAACGGGCTTACTAGTTGAAAATCCTGTTTACAAACCATTTAGATATCCCTGGTGTTACGACGCTTGGTTAACTCAGCAAAGAATTCACTGGCTTCCAGAGGAAGTTCCTCTAGGTGACGATGTTAGAGATTGGCAAAAAAATTTATCACAATCTGAAAAAAACTTACTAACACAAATTTTTAGATTTTTTACTCAAGCTGATGTTGAAGTTAATAACTGTTATTTGAGACACTACACCACTGTATTTAAACCTACGGAAGTATTAATGATGATGACTGCTTTTGCGTCAATGGAAACAGTTCATATAGCAGCGTATTCTCACTTGCTCGATACTATTGGTATGCCAGAATCTGAATATTCAGCTTTCATGAAGTATAAAGAAATGAAAGACAAATATGATTATATGCAAAACTTTAACGTTAATTCAAAAGAAGACATTGCTAAGACTGTAGCAGTCTTTAGTGCTTTCACAGAAGGATTACAATTATTTGCAAGTTTTGCCATTCTATTAAACTTTCCAAGATTTAATAAAATGAAAGGAATGGGACAAATAGTTACCTGGTCAGTTAGGGATGAGACTCTTCATTGTAATTCTATGATAAGATTATTTAAAGAATTTATAAAAGAAAATCCGGAAATTTGGACTCCTCAACTTAAGAAAGAGCTTTATGAAGCATGCAGAACAATCATACATCATGAAGATGCTTTTATTGATTTAGCTTTTGAAATGGGACCAATGGAAGGTTTAACAGCACAAGAAGTAAAAGATTATATTAGATTTATTGGGAATAGACGATTAAATCAATTAGGTTTAGAACCAATCTACGATGTTCAAAAAAATCCATTAACATGGCTAGATACTATGCTTAATGCAGTTGAACACATGAACTTCTTTGAAGGCAGAGCTACAGAATATTCTAAAGCTTCTACCAAAGGATCTTGGTCGGAAGCTTTCAGTTAAAATTTATCTTTGATTAAGAAGCATAACTCTTC
>QCLN01000030.1 GCA_003214525.1 Pelagibacteraceae bacterium AG-414-M23 | reverse complement strand
TATGACATTAACAACTGAGTCTCAAGCATTAAGAATATTAAAATTAGTTGAAATTAAATGTCTTGAAAATAAATCAAAATCAATTGTAGTCCATTTAAACAAAAAAATAATAGATTTTCTATCTAAGAAAAGTGAGAAAGATATAACTTTTATTCAAAATAAAAATAAAGTTAGCATAACTTTTCAAGAAGATTTAACATTTGGAATAGCAGATTATAAATTAGAATTTAAATCCAAAACAAATAAACTGATTGAAACAATAGAATCTGAAAAAATTATTATTAATGAATCTAATATTATTAAATTTGAAAATAAAAAAAATAAATATAAGAAACCCTATATAAAAAATACAAAAAAAAAATATTACAAAAAATACAAAAAAAAAACTAAATAATTCCTTTTTTAGGAGACGAAGCATTACCAAAGAAATTTTTTTTCATCCTACCTGATAGATAAGATTTTCTACCTGAGATAACTGCAAATTTCATAGCTTGCGCCATTTCAATTGGATTTTTTGATTTAGCTATAGCTGAATTAACTAACACTCCATCACATCCAAGCTCCATAGCTATAGCAGCATCAGATGCTTGCCCAATTCCAGCATCAATTAGGAGTGGGATTTTAATTTTTTGTTTTATTATTTGTATATTTATTTTGTTTTGTATTCCCAGTCCCGAACCAATTGGAGCTGCTAATGGCATTATAGCTACTGCGCCAACATTTTCTAATCTTTTAGCCATCAAAGGATCATCGTTACAATAAACCATAACTTGAAATCCTTCTTTCGTTAGAACTTCAGTAGATTTTAATGTCTCAATCATATCCGGTAGTAAAGTTTTTTTATCACCTAAAATTTCTAATTTAACAAGCTTCCAGCCTCCAATCTCTCTTGCCAATCTTAGCGTTCTCAATGCATCTATAGAATTAAAACAGCCAGCGGTATTAGGTAAATAAGTAATTTTTTTTGGGTTTAAATAATCCATCAATAAAGGTTTCTTTTTATTAGTAATATTTACTCTTCTTACTGCAACTGTAACAATTTCAGCTCCTGAGGATTTTACAGCATTAGCACACTCCAAGAAATTTCTATATTTACCAGTGCCAACAATTAACCTAGATTTAAATTTTTTATTTGATATTTTAAAATAGTCTTTATTATTCATTATCCTCCACCTATAAAATGAACTATCTCTATTTTATCATTTGATTTTAAAGAAATTTTCTTAAGTTTTTTCTTTTCAACAATCAAGTTATTTTTTTCAATTGCAATCTTATTTAGAGGAAAATTTAATTTATTTATTAAGTTGGCTAGATTTATACCCTTATTAACCTGAATTACTTTGCCATTTAACTTAATTTTTATTTTATTTTTTTTTTGCATGTAATATATATAAACTGTGCAAAATAATATCATAATAATCAACGGACCAAATATAAATTTACTAGGAGATAGAGATAAATCTATTTATGGTAGTGAAAGCTATGAAGATTTGATAAAAAATTGCAAATCTGAGGCATCAAAAAAAAAAATCAATATTGACTTTTACCAATCAAATATTGAGGGAGAGCTAGTAACAAATATTCAAGAATCCAGAAAAGTCTATGATGGTATGATTATAAATGCAGCAGCATTTACACATACCTCTGTTGCAATAAGAGATGCTTTAAGTTTATTTAAAAAACCGTGCATTGAATTGCATATTTCAAACATACATAAAAGAGAAGAATTCAGACATAAGTCTCTTATAAGTGATGTTGCTACTGGAATAATATGCGGATTGGGAACTCATGGCTATATTTTAGCCATAAATTCAATGCATGAATTGTTAAAAAATGGAAATAGATAAAAACATAATTCTTAAACTCATCAGCGCTTTAGAAGACTTAAAAAAATCTTTAACTGATAAAGATTATAAAATTGAAACCCATAATTTAAAAAACCAAAATAAAGTTGTTGAACAAGAGGATCCAAAAAAATCAGTTAAAAGTCCAATCGTAGGAACTGCCTATCTTTCACCAGAGCCTGGTGCAAAAAAATTTGTAGATGTTGGAAAAAAAATTAAAAAAGGTGATACAGTTTTAATAGTTGAGGCGATGAAAACCATGAACCATATCCCTTCTTCTCAAGATGGTGTTGTAAAAAAAATTTGTGTTGAAGATGGTCAACCAGTAGAGTTTGGCCAAAATCTTATAATTCTCGAATAATGTTTAAAAAAATACTAATCGCAAACCGCGGAGAGATTGCTGTTAGAATAATTAGAGCATGTAAAGAATGGGGAATTTCTACTGTCGCAATTCATTCAGATGTTGATAAAGATAGCATGCACGTAAGATTGGCAGATGAAAGTGTTTGTGTTGGCTCTCATCAACCAATTAATAGTTATTTAAATATACCTGCAATTATGTCAGCGATTGAGCTCACTGGAGCAGAAGCGGTACATCCGGGATATGGGTTTTTGTCAGAAAATTATGAATTCTCAAAAATTCTTGAGGAAAATAAAATTAAATTTATAGGTCCGTCATCTGAACATATAAAAATGATGGGTGATAAAATCCAAGCAAAAAAAATTGCAAAAAAAAATGGTTTACCAATAATTGAAGGATCTGAAGGAGGAATTTCAGATAAAGATGAAGCAAAGAAAATTTCAGAGAAAATAGGTTACCCAGTTCTAATTAAAGCTGCTGGCGGTGGTGGTGGAAAAGGCATGAAGATTGTTAATAAAAGCGAAGAATTTGAAAACTTATTCTTAACAGCAAAGTCGGAAGCAAAAAAATATTTTGGAAATGATGAAGTTTATATAGAGAAGTTTTTTCAAAATCCTAGACATATAGAAGTCCAAATTCTATCAGGAAAAAATAGAACAGTTCATCTACATGAGAGAGATTGCTCTGTTCAAAGAAGACATCAAAAACTTATAGAGGAAACTCCAAGCCCAATTTTAAATCATGAAATTAGAAAAGATCTATTCAATAGAACGGTAAATATGGTTGAAAAAATAGGATATGAAGGAGCGGGTACTGTAGAATTTATTTATGAAGAAGGAAAATTTTATTTCTTAGAAATGAATACAAGGGTGCAAGTAGAACATCCTGTAACAGAAGTTGTAACTGGGATAGATATTGTTAAAGAACAAATACATATTGCTTTTACTGGAGACACTGCTTTAAAACAAGAAGATATAAACCCTAGAGGTCATGCGATAGAATGTAGAATAAATGCTGAAGATCCATCAAAAAATTTTCAACCTTCTCCTGGCACAATAGGAATGTGTCATCAACCTTCCGGTTTCAGAACAAGAGTTGATGGGGCTATTTACCAAGGATACAAAGTAACACCTTATTACGATAGTATGGTCTGCAAGTTGATTTGTCACGGAAGAAATAGAACAGAAGCTATTCAAAGAATGAATAGATCTTTAGATGAGTTTGTGATTGAAGGTATTACTACAACAATAGAACTCCACAAAAAACTTATAAACCATAAAAAATTTATTAATTCAGATTTTAATGTTTCTTGGCTAGATAAAGAAAAGATTATTTAGTTTTGCAAGAACTAAGCCACAAATCATAGACGGGATGATCAAAAGGATTAAGAGTTGGTGTTGATGAAAATGTCCATCCATTAAAAATAAATACTTTATCATTGTCTGATATATTTAGATCTTTTACTTGGATATACGCTGTAATTTCGGGATCGTCATCAAATTTCGAATTTTCACATTTAAGTACTTTGATTAATAAATTTTGAAATTTTTTTTCTTCTCCTATTTTTAATTTTAAAATCGTGTTTTTTGAACTAACTTTATCAAGAATATTTATTTCTACTGATAAATTTTTCGATTCTTCATCAGTTTCTTGAGATTTAGAAGTTGAAATATTAAACAATAAAATTATTAAAATAATAAAATTAACTATTCCAAGTTGTATATTTTTTCTTTGATGCATCCTGATTTTTCTGAGGATTGTATGCCTTTTCAGTACCTGTAAGATTCGATGAATGATTTATCTGCCAATTATATTTTTTAAGATCGTGATTCTCTTCTATTTTATTCTTAATCGAATGCATCCATGAATACCATTCAACTGGAATTTTTGTTGCTTCGACTTCATCATTATAAATTACCCATCTTTTTTTTGTTTTTTTATTTTCATAATATTTATTTCCAAATTCATCTTCACCAACAAATTTACCGAAAAAAAATGTCTGCAATCTTGTCCCTAGTGTTTGGCGATTCCACCATGTCAAAATTTCTTTTAAGAATGTCAACATATTTATTTTCAATTTCTAATTGTAAAAAAAAAATTAGACTAAATAAGATTTATGTATATACATTAAATTATAAATACTCAAAATAATTTAATTAATGTCAAAATATATAGTTGAAACATATTACACATGTACTTTTAAAGTTAAGCACTATTTAGATGATATAAGCAATAATCAGCTAGATCAGCTAGATAAAAGAGACGATGGTGAGTATGAGATTTTAGATATAAAATTCGACAAGAGAAATACTAAAAGCTTAGATAAAAAACCAGTACAAGTAGAAGTTAAATATAACGAATCTGCTGAAAATATTAATAATAAAAATCAAAAAAATAATTCAAACAATGTGGTCCTAAATAACGCATTTAAAGAAAGTATTACAAAAAGATTTAGTATGCCAGATAGAAGAAAAGGATATATTCAAAAAGCATCTATTGGAGATCATAAAGTTTATTTGCACACTGGCGAATATGAAGATGGAAAAATTGGAGAAATATTCATAGACACTAGTAAAGAAGGAGAATTAGTTAAAGCACTAATGAATAACTTTGCAATAGCAGTATCTTTGGGCTTACAATATGGTGTTCCTTT
>QCLN01000029.1 GCA_003214525.1 Pelagibacteraceae bacterium AG-414-M23 | reverse complement strand
TATCTGTAGATGTACAGGATATCATAATATCGTTGCAGCTGTTAAAGAAGCTGCATCAAAAATGTAGGAGAAAAAATGGCAAGTTTAGTAGGTTCAAGAGTCGAAAGAAAAGAAGACAAAAGATTTTTAACAGGTAAAGGAAGATATACATCAGACATCAACATTGCTAACCAAACATATGCTATATTTATTAGGTCTCCACATGCGAGGGCAAAAATAAAAAAAATTGATACTTCTAAAGCCCTAAAATCTTCAGGGGTTGTTGATATTTTAACAGGCGAACATATTGCAAAAGATAAAATTGGAGGTTTAATTGCTGGATGGGCTATTAGGAGTGAAGATGGTTCAGAAATGAAATGCCCAGCGAATCCACCTTTAGCAAAAGATAGTGTAAATTTTGTTGGAGATCCAGTAGCTGTAGTTTTTGCTGAGACTTTGGATGAAGCTAAAGCGGCAGCAGAATTAGTAAAAGTAGATTATAAAGTTTTAAAGGCAGTTGCTAACTTAAGTGATGCAATGAATAGTGAAGCTATTCATGATGGTATAGAAAAAAATCTTTGTTATGACTGGCTACTCGGGGATAGACAAAAAGTTAAAGAAGCTTTTGATAAGGCAGATAAAATTATAAAGCTAGATATTATAAATAACAGATTAATTCCGAATGCAATGGAACCAAGAGCTTGTGTAATAGATTATAACACTGCATCAGAGGAAATAACTTGCTATACGACAAGTCAAAATCCTCACCTTTCAAGATTGATCATGTCTGCTTTTGGAGGTGTTGCTCCGGAAAACAAATTAAGAGTTGTTGCTCCAGATGTAGGTGGAGGTTTTGGGTCAAAAATTAACCTTTATAACGAAGAGATAGTATGTAGTTGGGCCTCAAAAAAAATAGAAAGACCTATCAAATGGGTTGCTGAAAGAACAGAGTCATTTTTAACAGATACTCATGGTAGAGATCATATAACTCATGCAGAATTAGCAGTTACAAATGATGGTAAGTTTCTTGGATTTAAAAATGAAACGATTGCAAATCTAGGAGCATATGCAAGAGTTTTTGGAACTGTAACTCCAACGTATTTATTTGGACCATGCGCAACTGGTGTTTATATAATGCCAGCAGCATATTCTAATGTTAAAGCAGTTTATACAAATACTGCACCTGTAGATGCTTACAGAGGAGCCGGAAGACCGGAAGCTACATATACTATTGAAAGAATAGTTGATAAGGCTGCCATGGAACTGGGCATAGATCCAATAGAAATAAGAATGAAAAATTTTCCAACTGAGTTTCCATTTAAGCAAACATTAGTTCATCAAGTTGATTCTGGAGATTACATAGCTGGATTAAATAAAGCAAAAGAAATGGCTGATTATGATGGTTTTGCAGCTAGAAAAAAAGAATCTGAGTCAAGAGGAAAACTTAGAGGAATTGGTGTTACTTCTTATTTTGAAGCATGCGGTATTGCACCATCACCAGTAGTTATGATGTTAGGTTGTGGAGTAGGGCTATGGGAGTCTGCAGAAGTAAGATTTAATCCAACAGGACAAGTTACAGTTTATACTGGTTCTCATAGTCATGGACAAAGTCACCAAACAACTTTTGCACAAATTGCTGCTGATGAACTTGGTGTTCCAATTGAAAATATTGATGTTGTACATGGTGATACAGATAAAGGAACATTTGGGATGGGAACATATGGATCAAGATCTTTAACAGTAGGTGGAATTGCCATAGTTAATGCATGCAAAAAGATAGTTAACAAAGGAAAAAAAATTGCAGCAAAAATGCTTGAAGAAAATCCAGATGATGTTGATTTTAAAAATGGAGAATTTGTAGTCACAAAATCAAATAAAAAGAAAACAATAGGAGAAGTTGCTTTTGCGAGTTATTTACCAGGTGTAAGAGATGAAGTTAAATCACCATTACCAGAAGGTGAGGAGCCAGGATTGATTGAGTCTTCATTTTTTGATCCATCTAATTTCTCATTTCCAGCAGGATCTCATATATGTGAAGTTGAAATTGATCCTGAAACAGGCCGTGTAAAACTAGACAAATATACTGCAGTCGATGATTTTGGAACAATAGTAAATCCATTAATTGTAGAAGGTCAGGTTCATGGCGGGTTAGCACAAGGCATAGGACAAGCTTTATGTGAAAATGCGCAATATGATGAGTCTGGACAACTAATAACAGCATCATATATGGATTACACAATGCCAAGAGCAGACGATCTTCCAGATTTTAATCTTGGATTTACTTGCACTAAAGCAACAACTAATCCTTTGGGTGTTAAAGGATGCGGTGAAGCAGGAACTATAGCGGCAACTCCTACAGTTATGAATGCGGTTATAAATGCACTTGGAGGTAAAGAGATATCACTACCTGCAACAGCTGAAAAAGTTTGGAACGCATGTAAAGAACTTAAAAAATCAAATGCTAAGGCAGCTTAAGGAGGATTATGAAAACATTTAACTATCATTCTGCAAAAGATGTTAAAGAAGCATCAAAATTGGCTTCTTCTAACTCTGCTTTTTTAGCAGGAGGTATGACAACATTGCCTTCCATGAAATTAGGTTTAGCGTCTTATAAAGATATTATTGATATTAAAAGAATTAAAAAAATTTCTGGAATAAAAGTATCTGGAAAAACTGTTACAATTGGGGCGATAACTAAACATGTTGAGGTTGCCAATTCAAAAGATGTTAAAAAAGCAATTCCATCATTAGCTGCTCTTGCAGAAGGTATTGGAGATCCACAAGTAAGAAACAGAGGTACAATTGGTGGTTCAATTGCAAATAATGATCCTGCCGCAGATTATCCATCAGCGTGTATTGCTTTAAATGCAATTATCCATACTAACAATCGTAAAATTAATGCTGATAAATTTTTTACAGGTATGTTTGAAACATCTCTTAAAAGTTCTGAAATTATAGAAGCAATAGAGTTTAACATTCCTCAAAAATCAAGTTATCAAAAATTACCTAACCCAGCTTCTCGATATGCAATAGTTGGGGTTTATGTTGCAAAACATAAAACAGGAATAAATGTTGGAGTAACTGGTGCTAAATCGAGTGTCTATAACGATAAAAATCTAGCTGGAGCATTATCAAAGAATTTCTCTTCATCTGCGATAGATAATGTTAAAATATCTACATCTGGCATAAATTCAGATATACACGCTTCTGCAGAGTATAGAGCAAATATGATTAAAGCTTTTGCTAAAAAAGCTGTTGATGCTTGCTAAATATTTCTTTCGGTAATACCTTTACATCTAATGAAAAATTCATTCGATGAAAAAATCTTAGAAGAAGCAAACGATTGGATAAACGCCAATCAAAAAGTTGTTCTCGCAACTGTAATTCAAACCTGGGGTTCATCACCTAGACAAGTTGGAAGTAGAATGATTGTTAATGAAAAAGGAGATTTTTCAGGATCTGTTTCTGGTGGATGTGTTGAGTCCGCAGTTGTTAGAGAATGCATGGGTTTAATAAAAGATAGCAAACCATCTAAAAAAATTGAATTTAAAGTTTCTAATGAAAGCGCTTGGGAAGTGGGACTTGCATGCGGTGGAGAAATAGCAGTTTATTTGGAACAGATAAATTAAATTTATGATTGAGATGCATAAAAAATATATAAATTGGTGGAAGAAAAAATTTAATTTTTCAGATTATGCATTGCTTTGGCAAACATTTTTTAAAGGCATTTTTATTGGATTGCTAATTTATCATTTTTTTATTGTTTAAATGAAACATTCTCAGCTTAAAGAAATAATTAAAAAGAAAGCTTCAAAGACAGAATTTGCAATTGTAACTAATCTTGAAAACGGTTTAAGCGAAATATATGAGCCTGGAAAATCATTAGGTAAAGAATTTGAAACCCATAAAGAGCAAATTGACGAATTTTTTAAATTAAAAAAGAATGGTGTAGTTGAAAATACGGAGATATTTGTTGAAACATACATTAGACCTATAAAAATTATCATAGTAGGTGCAGTTCATATAGCTCAATACCTAGTAGATTTTGCAAAAAGTTTGAACTTTGAAATTTCTATTATAGATCCGCGAGGTTATTTTGCATCGGAACAAAGATTTCCAGATATGAAAATTATTAACAAATGGCCAGAGGAAGCTTTCAAAGAAATAGAAACAAATGAAAATTCTGCCCTAATTGCATTAACTCATGATCCTAAAATAGATGATCCAGCACTTCAACATGCTTTAAAAAATAAATTTTATTATATTGGAGCTCTAGGCAGCAAAAAAACTCATGAAAATAGATGTAAAAGATTGCAAGATTCAGGATTTTCAGAAGAAGAAATCAACTCAATACATGGGCCAATAGGTATTAAACTTGGAGGAAAATCTGCTCCTGAAATTGCTTTATCAATAATTGCACAACTAGTTTCTAAAACCTATAATAAATAAAAAACGAATATTTTGTTGATCTTCTAAAATTAAAAAAATATGAAGACAAAATAAGAAAACGATAGTAATAAAATATTATGAATGTATTGATCAAAAATTTAGGCAATGGAATTAAAAATGTAAAAATTAATGACCCAAAAACTTATAATTCATTATCTTTTGCAACTTTAAACTCTCTTTTAAAAGCTTTTAAAAAACTTGATAAAGATAACTCCACTAAAGTAATAATTTTAGAAGGGGCTGGAAAAGGATTCAGCGCAGGTCATAATTTAAAAGAAGTAAGAAGTTTAAAAAAAAGATCAAAATATCTTAAATTATTTAACCTTTGTTCAAAATTAATGTTGCAAATAGTTGAAGGTAGAAAACCAGTTATAGCAAAAGTACATGGAGCAGCTTACGCAGCTGGTTGTCAGCTGTTAGCTAGTTGTGATTTAGCGTATAGCACAAATAATGCAATGTTTGCCACCCCTGGAGTTAATATTGGACTTTTTTGTAGCACACCTATGGTTGCTGTAAGTAGAAAAGTAAATAGAAAAAGAATGATGAAAATGCTTTTAACAGGAGAACCAATTAAAGCTAGTTATGCAAAAGAAATAGGATTGATAAATGATAATTTTTCCAAATCAAAACTGAATAGAGAAGTTTTAAAAGTTGCTAAAACAATTTCATCAAAATCAAACTTAACGATAAAAATCGGAAAGCAAGCATTTTATAAACAATTAGAAATGCCACTAAGAAAAGCTTATTCATACACAAGTAGGATGATGACTTTAAACATGATGTCCATTGATG
>QCLN01000028.1 GCA_003214525.1 Pelagibacteraceae bacterium AG-414-M23 | reverse complement strand
AAATTTTCTTCTTTTTTAGAAAATCCTGTTGTTCCAATAACTACTCTTTTCTTTAATTTTGATGCAATTTTAAGAACTTCAAAAGTGCATTTTGGAACTGTAAAATCTATTATTAGATTTGCTTTTTTAAAAGCTTCTACACTATTTAAGCTAGGCTTAATTCCATGAATTTTTTTATTTATTATTCTATTTTCTGTAAGAGTTACTAATTTAAAATTTTTATCAGATTTAGCAGATTTAATGATCTGTTGACCCATTCTACCCATGCATCCAGTAATAGCTAAATTAATTTTTTTCATAATATCCAAATAATTTTAAATCATCTTTGTAATATTCAGTCATTTCTTCTGCTAGTTTTTTATCTAAAATTTTTTTCCAATCATTTTCAGGACCTTTGTAAAAAAATTTCTTTTTTTCTTTTGTTTTAAGATTGTGCACAGCTTCTCTAAATTCACCTCGTTCTTCGATTTTTTTTAAATTATCAAAACTAGTTGTTCTAATTGCATTGTTAATTTTATCTTTATCAATTTCTTTATCGAAAGAACATATATTATTTACAAATTTTACCACACCGTAAAAAGTTTCCTCAGGTTTATTTAACATATCTTCGTATTTTACAATTATTTTTTTATATTTATCTTTTCTTGTCCACGACTGATAATTAATTTTCCAAGAGTTAATCACATTTGTTTTTGAGTAATCGCCATCAAACCCCCAGATAGTTGTGTTATCTTTTTTCATGAATGCAAATGCCTCATCGTAGGTTTTAAAACTATTATGGTTTTTTACAGATGTTATTACATTTCTCGGATCTCTTATTACATAAATTATACCAAGTGTATATTTGGGCTGAGTGAAATCTTCCCCTAGAATATTAATAAGAGAATTATGTGTCTTCAAAAATTTTATTTTGTTATTTTTTTTTATCCTTTCTTGAGATTCTTTCCAATGTTTATATATTTCCCACTTCTTTATCTTTTTTTCAGGAAAAAATTGTTGATTAGGGTAATCTTCAATTTTATATAAATCTTCAACACTAAATATTCCATTTTCTGAAAAATAATAAGATGAAAGAAAAGATCTTACCCAGGTATTCCCACTTTTTGGATATGATGCTATCCATATAATCATACAAAGTAATATAAACTAACTTTGTATTATTTAAAATATAAAGATTAATTAAAATTTATCTTTTCCAAAAATCTTTTGCTTTTTCAAAAAACTTTTTAATACTTGGATTTGATTTTTCACTATCTATTTCTCTGAATTTTTCTAATAATTTTTTCTGCTCACTATTTAGATTTATTGGTACCTCAGTATTAACTTGAACATAAAGATCTCCATAACCGCTTCCCCTTATCAAAGGCATACCTTTATCTTTAAGTCTAAATTGCTTTCCTGATTGCGTACCAGCTGGAATTTTGATTTTAGCTTTACCACCATCAATTGTTGGAATCTCAATTGATGTTCCAAGAGCTGCATCTGCAATTGATATTGGAAATTCAAAAAAAAGATTCTCATCTGAACGTTTAAAAAGTTCGTGCGAATAAACATTTATAAATAAATACAAATCACCGCTTCCTGCACCTCTAGAACCTGCTTCACCCTTTCCAGATAGTCTAATTCTAGTTCCATCATCTACACCTTTAGGAATAGTTACGGACAATCTTTTACTTGCTTGCTTTTTACCTTGTCCACCACAACTTGTACAAGGGTTAGTGATTTCTTCACCGGCACCACCACATTGTGGGCATGTTTGTTGAACTGTAAAAAATCCTTGGCTAGATCTTACTTGACCTCTTCCACCACACATTGAACATGAACCAGCATCATGACCAGGCTTTGATCCACTTCCACTACATGTATTACATTTTTCTGAGGTTGAGAATTTAATGTCTTGTTTTTTTCCTTTATAAGCTTCTTCCAAAGTAATTGATAAATCATATCTTAAGTCAGAACCTCTATAATTTGATTTTCTTCCTCTTCTACGTCCTCCACCAAATCCTTCTCCAAAAAAATCTTCAAAAATATCTGAAAAGTGATTAGAAAAATCAAAATCAGAAAATCCACCTCTTCCACCACCAGCATTTTCAAAGGCTGCATGTCCAAAGCTATCATAATTTTGTTTTCTCTCAGGATTGGATAAAACGTGATAAGCTTCAGATGCTTCTTTAAATTTATCTTCAGCACTTTTATTATCAGGATTTTTGTCTGGGTGATATTTTACAGCAAGTTTTCTATAAGCTGATTTAATTTGATCTGCTGTGGATGATTTATTGATACCTAAAACGTCATAATAATCTCTTTTTGCCATAACTTAATTATAGACAAACAGTTGTTTTAAGCGCTCTTTTCTTTATTTTCGTCTTTTACTTCTTCAAAATCAGCATCAACAACATTATCGTCTTTTTTTGCCTCTTTGTTCTTATTATTTTTGTCTTCAGGTTTAGCACTTTGTTGTGATTTATAAATTGCCTCACCTAGTTTCATTGATGCTTGAACAAGGTCTTGTGTTTTTTTCTTAATTTCTTCTACATCAGTTCCCTTCAAAGCATTTTTTAAGTTGGCAGATGCATCTTCAATCGCTTTTTTATCAGCGTCCGAAACTTTAGATCCATGTTCTTTAAGATTTTTTTCAGTTGAATGAATAAGAGTATCCGCTTGATTTCTTGCATCTACAGCTTCTCTCTTTTTCTTATCTGCGTCTTTATTAGACTCAGCTTCTTTGACCATTTTATTTATTTCTTCATCACTTAATCCACCGGATGCTTGAATTTGTATTTTTTGTTCTTTTCCAGTTCCTTTATCTTTAGCAGAGACATTAACAATTCCATTTGCATCAATATCAAATGTAACTTCAATCTGAGGAACTCCCCTTGCGGCTGGCGCTATTCCAACAAGTTCAAAATTACCTAATAATTTATTATCTGCAGCCATTTCTCTTTCACCTTGAAGCACTCTTATTGATACAGCAGGCTGATTATCTTCTGCAGTTGAAAATACTTGGCTTTTCTTAGTAGGTATTGTTGTATTTTTATCTATTAATTTTGTTGATACTCCACCTAAAGTTTCAATACCAAGAGAGAGAGGTGTTACATCTAAAAGAAGTACATCCTTAACATCTCCTTGTAAAACACCGGCTTGAATTGCTGCACCCATAGCAACAACTTCATCAGGGTTTACTGATTTATTTGGATCTTTACCAAAGAAGCTCTTAACTTCTTCAATTACTTTTGGCATTCTGGTCATACCACCAACCAATATTACTTCATGAATTTCACTTGCAGATAAGCCAGCATCTTTCAATGCAGTTTTGCATGGTGGCAAAGTTTTTGAAATCAAATCTTCTACTAAAGCTTCTAGTTTAGCTCTAGTCATTTTTAAGTTTATATGTTTTGGCCCAGTTTTGTCAGCTGTAATGAATGGTAAATTTATTTCAGTCTGAGTTGCTGAAGAAAGTTCTATCTTTGCTTTTTCAGCAGCCTCTTTAAGCCTTTGTAAAGCGAGTTTATCAGATTTTAAATCAATACCATTTTCTTTTTTAAATTCGCTTAATAAATAATTTACAATCGTATTATCAAAATCTTCTCCTCCTAAAAAAGTATCTCCATTAGTAGATTTAACTTCAAATACTCCATCTCCTAATTCTAGAATTGAAACGTCAAAAGTTCCTCCACCTAAGTCATAAACAGCAATTTTTTTATTTGTTTTTTTATCCAAACCATATGCTAGTGAAGCAGCAGTTGGTTCATTAATAATTCTTAAAACTTCAAGACCAGCAATTTTACCAGCATCTTTAGTTGCTTGTCTTTGTGCATCATTAAAATAAGCAGGTACAGTAATAACGGCCTTGCTTACTTCTTGACCTAAATATTTTTCTGCAGTCTCTTTCATTTTTTGAAGTACAAAAGCTGAAATTTGAGAAGGTGAATATTTTTTACCTTTTGATTCTATCCATGCATCATTTTTGTCTGATTTAATTATTTTAAATGGAGCAGTCTCAATATCTTTTTTGACAGTTGGATCTTCAAAGTTTCTTCCGATCAACCTTTTGACTGCAAAAATTGTATTTTCAGGATTAGTTACAGCCTGTCTTTTTGCAGGTTGTCCAATTAACTTTTCATCCTCATCTGTAAATGCAACAACCGATGGAGTTGTTCTTGCCCCTTCAGCATTCTCCAATACTTTCGGTTGTGCGCCATCCATAATAGCCACGCAAGAATTTGTTGTTCCAAGATCTATTCCAATTACTTTACTCATATTTTTTTCTCTCTTTCATATATGTTCAATTTCTCTATCTACAAGTGATTTGCTCACTTTTTTTCAACATTTTTTTCCTTATTTTCGCTTATTTTTTGTTTTTTCTCTCCGACTTTCTTAGAAACAGCTACTAAAGATGGCCTCAAAAGCCTATTCTTCATCATAAATCCTTTTTGAATTTCCTGTATAATTACTCCACTATCTTTATTTTCATCCTCAATTTCCATCATTGCTTGATGCAAATTTGGATCAAGTTTTTTCCCTATAGACTCTATTGGGTATATATTATTTTTTTTTAATATAGACATCATGTCTTTGTAAATAATGTCTAGGTGATTAATTATTTTTTTAAAAGCCTCTGAATTTTTAATACTTTCATCTTTTTCTATAGTTGTTTTTGATCTTTCTAGATTATCAATTAAATTTAATGTTTCTTTAGCAAAAGAAAAACCACCATACTCAAACGCATCATCTCTCTCTTTTTCATATCTTCTTCTTTGATTTTCCATTTCAGCATATTGTCTGACTAGTTTTTCTTCTAACTCAGATATTTTAGCCTCTGGTGTCGGCTCTACTTTATTCTCCTCGTTAGTTTCTAATTCTGTTTCGATTTTATCTTCTTTCAACTGGCTATCTTCAGTATGAGAACTTATCTTATCTTCAGTCTTTTCTTTTTCCATGAACGGTATATGGTAAGAAAATCCGCAATTTCTAGATGTATAATAAAAAAATTAAAAAATTGATTTTAGGCACAAATAATCAAGGAAAAGTAAGAGAAATTAAGAACTTATTGCCCAAATATGTTATTTTAGATAAACCAAAAAAATATAATATAAGGAGTCCAAAAGAAATTGGCTGTTCTTTTTTAGAAAATTCTTTAATTAAAGCTAAGTATTATTCAAGAAAAACTAAAGCAATTTGTCTTGCGGATGACTCTGGTCTCGAAATAGATATTTTAGGAAAGTTACCAGGTATATATTCAGCTAGGTGGGCAAGCAAAAAATCAAATTTTAAGTCAGCTATTAAAAAAGTTTATAAAGAATTAGATAAAAAAGAAGTGAATTGGAAAAAAAAAGTTAAATGCAGATTTGTTTGTGCCTTAACTATTTATTGGCCAAATAAAAAGTTTTACCAATCTCAAGGAATAATAGAAGGCACTATATCTAAAAAATCAAAAGGCAGTAATGGCTTTGGATA
>QCLN01000027.1 GCA_003214525.1 Pelagibacteraceae bacterium AG-414-M23 | reverse complement strand
TCAAGGCTATTTAATTTACCTTCGTTATCTCTTTGAATTGCTCTTACATATCTCATTTTTCTGTAGGATTTGTGAGTATTTAAATTTCTTGAATAAGCTCTCACTGATGATTTTAATACATTAAACATCATTACTTTATGAGTTGTGCCCACATCTGCTGCTGCTGGTTTTATTCCTTTATCTGAATATGTCCACTGTCCAAATAAAGCATTTCCTTCAAGAGCAAACCTTGATGTTCCCCATCCTGTTTCTTTTGCTGCTTGTGCAATGGCCATTGAGGGAGGAATTATATCCATTCTTCTTTTTAAAGTTGGTATATCTCTTTTAGAAATCCCATATTGTTTAAATTTTTTATTTAACCATTCATTATCTGAATTTGAGTTGTTATTTTTGTTCAAAATGGCAAAAAGTTTTTTTCTATCTAAAAGTATCTTATTATTTTCCTCAAGTATAAGTGGCAAAACTATTTGAATAAATAATTCTTTCCTTTTTTTTACATTTTGAATTTCTTTTAACTCATATGGAAGTTTTCCAATCTCTACCGGTTTAGCAATTTTATTAACTCTAACATCTTTTAAACTATAATTAGTATCTTCAAAAAGCTGATATAATACTGAAGCTTGTAGTCTAACTCCTCCTTCTAAATTATCTTCCTCTATAACTTCGCCATAAAGTTCTCTGTAAACCAAATCCTGGTCAGTAATACTATCGTTTTCATTATTTAATTCATCTTCATATAATGATTTTCCCTCTAATACTTGAGATAATTTTTGATTTGATGAATTTTCTATCTCTAAATTAGGCTGTAATGCTTTATGAAGAAATTTGTATGAGTTTGGCAATAAATAAAAAAATGAAATAATTAACAAAGATGATATGCAAACTTTGTATATATTTTGTAAACTAGCTTGTTTTTTTATAACTGATTTTCTGGATAACAAAAAACCTTTTTTTAAAAGAATTTTTCTTAAAGATTTAATATCCATTACTTTTATTTTAACATTTTCTAACATAACTATTAATTACTAAACTGGAATAACTTCTTTAATCTCTGGAATATAGTGTTTAAGAAGATTTTCAACACCTTGTTTTAGCGTCATAGTTGAGCTTGGACAGCCTGAACAGCTTCCTTTCATTTCAACTTTCACTTTCCCATCTTTATATTCTTTAAATTTTATATCACCACCATCCCGTGCAACAGCAGGTCTTATTTTAGTGTCTAAAATTTTTATAATTTTTTTTTCTATTTCTTCAAGGTTAGCATCTTCATGTTGTAATGTTGAACTTTTATAAATATATTTATTTCCATCAGAATAAAATTCATTAATAAATGCAATAATAATATGTTTAATTTCTTCCCAATCTTTTTTTTCATCTTTTTGTATAGATAAAAAATCTTCTGAAAGGAATACTCCGGCTACACCATTTATTGACAAAATATTTCTAATAAGTTCATTTGAAGTTTCATCCTTTATATTAAACTCAACTGGCCCAGATAATGAAACTTTTTCACCTGGTAAAAACTTAAGTGAGTTAGGATTTGGTGTATTTAAAGTTTGTACAAACATAGATTGTATATAAATAGAAAATAATTTTTTTAAAGATCTAATTATTATTATAAACCAATGATTTTTTTAATATTTTTTACTTTTTTAGATGCGATTTCGTTAGCTTTTTGTGCACCTTCATTCAAAACATCATCTATAAATTTGTTATCTTTTAGTAATTTATTTATTTCAGAAGATATGGGTGAAATCTTATCTACAACTAGATTGGCTAATTTTTCCTTAAAATATGAAAAATTTTTTCCTGAAAATTCATTGATGGTTTGAATTAATGATTGATCACTTAAGCTAGAATATATACCTAGTAAATTTTCTGCCTCCGAACGGTCAGCTAATTGGTTTACATTTTCTGGTAGTGGTTGAGTATCTGTTTTAGCTTTTTTAATTTTATTAAAAATTTCATCTTTGGTGTCACTTAAATTTATTCTACTTAACTCGGAAGGATCAGATTTGCTCATTTTTTTATTTCCATCTTTTAAACTCATTATTCTTGCAAAATTTTTTTGAATCAAAGGTTCAGGAGCAATTAAAAAATTCTTTGAATTAAAATCTAAATTAAATTTATTTGCTATATCTCTTGAAAGTTCTAGATGTTGTTTTTGGTCTTCACCCACTGGAACATGTGTTGCATCATAAAGAAGTATGTCGGCCGCCATTAAGATAGGATAAATATATAAACCAACACTTGCTTTTTCTTTATCTTTGCCTGCTTTTTCTTTGAATTGCGTCATTCTATTTAACCAACCCATTCTTGCTATACAGCTTAGTATCCAAGATCCCTCGGAGTGAGCCGAAACTAAAGATTGATTAAAAATTATGCTTTTTTTGTAATCAAGACCGCTGGCAATGAAAGCTGCTGTGGTTTCTCTAATATTTTTTTTTAATTCTTCTGGATTTTGTTTAACAGTAATTGCGTGAAGATCTACAACACAATAAATACAAAAATTATTTTTATCATTTTGCAAATTAACAAAATTTTTTATTGCACCGATATAATTGCCTAAATGAAGATTTCCTGTGGGCTGCACTCCAGAAAAAATTTTTTTACTCATATATTTAATACTTTAGTTTAATATCAGAATATTTAAAAGTTTTTGTTAATAAAGACAGCAAAATATAAATCAAAATAGTAAAAACAACTAATAAAATTAAAGTAAATAATTTTAATTCACTATTATAAGCTAAATATTTTTCAAAACCATTTAAGAACATATAAAATGAATATATAGAGATACTTGATATTAAAACTATCTTTAAATTTGGTATATTTAAAATATTTTTTAATTTAAAATAATCATTTTGTGATAAATTTAAAAATAATAAAAAAGCGTTTATCCATGAAGATATACTTGTTGCAATTGGTATAATAATAAATCCAACTTTATCAAAATAAAAAATACTTATAGAAATATTTACTAAAACTGAAATTAGTGAATAATAAAAAGGAGATTTTGTATTATCTCTAGCAAATAAAAAAGTTGAAAAAACTTTTATAAACGCAAATGCTGGCAAACCTAAAGCAAAATAGAATAGTGCATTTGAAGAATTTTTAACACTTATGCTATCAAAAGCGCCATAACCAAATAAAGCAGATGTAATTTGTTCAGATCCCACTATTAAGGCCATAGAGGCTGGCAAACTTAAAAATAAACATAGTTCAAAAGATTTATTCTGAATAAAAATTATCTTTTTATAGTTGTTAGTTTTAATATGTCTGCTTAAGTTTGGTAAAATAACTGTTCCAATTGCGATACCTGCTATAGCAAGATTTATTTGATATATTCTGTCAGCATAATAAATGTATGAAACAGCACTTGCTTGAAATGATGCAATAATTGTTCCAACAAGAATATTAATCTGGGTAACTCCAGAAGAAAAAATGCCAGGAAGAAATTTATTAAAAAAAAATTTTATTTTTTTTGTAATTTTTAATCTTAATTTTAACTCTGGAGAAAAATATTTTTTAGCAAAAAAATAAACAAAAATAAGTTGTATTAAACCTGAAATTGATACACCATATGATAAATACACTACAAGATTATCATCTGAATTTTTTTTTAATAAAATAATAAAAATCAAAATTATATTTAAAATTATTGAAGATGCCGCCGCAATACTAAATTTATTATGGGAATTTAAAATTGCAGAAAAAAAAGAGGCTAGACTGATAAAAAGTAAAAAGGGAAATGTTATTCTTGTTAATAAAGTTGTTAATTCTATTTTACTTTGATCTTCATAAAAACCTGGAGCAATTAAAAAAATAAAACCAGGCATAAAAATTTCAACAACTATTACTAAGATTAATAGTCCTAGCATTAAAAAACTAAAAGTATCATTTGCAAAATTTTTAGCTTTTGTTTTTCCTCTTATTAATTCTGATGAATAACTTGGTACAAATGCAGCATTAAAAGATCCTTCAGCGAAAAGTCTTCTAAAAGTATTTGGTATCCTAAAAGCTACAAAAAAAGCATCTGCGATTGGCCCTGAGCCTAAGTAAATTGCAATTAAAACATCTCTTAAATAACCTGCAATCCTACTGATTATAATAAAGATACTAAATGTACCTGTTGACTTAATTAAGTTCATAAATCATATTAGTCTTAATTTAGCTCTATTTGTATATCTAATTAAATCAAATGAAAAAAAATAAAATTGAACATTATTCGGATAAAGAAGCATTAGAATTTCATAATTCAAATAAATCTGGCAAGATTGAGATAGTCTCCTCAAAGCCAATGACAACTAAAAGAGACCTTGCTTTAGCATATTCGCCAGGAGTTGCAGCACCCGTTAAGGCAATTTCCAAAAATCCTGATCTTGCTTACGATTATACTACCAAAGGAAATCTTGTAGCAGTTATAAGTAATGGCTCTGCTATTCTAGGACTTGGAAATCTTGGCGCAATAGCCTCAAAGCCAGTAATGGAAGGTAAAGCAGTTTTATTTAAAAGATTTGCCGATATTGATTCTATTGATCTTGAAATAGACTCAAATAATCCAGAAGAAATAATTAACTCCATAAAAAATTTTTCAAAAAGTTTTGGTGGAATTAATTTAGAAGATATAGCGGCGCCAGACTGTTTTATAATTGAAAAAAAATTAAAAGAAATTTTGGATATACCTGTTTTTCATGATGATCAACATGGAACAGCTATAATAACTGCTGCAGCATTAATTAATGCAGTTCATATAACAAAAAGAGACATTAAAAAAATAAAAATTGTAATTAATGGCGCTGGAGCTTCAGCAATGGCGTGTGCAAATTTGTTTAAAATTAAAGGAGTTACAAAAAAAAATATTACAATGTTGGATAGAAAAGGAGTTATTTATAAAGGAAGAAAGGATTTGAATGAGTGGAAATCATTACATGCCATTGATACAAAATCACGTTCATTAGATGAAGTAATTAAAAATGCTGATGTTTTTTTAGGACTTTCTAAAGCTGGAACATTAAAAAAAGAAATGGTTAAAAAAATGTCAAAAAATCCAATCATTTTTGCCTGTGCTAATCCAGACCCTGAAATAACTCCTGAAGAAATTGAACAAGTCAGAGATGACGCAATAATTGCTACTGGCAGATCTGATTATCCAAATCAAGTAAATAATTTAATTGGCTTCCCTTACATTTTTAGAGGAGCTTTAGATGTTAGGGCAAAAACAATTAATGAAGAAATGAAAGTAGCAGCTGCGAATGCAATAGCCACATTGGCAAGAGAAAGAGTTCCTGATGAAGTAGTTGCTGCTATGGGTGGTGAAAGGCCAAAATATGGAAAAGACTACATAATACCATCAACATTCGATCCAAGATTAATTAGTGTTATCCCGGTTGCAGTTGCTAAGGCAGCAATTAAAAGTGGTGTTGCTAGAAAAGAAATTAAAGATTTTGAAATTTATTCTGAACAATTAAAACAAAGATTAGATCCTTCGGTTACTATAATGCAAGGAATTAACTCAAAAATTAAAAAATCACAAAAAAGAGTTGTTTTTGTTGATGGTGAAGATGAAAATACTCTTAAAGCCGCTATTGCATTTAAAAATAGTGGATTGGGCATTCCAATTATTGTAGCAAAAGAAAAAGTTGTTAAGCAAAGGTTAAAAGAAATTGGGTATGGTGAAAATTTTAATATTCAGATAGTAAATTCAACAATAAAAGAGAAAAGAGAAAAATACTCAAAATATATATTTAAAAAACTTCATAGAGACCAAGGAGTTCTTGAAAGAGACTGTGATAGAATGGTCAGAAACGATAGGGTTATTTGGGGATCTTGCATGGTATCATGTGGTGATGCTGATGCAATGGTTACAGGAAATACAAGGAGGTACTCCCAATCTCTTCAAAAAATCAAAAAAGTTATTGATCCTAGGCCAGGAGAAATAATGTTTGGTTTAAACATGGTGGTAAATAAAGGAAGAACAGTTTTCATTGCCGATACCACAGTTCACGAATACCCTTCTTCAATTCAATTAGCAGAAATTGCAATATCTTCTGCTAGAGTTGTAAGGCTTTTTGGTTTTGATCCAAAAATTGCTTTTTTATCTCATTCAACTTTCGGACAACCAGTTACTAGCAGAACTAAACATATTAGAGATGCTGTAAATATATTAAAAAATAAAGATGTAGATTTTAAATTTGATGGAGATATGCAGCCTGATGTTGCTCTCGATCAAGTGTATAAAGAACTTTACCCTTTTTCAGAAATAGTAGGTAATGCAAATGTTTTGATTATGCCCGGTCAGCATAGTGCTGCAATAACATATAAGACAATGAAGACATTAGGTGGGGCTAAAGTTATTGGCCCTCTACTTGTGGGACTAGGGGAAGCTATAGAAATTGCACCTTTAAGATCATCTACTTCAGATATTTTAAATTTAGCATCCGTTGCCGCTTATTCAGCTGGAGTTATAGATTATAATAAAAAAAATTAATTTTTTTGAATTCTTAAATCTTCAACTAATAAAATACTTGTAATTACATCTTCAACATCTAAAATTTGTTTCGCTTCGTCGATCACTTCATCTCTTTCTTCTGTTGTCTCAGCTATTCCATAAACGTAAATTTTCTTTTTGTATGTATCGATGTTGTAATTAACTGCCTTTGTTTTTTTGTTAAATATCAATGCAGTTCTTAGCTGTGATGTTATAAGTATATCTTTTGCGGATTGTTTAAAATTGAATTTATCTTTTATTTTTAAGTCGTTTTTGACAGACCTTGCACCTTTGATTTCCCATGCCATCTTGGTAATATTTAACTTTTCCTCAACTGTATCAACTTTACCTGTAATAAAAATTCTTCCGTCAATTATCTTTGTTTTTACACTAAGAAAATAATTCTTATTTGATGATAAGAGTTTTGTATCTAAACTTTTATCCATGATTGAATCATCAATTTGAGTTCCAAGAGTTCTTGGATCAATCGCTATAGTAACACCAGTTCCAAATATCCCGGTAGAAGATGTGCCTATACAAGACGTTAAAAAAATAAGAAGAATTAAAGTTGTTAAAAAATTATTTTTCATTTCTGATTTGAAGACAATAATTGTAAATTTTAGATTTTGAAATATTTTTTTCTTTCGAAATTATGCCAACTATATCTTTTATACTTTTATTTAAAATTAGTTTTTTAATTTCTTTTTTATCTGATTCGTCTAAACTTTCCACTGTCTTATTATTATTTTTTTCTGAGATGATAACTGTTACTTCACCTTTTGGTTTAAATTGAAAATTATCAATTTCGGATACTTTACCTCTATAAATGGTTTCATGAATTTTTGTAATTTCTCTGCAGATTAAAATATCTCTTTCTGAAAAAAACTCTTTTAACATTTCAAATTTTTTATTTAATTTTTGGACTGATATAAAAAAAACTATTGAACACTTTAAATTTTTAAACATTTCAAACTCTTTTCTGATTGGATTGACCCTATCTGATAAAAATCCATGAAAATAAAATTGATCTGAAAATCCTGAAATTGACATTGAAGCAGTTACGGCTGAAGGGCCTGGTATGGGTACAATCGAGATTTTTTCTTTAACACATCTATTTACTAATAATCTTCCAGGATCAGAAATAGCTGGGGATCCTGCATCAGAAATTAAAGATACGATCTTTCCTTCATTTATAATATTTATAATTTTTTCTAAATTTTTTTTTTCATTAAATTTATGGTTTGAAATTAAATTTGCATGAATTTCATAATGGGATAATAATTTTTTCGAAACTCTTGTATCCTCACATAATATAACATTAGATTTTTTTAATATATCTAGTGCTCTTAAAGTTATGTCTCTAAGATTACCTATTGGAGTGGACACTATATATAAACCACTTTTAATCTTATTTTTGTCTTCTTTAAGTGTCATATCGTAGGCTATAATATTTATAACAAAATGAAATATCTAATTAAATTTTTTACAGTACTATTATTTATAATATTTTTTACTTCTAATGCATCTGCAATTAATAAAATAAAAATTGGATTAGTGGTGCCTTTATCAGGTGAAAATAAAGATCTTGGTGAAAGTATCTTAAAATCTGTCAGACTTGCCGTAAATGATGTAGATGATAATAAAATTATTATTATTCCAAAAGATAATCAAGGAAATCCGAATCAAACCTTAAAGGTTTCAAGAGAATTATATAATGAAGGTGTAAAAATTA
>QCLN01000026.1 GCA_003214525.1 Pelagibacteraceae bacterium AG-414-M23 | reverse complement strand
GCTACAGCAAAAATATGTCTTTCAAGAGGTGCGACGGTATATATTTGTGACTTAAACGAAAAATTTATTAATAAATTAAAAAAACACCCTCTAAAAAATAAAAGACTCTTTGCTTATGAATGTGATGCCTCAAATGAGTATGATGTTTCAAGCTTTTTTGAAGAAATAAAAAAGAAAACAAAAAAAATAGATGCACTAATCAATAATGTGGGTGTTGCTGGTCCTACTGGTACTTTAGAAAAACTTGATTCTGATGACTGGGAAAGAACTTTAAAAATAAATGTTATAAGTCATTTTTATTTTACAAAGTTAGCAATTCCAATGCTTAAAAAAAATAAAGGTGGATCCATTATTAATCTTTCTTCTGGAGCTGGTATAATGGGTTTTCCTTTAAGATCTCCTTACGCTGCAAGCAAGTGGGCTGTAATAGGTATGACAAAAACCTTGGCAATGGAGCTTGGTAAATTTAAAATACGCGTTAACGCAATTTGTCCAGGAACAATTAAAGGAGATAGAATGGTAAGAGTTATCAGAGATAAAGCAAAATTTTTAAAAGTTTCAAAAAAAAATGTAGAAAAAGAATTTGTATCGATGGCATCATTGAATTGTTGGATTTATGAAGAAGATATAGGAAAAACATGTTCATTTCTAATTTCAAATGACGGCGAAAGAATATCTGGTCAAGCTATAGCAGTTGATGGTAACGCTATTAGATTAGATTAAATTTTTATTTGTAGTTTTTTAATTTCAACTTTTCTCTAGTTTCTGCCGGAGTCATAATGGATACGCCAAGATCACTAACAATTCTAATTGCTTTTTCAACTAGTTGTGCATTTGTAGCTAACTTTCCTTTTTCTAGATAAAGATTATCTTCAAGTCCTACTCTTGGGTTTCCTCCCATGATTACAGTTTGAGCAACAAATGGCATTTCATTTCTTGATATAGCAAATCCTGACCACACTCCTTCATTTGGCATTATATCTTTCATAGCTTGCATTGCTAAAGGTGTTGCTGGTGCCCCCCAAGGGATTCCTAGGCACATTTGAAACATAGGCGGATCACTTAACAATCCCTCTTTATATAATTGAGCTCCGAACCACATATTTCCTAAATCAAAAGCTTCTATCTCTGGTTTTACGTTTATTTCTTGTAATCTTTTTGCAGCTTTTCTTAAATCGTTTGGAGTATTAACAGTGATTACAGAACTATCACCAAAATTTAAAGTTCCACAATCAAGAGTGCAAATTTCTGGCAAAAATTGCTCGGCGTTTGCAATTCTTTCCATAACGTTTGCCATATCTGTCATTGGACCAAATTCCAATGGGTTTTCTCCTTGGCCTATATCTAAATCTCCTCCCATCCCTGTTGTTAAATTCAAAACAACATCAGTATCACTAGACCTAATTCTGTCTACAACTTCTTTATATAATTCTAACCTTCTACTTGGGCGTCCATCATCTTCTCTTACGTGGATATGTGCAATTGCTGCGCCAGCTTTAGCGGCCTCAATGGCAGCTATTGCAATTTGCTCTGGAGTTTTTGGTAAATCAGGATGTTTAGATGCTGTATCGCCCGAACCTGTAACAGCACAAGATATAAAAACTTTATTGTTCATTTTAATTATTAGATTTATACTATCAAATTAAGTCTTGGGAAATAAAAATATGTCAGTTCATATATCAAATGAAATAATTAAATCTGAGTGGACAGATTATAATAAACACCTCAACATGGCTTACTATGTGTTAATTTTTGATAAGGCATGGGAGGTTATTTTAGAAAAATTTAACATGGGTGAACATTCCGCAAAAACAAGTGGAATGAGTACTATGGTAGTTGAAACCAATACTACATATGACAGTGAAGTTAAAGAAGGAGATGAGGTAGAAATAGTATTAACTTTTTTTGATCATGATAAAAAAAGACTTCATTTCAGATTAGAAATGATTGAAAAAAAATCAAAAAAACTTTCATCAACAATAGAGATGCTATCTCTTTATGTTGATTTAAATAAAAGAAAAGTAGCTGAATTTGATCAACAAAGAACTAAAATAATGGATAGTTTTATTAGTGAAAATAATGCAAAATTCAAAAATGAAAATTTAAAATTTATAGATAAATTAAAAAAATAAGATGGAAGTAAAATTATTATCTGGTGCATTGGGGGCAGAAGTAGATGGTATCAACTTAAAAGATTCCTCAAAAGAAAATTGGGAAATAATTAACAACCTAATGCTTGATCACAAAGTTCTTTTTTTTAGAGATCAAAATATTACCTGCGAAGAACAAATTAATTTAGCTAAAAAGTTTGGCCCATTAGAAAAACACGTTTATGTTAAAAGTCTAAAAGATTATCCGGAAATTATTAGAATAATTAAAGGAGCAGAAGAAAAACATCAGTGGGGAGAAACTTGGCATACAGATGTAAGTTATAACCCTAAACCAACAAAGGTAATTATTTTAAGATCAAGAAAAATTCCTCCTGTGGGTGGGGATACAATGTTTTCAAACATGGAGATTGCTTACGAAACACTTGATGAAGAAATTAAAAAGAAAATTGAAGGAAAAAAAGCAATCCATAGTTCTTTGGGTGCGGCTGCCTTTGTTGATAAATATACAGAAATGAAAGGAAATGGAAATTTAGATGAGTATTCTAACGAACACCCAATAGTTAGGACTCACCCTGAAACAAAGAAAAAAATTCTTTATGTTAATTCTATGTATACAAAAAAAATTATTGATATGGATAAAAAAGAAAGTGACGAAATTTTAAAAAAAATATTTGAACATCAAGAAAGATTGGATTTTACTTGTAGATTTAAATGGACAGAAAATGCAGTTGCAATTTGGGATAATAGAAGTACTCAACACCAAGGATTAACAGATTTTTTTCCAGGAAAAGGTCTTGGTCACGAAAGAGTAATGGATAGAATTGCAATTCAAGGAGACAATCCAAAATAGTTAATGGATATAATTGAAAAAATTATAAGTAACTTTAAAAATAATAAATCACTTTATATCGGAGAGAATGTAACAATATCTGAACATATGATTCAATCCGCAATGATGGCTGAAAAGTCAAAGAGTAAAGATTATTTAGTTTGTTCATGTTTATTACATGATTATGGACACTTCATTTTGGATGATCCTGATGAGTTAGTTACAAAAAAACAGGATGGTAAGCATGAGGATATTGGTTACGAGTATTTAAAAAAATTTTTTAAAAGAGAAATAGTTGAGCCAATAAAGAATCATGTTATAGCCAAAAGATATCTTGCTCGAGATAAAAAGTATTATAATAAATTATCAAATGCCTCTGTCGTAAGCCTTGAACTTCAAGGGGGCCTATTAAGCAGAAAAGAAGCTGAGTCATTTGAAAAAGAGGAATTTTTTAAAGAGGCTATAAAGCTAAGAAAATTTGATGAAGCAGCAAAAAAAGTAGGAGTCAAAATAAAAGATATCATTCAGTACAAAGATTTATTAAAAGCGTCACTTAAATGAATTATGATTATTTAATTGTTGGTGCTGGATCAGCGGGATGTGTTCTAGCAAATAGATTGTCTGAAAATAGCAACCATAAAGTTGCAATTTTTGAGGCAGGAGGATCAAGTGATATTTGGAAAGTTAAAATGCCGCTTGCTCTTCTTTACACTATGCATGATCCAAAATACAATTGGAAATACTATTCTGAACCAGAGCCATATTTAAATAATAGAAGATTATTTTGCCCTAGGGGAAAAATGATCGGGGGTTGTTCTGCTCATAATGGAATGGTTTTTGTTAGAGGAAACAGAAATGATTATGAAAGATGGGAAAACTTTGGATTAAAATCTTGGTCTTATGAAAAAATTTTACCTTATTTTAAAAAAATTGAAACATGGTCTGAAGGAAAAAATCAATATAGAGGTTCTTTTGGTTTGCTGCCAGTTAACCAATCAAAAAATGGTAATCCTTTATTTGGAGCTTTTCTAAAAGCAGCTTCTGAAGCTGGCCATAAAATTAATCCTGATATGAATGGTGAGTATCAAGAAGGATTTGGAATGTTTGATACTACTATCCATAATGGAGAAAGAGCAAGTGTAGCTAGATACTATTTGAACCCAGTAAAAGTAAGAAAAAATTTAAATATTTTTTCATATTCCTTTGTAGAAAAAATTATTTTTGATGGAAAAAAAGCAATAGGTATTGAAGTAAAAATTAAAAATAAAATTGAAAAAATTTATGCCAATAAAGAAATAATATTAAGTGGTGGTTCAATTAATTCACCACAATTGCTAATGCTTTCAGGAATTGGTGACGCAAATCACTTAAAAGAAAAAGGAATTAATGTTGTTAACGATTTAAAAGGTGTAGGCAGAAATCTTCAAGATCATTTAGAAACTTACATCATGCAAGAATGCAAAACATCAGATACTCTTTATACTTATACCAAACTAATTCCAAAAGTTTTAGCTGGAATACAATGGTTTTTATCTAAATCTGGACCATGTTCTCAATCTTATTTAGAGGCTGGAGGTTTTGCAAAGTCTTCTCCTGAAAGAGAAATGGCAAATATTCAATTTCATTTTTTTCCATCGTTTGTTATTAACCATGGTTTAGTTAACCCAAGTTCACATGGTTATCAATTACACGCTAGCCCTAATCATCCAAAAAGTAGAGGATTAATAACTCTTAATTCATCAAACCCATATGATTATCCTAAAATTTTATTTAACTACCTAGAAGATGAGGATGATTTAAAACAAACTAGAGAATGTATTCATGTTGCAAGAAAGATCTTAGCACAACCATCTTTGGCAAAACATTCAGGAAAAGAAGTAGGTCCAGGAACAGAAGCAAAATCAGATGATGAGTTAAATGATTATATAAGATCTAAAGCTGAAACTGCTTACCATCCTTGCGGAACTTGCAAGATGGGAGTTGACGATATGGCAGTAGTTGATGAAAATTTAAAAGTAAAAGGAATTCAAAACTTAAGAGTTATTGATGCATCAGTGATGCCTGAAATACCAAGTGCTAACTTAAATGCACCGACTTTAATGATTGCAGAAAAAGGCGCAGATTCAATTCTAAATTAATTAAAATATTCTTTTTTTCGAAAAAAAATTTTTTTTATTCCCCAATAAAGAATTAATAAAATAATTATAATAGCTAAATGTGGTATGTATGCTTTAAAATCAAATTTATTCCAATAAAAAATATCCATATAAGGCCCAATATATAAAAGTATTGGAGCCCAAATTGATATTTTTTCCAATATATTTGCACCAAAAAATTCTATATCTCCTACAGCCAAAGAATAACTTCCCTGATTATCATCATTGAAAACTTTAATTATGTAAGTTCCAGCTTTAAATTTTAAACTACCTTTAAATTCTTTGTCATTATGTGTACCTATTTGGGGACCAATCCAATACCAATCTCTTGCGTAAGGTTCATACCACGGCTTCCAATTGTATTCTCTACCATCTTCATAAAAAATTGAATTATTATCTTGATCAAGCACCTCGAGTGAAATCCATTTTACATTTTCATCAATTTTAGGAATAGTAATCCCTGCATAAAACGAAAACTCAGCATCACTTTCAATTTTATAATAATGTGGTTCACCACTTAGTTTACCATAATAAGCTTTTGAAATTTCTGGTTCGATTACATCATGAGGTTCATTCGAGGTAGGTGAATACTTAATTAGTTTTGGTTGATGTGCTAAAGCATAAGTAAAACTTGTTGAAAATAAAATTATTAATAATACAAATTTTTTCATTTTATACACACTAAACTAAAAATATTATTATTGAAAATATATATTAATTAATTTATTTGTTTTAATTATATGAAAAAAACTATTGTAAGCAGTTGGAATGAGTGGGACCCCTTAAAACATGTAATTGTTGGTAGAGCAGATAATTGTTGTATACCTGCGCCTGAGCCTGCTGTAGATGTTAAAATTCCACCGGATTCTGTCATGAAAGGAAAGCATGGCAGAAGAACTCAAGACTCTATAGATAAATCAAATGAACTTTTAGATAAATTTGTAAAAACATTAGAAGGCAGAGGAATAAGAGTAGATAGACCGACCCCACTAAAATTCGACGAAAAAATTGCTACACCAGACTGGAAAGTAGAACACATGTTTGGATGTATGCCGTCCAGAGATGTAATTATTACTGTTGGAAAAGAAATGTTAGAAGCAACTATGAGCTTTCGATGCCGATGGTTTGAATATTTAGCTTATAGACCATTGATACAACAATACTTTATGGAAGATCCAGGCATGAAGCATGAGTCAGCTCCTAAACCTAGGTTGACAGATAAAGATTATCATAAAAATTATTTGTCTGATGAAGTAAGTATTGAACAAAGATTAGAATGGGCTGAAAAAAAATATTTTGTAACAACTGAAGAAGAGCCCCTTTTCGATGCAGCAGATATATTAAGATTTGGTAAAGATTTAATTGTTCAACATGGTTTTACAACAAATTTAAAAGGTATTGACTGGTTAAAAAGACATTTTCCTGATCATCGTGTTCATACTGTAAATTTTCCAGGAGATCCTTACCCTATTCATATAGATGCAACTTTTACACCAATCAGACCTGGTCTAATATTAAATAACCCTGTAAGAAAACTTCCAAAAGAACAAAGAAAACTTTTTGAGGATAACGGTTGGGAAATTATTGAAGCAGCACAACCAGCACATAACTCTCCTCCTCCTCTAACTTATTATTCAATATGGTTATCAATGAATATTTTAGTTTTAGATCCAAAAACAGTATGTGTAGAAAAAAGTGAAGTATATCAAGCTGAACAACTTGATAAACTAGGTATGGAAGTTTTGCCTATAGATTTTAGAGAAGCTTATGGCTTTGGTGGAAGTTTACATTGTAGTACAACAGATGTCTTTAGAGAAGGAAATTTACAAGATTATTTTCCCAAACAATAACTAATCAAAGCTATTTCAAGAAACCAATTATTTTATCTCGATCAGAACAAATTTGTGATATAGGGGCGAATGGCTATTAAAAATAACAATCCTAGAGGAATAATTCTAATATTATTAGCCATGCTAGTTTTTTCGGTTCAAGACGGAATTATGAAACACATTTATAGTTTTGTCTCTCTTTATGAAGTTTATTTAATAAGAACTCTTGTAAGTTTTTCCCTTATTATAATATTTTTAAAATTAACAAAAAAACCAATAATATTTAAAAGTCAATATCCATTACTAACTTCCTGCCGTGTGATACTCTTCTTTTTTGGTTTTAGTTCTTTTTATGTTTCTTTAGCTGTCTTGCCCCTTAGTACCGCTACTGCTTTATTTTTTGTTACTCCTTTTTTAATTACAATATTTGCACATTTTTTTTTAAAAGAAAAAATAGGACTAAGAAGATGGCTTGCAATAGTTGTGGGGTTTATTGGAGTATATATAACTTTAAACCCTGATTTTACTGACTTTAACTATTTAAGCTTGTTGCCTATTTTATGTGCAATCTGTTATTCATTATCAATGATTATAATTAAAAAAACCTCAGATAAAGATAATATTTACACTCAAACTTTTGCTTTTTATATTGGAGCAATAGTTATTAGTTTTATATTTTATTTTTTAATTGGCGATGGACAATACAACACATCAGATCATCCAGCTTCTCAATTTATCTTTAGAGAATGGTTTATAGATTTAGAATCTAGTATTTTATTAATGGTTGCAACTGGGATTACAGCAACGCTTGCTTTCCTTCTTTTATTCTCGGCCTATAGTGTAGCTTCGCCTTCTGTGGTCTCACCTTTCGAATATTCAATATTATTATGGTCATCATTAATAGGTTGGTTCTATTTCAATGAAATACCAAGCTTAACTACAGTAATTGGAATATTAATAATTGTATCAAGCGGTATTTATATTTTTATGCGTGAAAAAATCCAAGATCAATCTATAGTTACTGAAAAACCGTTGAGATAAATGAAAAAAAATTTTATTCCAACAATTGATATTTCTCCTCTTTTAAACGATCTAAATTCAAATAAATCAAAAAAAATAATTAAAAAAATTGAAAAAGCATGTGTTAAAGTAGGCTTCTTTCAAATAATCAACCATGGAATAAGTAAAAAACAAATCAAGAATATAACTAATGTTGGAAATAAATTTTTTAAATCTTCTAAACAAAATAAAAGAAAGTTAGCTCCTAAAAAATGGAATAACAAAAATACAAATGCTTATAGAGGTTATTTCCCAAATGAAGTTAATGGGAAAGAAGGTCTAGATATAGGTGACACAAAGGTGACTAGAAAATATGCTCAAAGTATAAAAAATCGATATATAGAGTATTTAAATTTAAATAAATCTATTGATAAAAAATCAATTAAAACTTTATCTCAGTATTTTAATAATATTTATATTTTAAGTGAGATTTTATTTAAGAGTATAATTAAAATTTATAAAGATGACCATATTATTTCAAAAAAAGCTTTTTCAAGATTAAAAACACTTAGTACTTTAAGGTTTAATTATTATCCTAATCAATCAAAACCAGTAGAAATTTCAAAACAGGATGGAGTTGCTTTAGGCTGCGAAACTCATGTCGATAGTGGAATTTTTACAGTTTTATATCAAGATAAAATGGGAGGATTACAAGTTCAAAGCAGAAAAAATAATAAGTGGTACGATGTTCCATTTAATAAAAAAGCTCTTGTTGTTAATACCGGAAGGGCTCTTGAATTTTTAAGCAAAGGTAAATTTAAAGCAACAAATCATAGGGTTCTTTGGAATAAAACTGATAGAATGTCTATACCCTTCTTCTTTGAGCCGTCTTATGATTTTAAGATGAATAATTCTTTTTTACATAAATCAAAAATTGATAACTCTGGAATAATTTATGAAAAATTCTTAAATCAATCTTTGAAAAAGTTCGCTGAGTATCAACGTTAAAAATTTTTTTGCTAATTTTTAAGTACTGGAAAAACTGGATTAGATTTTTGAAATAATTTTTGGTATTCTTGCTTAATACATTTGTTTTCTACATATTTCATATTAGCATTTTCAGAAATTTTTTTTGCGTCTTCGTGCTTAATTCCGTACTGAAGCCATAAAGTTTTAGCTCCAATTTTAGCGGCATCTTTAGCAAATCCAGGTGTTTCTTTAGATGGACGGAATATATCAACTATATCTATTTTTTCTGAAATTTTATCTAAATTTTCAACTACTACTTCCCCATTTATTGTTTCTCCAACAGCAAAAGGATTAACTGGAATCACTTTATATC
>QCLN01000025.1 GCA_003214525.1 Pelagibacteraceae bacterium AG-414-M23 | reverse complement strand
AGTCTCCAAGGTTAATACCTACATTACCAAGTATAACTATTCTTCCTCTCTGCATCATAAAACCTGTAAATGCTCCTGCATCTCCGCCTACAATAATTGTTCCACCTTTTTGGTCAATTCCAGTTCTAGCTCCAACACTTCCTTTACATACTAAATCTCCACCTCGTATTGCTGCTCCAAAGCATGAACCTGCATTTTTTTCAATTACAACTTTTCCAGCCATCATATTTTCTGCACAAGACCATCCTACTCTTCCATTCACTCTTACAATAGGTCCATCGATTGAACCTATTCCAAAGTATCCTAGGCTTCCTTCAAAAATTAAATTTAATTTGTTTAAAATACCAACACCTAAACTATGCTTACCTTGTGGATTTCTAATTACTACTGTTCCATAACCTTGACTCATTAAATCATCAATTTTTTTATTTGCTTCCTTACAATCAAGATCTTTTACATCAAGCTCGGTTCTTTTATTAAAGTCCACATCATGCGTGCCCCAATAAAAGTAATTTTCTGCCTCATCTGGATTAAAAAATTTTTGTTGTGTTTTACCTTTTAGAACCTCTGTGTGAAGACCCATTGACTGGGCTTTTGTTTTTTTTTCTACAGACTTTAAATTTGCCATACTTTAACCTCGCCATCAAAAGGATCATAAGTATCAATTTCTTGTGGAAGAATTGATCTAATTGCTATCTCTTCAGAGCCCATTGCCACAAGATCATCAGACTCGTATAACACCAATGGTTTTGCCGCCATCGTATCTTTTGCCATGCCCAAAGAGTCTTTTGTTGCAACAAAATAAGTAAATACTCCATCTAAACCAGTTAATGAATCTTTCATTCCTTCTTCAAGAGTTGCACCTTTTCTCATTTTTTCAGCTAAATAAACTGCAATTAACTCAGAATCACATTCAGACATGAATCTCATGCCTTTGTTTTCCAAAGATCTTCTGTTATTCCAATAATTAGTTAATTGTCCATTATGAACTACAGAAACATCACTAAAAGGATAACCCCAAAAAGGATGAGCTGATTTGATATCTACTCCAGACTCAGTGGCCATTCTGGCATGACCAATACCATGTGTTCCTGTAACATTTCCTAAGCCATATCTTTCCGAAACTGCAGCGGCATCCCCAAGATCTTTAATCAGCTCTAAAGATTTTCCAATAGAAAGGATTTCTACACTTTCAATACTCTCAATTTTTTTAGAAAATTCCATTAAGTCATTATCAAATTGCATTTCATATCTAAATGAGTAAGGAGTGAGCTTTTCATCTTTTATAATTTTTGCCCCAAGCTCAACTAACATTTGGTCCACAAGTTTTTTTCTTTTATCGTAAACACTTGCATCTTCGTTTACTGAAGTACTACCTTCACCAACGTTTTCACCAACTTTAAATCTCATTATAAAATTTTTTCCATCATTATCTGCATATAAAGCGTATCCTGTTGAGTCTGGTCCCCTATGTTTTAATGCTTGAAGCATACTTTGTAGTTCAGATCCTACGTTTGAAGATTTTCCTCTATGGATAAGTCCAGCTATTCCGCACATATATTTCCTTTATATATTTTATATTATGGCAAGCAATCCAAATAAGTATCTAGATCCCATTGAGTTGTCGCACCCAAGAATTTTTCCCACTCATCATTCTTATACCAATGAAATACTTTATACATTTCATCGGGCATTGCAGATTTAATAACTTCATCTTCTGCCAATCTATCTAAAGCTTCTCCTAGACTTAACGGAAGTTTTTTAACATCTTTACCAGCTTTTTTTGCTTCATACATACTTCTAGATTCCGGTTTAGACGGAGTTAGTTTTTTTGAAATACCGTGGTCACACGCTTTTAATAAAGCTGCACCTAAAAGATATGGATTATGCATAGAGTCAACTGATCTATATTCAAATCTTCCAGGAGCTGATACTCTTAAACCACAAGTTCTGTTTTGATATCCCCAATCAGCATAAACTGGCGCCCAGAAACCTTGATCCCAAAGTCTTCTGTAAGAATTGACTGTTGAAGATCCCAAAGCAGTTAAAGCAGGCAAGTGTTCCATTATTCCAGCAATTGATTGTAAACCAATTTTACCTGGTAGTTGCATATCTTTAGTATCAGGCATAAAAGTATTTGTGCCTCCCTGTACATAACCAAAAACTTCCTCTACTCCAGGTAATTTTTTATTACCTAATTTGTTTGTTACAACTTTTCCACCTTTCCATAATGACATGTTTGTATGACAACCACTTGCAGATACACCCATAAACGGTTTTGTCATAAAGCATGCTATTAAATTATGTTCTCTTGCTACTTGAGCACAAATTTGTCTGTAAGTGGAAAGTCTATCAGCGTTTCTTAAAACATTATCGTATGTCCAGTTTAATTCTAGTTGTCCCGGAGCATCTTCATGATCACCTTGGATCATATCTAAACCCATGGCAGAAGCGTATTCAATTACTTTCATAAACACAGGTCTCAATGACTCAAATTGATCAATGTGATAACAGTATGGTTTAGAAAAACCTGCTCCAGTAGGGGTTCCGTCAGGATTTTTTGTCAGCCACATCATTTCAGGTTCTGTTCCAACTCTTAATTCTAGACCATGTTTTTTCTCAAATTCATCCATAAAAATTCTCAAATTACCTCTACAATCAGATGTTAAATGTCCTCCTGGATTTTGTCTTTCTTCTCTATTTCTAAAACATGTAACAAATACTCTTCCAATTCTTTTGTCCCAAGGTAATTGACAGAAAGTTTCAGGGTCAGGTATACCAACAAGTTCCATAGCTTCAGGACCGTAACCGATATAATTTTTGTGTCTGTCTACAAATAAGTTGGCAGTAGATCCATAAACCAATTGAAATCCTTTTTCTGCAGTTCTTTCCCAATGGTCTGCTGGAATTCCTTTTCCTACAACTCTTCCTGTTACTGAAATAAATTGATAATAAATATAAGTTATTCCTAGCTCGTTAATTTTTTCTCTAACATTTTTTACAAGTTTTGCTCTACCTGGTTGATTTACATGTTTTTCTAGATCTGTCATTTTCCCCCTTAACTTTTTAGATACAAAAAAATAGCTGAAAAAAATTTATCTGTCTACGAGATTAATCTAGCTCCACGGGAAGGGACTATTTGAAGTAGGATGTAATTCACCTTTCGCGTATCGATTGAATCGAAATGGTTTCAACAGTTCACTTTCAGCACCTAAAATTTCTTTTGCAACTAGATGACCAACACCGATCATTTTATAACCATGATTAGCATCAGCTATCATATAAACATTTTCACAAAATCTATCAAAAATTGGAAAAGAGTCTGGTGTTAAACAACCAAGCCCACCTGATGGGCCTTTTCTATATAAATTAGATTTTCCAACAAATCTTTTTTGGCAATGAGCCAGCGCAGAACTCCACATTTTTGAAAACTCATCTGTTGTTTGGAATTCTGGCGAGTCAACACCATAAGGATCAACATTTACCTGGTCGAAATGTTTTTTTACAATGAAAGGAGATGTTCCACCTTGAACACCCAATCCTTCGATATCAGGTTTATAATAAATCCCCCAAAGTTTGTCTGTAATCAATTTTCCATCAACATCTGAATAAAGAGGAGCGTCTGTATCAACATGAATTACTGGCGGCAATTTTCCATCGTTTGTTTTTAAATAATCTGCTGGGACACCCAGAACTCCTTCTTGTAAAAACCAATATGTCCACATATCAGTTGAATGTAGTTTTCCATCTTTTCCTTTAACATCAATTTTTTTTGGAAGATCAAGCATATTCCAAAAATCTCTTACCCAAGGTCCAGCACCTATAATAACTTGGTCACACTCTATTGTTCCTTGATCTGTTAAAACTCCTGTAACTGCATTACTGTTACTGCCTCTTTTAAATCCTTTTACTTTAACTCCCTTGTGAATATTAACTCCACCACTATTTGCTTTATTTTCTAATGCTTTTATTGAATCTTTATTAAAAGCATAGCCACCTTTTTTTTCATGCAAAACGGAGGTAATATTTTTTGCTTGCCAATCATCAAAAATACCTTTCATGTAATTCATGCAATCTTTTTCACCTTCGATAAATACTGAATCGTAACCAATATCTTTTTGTTGGTTGTAAATACTTGCAATATCTTGATGCATAACTTCAGGCGATATTTGCATATAACCGACAGGATTATACTTAAAATTTTCTTTATCACTTTCCCATATCTCAACTGAATGAGCCATTAACTGTCTCATGGCAGGTTGAAAATAATTATTTCTAACTACCCCACAAGCAATTCCACTTGCTCCTGCAGCTGTATCTTTTTTTTCTAATAAAATAATGTCGTTGGGATTTTTATATTTTTCGGAAAGTTTCCAGGCAGTACTTAAGCCATGAATACCTCCACCAATAATAACTACTTTTGCTTTTGTGGGTAAGGACATTCGTGAAACAGTATTTTTTTGTTAAAGAAAAAAATATATTATTTTTTATATATAATTTTTATAAGTTTTGATATTTTCAACTCAAAATTGACTTAACAATGTTAAGTATCTAAAAGCTTAAGCTTTTAAGCGTTTTAAGATAATCATTAAATTCACCTACAAATCCTGGCGTAGGTACTACGTATTTTTTTCTGTTGTCTTTACCTTTTTTTTCAAGAATAAAAAAATTTTTATCACACGCTTCTTTAATCATTAATGCAGACTTTGGTCTAGAAGTTTTAAATAATTTAGTTTTTAATTCTTCAACAGATAAATTTTCCTCATATTTATAAGCATGCATAACAATTAACATCATATGATAATGAGATGGAGATTTTCTAAAAAAATAGTTACTTGAAGTATGTGATAACCTCATTTGTTCTTCCCAAAACTCCAGTAAGTCTTTTCTTGATTTTATCATTATTTAAGATTTTACTTTAGTTTTTTCTGGATCATAGAAAGGAAATCTAACTACTTTAGCCTGAATTCTTTTTTGATGTCCATCTATTTTACCGACCTCAACTTCCTTTCCTATTTCTGCATACTTTGAATCTATTCTGCATAAAGCAATATTTTTATTTAGAACTGTTGAAAAACATGCGCTAGTAACAACACCCACTTGCGACCTGCCTATGTGAACACAATCTCCATGTACCGCTGGTTCTTTTGCAATTAATTCTAGACCCACTAATTTTTTTTGTGGATTAGCTTTTCTTTCAATTAAAACTTTTTTTCCAATAAAATCATCTTCTTTGGTTTTTAAAGGAACAGAAAAACCTATACCAGCTTCGAAAGGATCTTGTTGTCCATCAAATTCATTGCCAAATAAAATTAATCCAGCTTCTATTCTAAGTTTATCTAAAGCCGCAAATCCAGCTGGAATTAATCCTTCGCCTTTTCCAGCCTCCATTAATTTGTCCCAAACTTTTGGAGCATCTTTAGGATGACACCAAACTTCATAACCTAATTCTCCAGTATATCCAGTTCTTGAAATTACTAGAGGAATTCCTTGTAAATTCTCAACTCTACATATTGTAAATCTAAACCACTGAAGCTCATCAATAGATGGCTGAGTTGGTGGAGTAAAAATTATTTTATTCAAAATCTTTCTACTATTTGGACCTTGTATTGAAACATTACTAATTTGATCTGTCGAATTCTTGATAACAACTTTATAATTTTTTTTCTTTGCTATTTCTTTTAGCCATTCTCCACCATATTCATCTCCACAAATCCATCTAAATCCATGGTCGCTAAGTTTAAAAACTGTACCATCATCAAACATTTGACCATTCTCATAGCACATAGCAGAATAAGCAACTTGTCCAACTGAAAGTTTTTTTACATTTCTTGTTAAAGTATAGTTCATTAATTCCTCTGCATCAGGACCTAAAATTTCAAATTTTCTTAAAGAAGATAAATCAATTAAAACAGCTTTATCTCTGCAAGCATTGTATTCGTTTACTAAACCATGTTTTGTATAATCGTTAGGTAGCCAAAAACCCCTAGCATCAATAAAATTTCTAGTTAATTTAGATGTTCTTTCGTAGAAACCTGAATTCTTAGTTAGTTTTTTTTCAGAGTCTGTCTTCATTCTAAATGCAAAAGATTTTTTAAATTCTTTTTTACTATCGTAAGTTCTAACAAAAATATCAGTTGGATTCCATGAATTACATGCATCTATATCACTTGGACAAGCAGAAGTACCACAGGTAATGTCTTTTAAAGCTTTAAATAAAACATAATCACCAGGTCTTGCAAAAGATTCATCTGAAAGTACTGAATTTAAACCACCAGCAGAAGTATTAAAAAATAAGTTTATAGCGTGCCAGCCTTTTTTTCTTTCAAGGCCATATTGTTCCATTGTATTACTTAAATTATCCGAACAATTTGGATGGCCAAAATAACCAGCATCTTCGTAATATTTAGAAGTGCAAGCTAAATTAAAAGTATCATGTCTTCCCACAGTATCTCTAATAACTTCAACTAAAGGTTCATGGTCCGTATCATAAAACTTTGAAAATAATCCAGGTCCAGGAAAAGTTTGCCCCATAAATGTTCTTGTTGTTTGCCAATCTAGTCCTTTCTCAATTCTTTTATCTAATTTTTGTGAATCAAATGCTACAAAGTCAGAGCACTGCCTTCCAGTTGGGGTAATGACTTGAATATAATCACCTTCTTTTACTTGGAAAGAAATTGCAGTAGCACGATCAATATTTTTTTCGTATTTAGGGTCAAAAACCGGATCTGGGATAACCGATAATTCTTTATCATTTACAATTTTTGCTCTTTTAATAAACAAAGTTAAATCAGTCGAAGGATTTTGCTCGTGTACCAACATATCATTTCCAGGTGCAGCAAAAATTACATAACATTTATCCTTCGATTTAAAATTAATTCTATCTCCCGAAGTAGAATCTTTACTAAATACTAACGATGATTTTGATTTTAAAACATCTAAATTTCTTTTTTTTAATTGATAAGATGCAATCAACGAACTTTCATCTTTGCTACTTAGAATTTTTTTTATTTCTGAATTTTTAGTATTTTCTTTTAGATTTAAAATTCCAGGATTAGATTTGCCATCTTTATCAAATACAATAATTTCACAAATTTGATTTCCTTCATCATTAACTATCTCAATTTCATCATCTGGAAAAATTTGTAAACCAGTTAGACCACCTCCATTAACTATATGACGCTCAACTCCAGGTGGCAAAACATTTAAACCTGGTTCACCTATATCGAAACTTGTTTTCATAATTACCTTATATTTTAATAATAGTATAAAACTATTTATAAAATTTATATATATAAAAAATAATTAATGTTTGTACTTAGAAAGACTTAAATCAACATACTTAATATTAAGAAAGGGGAAAAATGAGAAAAATAATATCATTACTTTCTGCAGTTATAATTTTAGCTGTTTCATTTACTGGAACTGCGAATTCAGCAGATAGTAAAAAACCGATTGTTATACCTACTCATAACTGGTCAAGCCAAATTGTAATGGCTTACGTTATAGGTGGAATTATGGAGAGCATGGGTAACAATGTGCAATACGTAAATGCTGACTCACAAGCAGTATACGAGTCAATTAGAATTGGTGACGTAACTATATCTCACGAGGTGTGGGAATCTGCTTTTGGTAAATCATTCACAACAGCACTTGATAAAGGTGGTTTGCTTGACTGGGGAGATCATGAGGCAAGAACACTTGAGGATATGGGATATCCTAATTGGGTTGCTGAAAAAGGATTATGCCCAGGTCTACCAGACTGGACTGCTTTAAAAAGCAAAGATTGTGCTAAAAACTTCGTAACACCTGATTCAGATGGAAAAGGAAGAATGTTAGAAGGACCTCAAACTTGGCATGGAGACTTAATTCCACAAAGAATTGATGCTCTAGGTCTAGGAGACCTTTGGTGGGTTAAATTTGCTGGAAGTGCAGATGCACTTTGGGCAGAGTTAGCAGCAGCTAAAAAAGAAGGAAGAGGAACTATCATCTTTAACTGGACACCGAACTTTACAGATGGTGCTGGTTTTACATTTATAGACTTCCCTCCATACACAGCTGGTTGTAGACCAGAAGATGGTGGAGATGGTAAATGTGGTTCGCCAGATGGTTATTTGAAAAAAGCAGTTAACGCTGATTTTCCAAAAACTCATCCAGCAGCAGCTAAAATGTTCAAGAAAATGTCATTCTCTACAAGTCAAATTGGTGCAATGGCAGCTTTAGTTGACGTTGACAAAATGACTCATGAAGATGCAGCTAAAAAATGGTTAGCTGATAACAAGAGTGTTTGGCAAGCTTTTACTAAGTAAGGCTTAAGCTAATAAATTTTAAAATCTCCCCCGACAACGTTGGGGGGGATTTTTTTTTAATTAATTATGTGTAAAATAATAAAATGAAAAAAATTCTTATAATCATTACTTTATGCTTATCCATCTCATCAGTTGCTTTAGCTCGAAGCACAGGTTGTAAAGAGGGAAATTGTGAAAATGGTTATGGTAAGTGGGTTTATACGGATAAAACAACTTATGAAGGTGAATGGGTTAGTACAAAAAAGCATGGTCAAGGAACTGAAACTTGGCCAAATGGATATATTTATAAAGGAGAATTTAAAAATAGTGAGTGGAGTGGCCAAGGCACTTTAACTTTTCCAAATGGCGCAACGTATGTAGGAGAGTGGGCTAATGGGTTTATGAATGGCCAAGGCACTTTTACTTGGTCTGATGGTAAAAAAAAAACAGGTACTTGGGTAAACGGAAAATTACGAGAATAATTAAAATAATGCTAAAAGATAATTATTTAAATAGATTTAAAGAGTTGCCAGAAACAGTAAGACAGTTTGGTGGCCTTATTACTTTAACAATTATTATAATTTTATCTTTTGGTATTTTAAATATTTTTTGGGGTGGGGGAGATGAATTAATTAGAAAAATGAAATTAGAAGAAGAAAGAATTGCAAAAGAAAAAAAACTAAGTGAATTAATATCAAAGCTTCCTTCAGGAATATTGGTAACTTTTGATGGCACTGATCATTATAAGTTAACAGATGAGATATACGAACAAGTTTGTAAAGCAACAAAACTTCTTCCTCAACGTGCTATCATGGCTGCTCATTTTTTAAATTACGAAGCTTATGAACTATATACAATCAATGGTAATAAAATTGATGAAACATATGTTAAATGGAATAAAGAGAAAAACAAATGTTTTGCTGGTTACACTGTAAGTGGTGCGAATGTTGGAGTAAATAAAACAGCCAATGTAAGCGGAGAGGTTTTAAGTTTTTTAAGCACTGGTATTGATACAAGGGTTTATTTTATTAAAAATTTTTAAGGAGGAAAGGAATAAATTATATAGATTTTATTTTATCTTAATTTCGTATAACTTGATTAAAAATTTATGTCT
>QCLN01000024.1 GCA_003214525.1 Pelagibacteraceae bacterium AG-414-M23 | reverse complement strand
CTAAAGTGGAGTCTGTAAATCGATCTATTAATATAATTTTTTTGCTATAATATTTGTTAATAATTTTTTCAATATTTTCACTTCTTGCAGCAAAATAAAGCATAAGATCTGTGAAAGAATTAAATTTATTTTTCTTATTCAATATTAGTTTTCTGATTAACTCTGAATTTTTATTTCCTCCAGGTTCTCTGATTTTAACAAAACTAATATTTTTTTTTTTAAAGTAAGCTGAAACATGATTAATTAGAGTTGTTTTGCCTGTACCTTCTATACCCTCAAAAACAATTAGAGGTTTTTTTCTAGACATCGCCCCAAATTAAATAATTAACCGATCTTAAAAGTTTTGTAAATTTATTTACTTCATCTATTTTTTCTGACGATAAAAGGTTTAGAGTGTCAATTAAATCGTCTTCATAATATATTTTAACAACACCAACTTTTTGATTTTTAGCAATTGGTGCTTTTATTGGACCTTGATAATGAAGAATTACTTTTAAATTTCTCAACCTTGCTTTTTTTATTGTTTTAAAAATATTTTTTTCAAAATGTGTTTTAACTTTATTTTTTTTACCTAACCAAACATCCAGTTCCTGGAATGAATTATCTTTATTATAAATTTCTATTGTATCAAAGTTAGTTAATCCGTAGGCTAAAAGTCTTGAAGATTGCTTAGACCTTTCTTTTTTTGAAGAAAAACCACTACCAACAGCAATTAATCTTCTTTCATTTCTAATTATTGATGATGCTAAAGAATATTTTTCATAAGCAAGATATCCAGTCTTGATTCCATCAACGCCCATATTCTTGTATAACAAAGGATTTCGATTTCCTTGAGTAATTGGGTCTCCACCTGTTCTCTCCCAAGTGAATTCTCTTTCCGCGAAATATTTATAATATTCAGGATAGTTTTTTATTAAATAATTAGACATAATTAAAATATCTTTTACTGTAGAATAGTTATTCGCAGCATTAATCCCTGAAGAATTAGCAAAATTTGTATTATCCATTCCTATTTCTTTTGCCTTTGAAGTCATCATAACGGCAAATTCTTCCTCTGAACCAGCAATACCTTCGGCTAAAGCTATACAAGCATCATTGCCAGATGCTACTATGATTCCTCTAAGTAAGTTTTCTACAGAGACCTCATCGCCAACCATTATAAACATAGATGAATAACCTGCATTTGCCAATCTCCATGCATTTTCAGAAACAAAAAACTTTTCATCTAAACTTAAATGACCTTTTTTAATTAAATCGAATGCAATTATAGATGTCATAATTTTCGTCATTGATGCTGGAAAAATTAATAAATCTGGTTCCTTTTCATATAAAATTTTACCAGAGAGATAATCTTGTAAAATTGCCGTCTTGGCTTTTATATCAAATTCAGATGATTGAGACGAAAAATTTAAAAAGATCAATAAAATTATTAAATAAATTTTTTTCATTGTTTGATAAGTTCTAAATTTTCAAAATAAAGCGATTCCATCTTTTCAAAACTATTTCTTAATTTTTCAATTGATTTAAATGGCCCAATAGAGAGTCTATAATTATTAACGTTAATTTTATCAATATTAATTTTTTTTATATCGGTTTCAGACATTATTCTTTCTTTTACCAGTTTTGCTGAATCTTCATAATAAAAATTAGCAATTTTAATAATATAATTAAATTTTTCTGACGATTTTATGTCTTTTTTTTCAACCAATGTCTCAGATGAAATATTTACAATACTTATACCTTCAACAGGCGCTTTGTCGGCAACATTTTTTTCTTCATCGAAAGTTTTAGCTTTACCTGCATAAAATACAGAGCTTTGATCAACAGACTCAATAAGTATTAATGGTTGATTTGAATCTAATTCAATTTCAGCGGCTATTCTATTTGTAATTACCGAATTATAAAAGTTTGGATACTTTGATTTATTTTTCACCTTAGCTATTATTGATTTATTATTAAGAGGGTTTGTAATTTTAACAGTTGTGTCCTTTTTTAAATTTTTTTGTAATACTAATAATTCTCTATCATTTAGTTTTTTATTGATAACTTTGCTTTTGAATAAATCGTCAGAATAAATTAATGTAAAACCGTTGTTAGAATATTTTTGGAAAATTATATCAGTGGAAATTATTTTTTTACCTAAATTTTGATTTGTGCAAGAAAAAGTAAAAAAAATTAATAAAATAAATATTTTATAGTTCATTTTTAAATTTATCTTTTAATGTGCAAACAGCTAGCGCAAAGCGTAAAGACCTATTCCACCTTAATATTATTTCATAGTTACCATATATTATATAAGCTGGTGAGTACAAATTTGAATTTTCAACAATTTCTTTATCAGGCGTAATTATAGCAACAATTTCATCGTCATTTCCTAGGTTATTATTAAAGTTTTTTATATATTTTTTGTAATAGGCTAATTTTTTTTTATATTTAATTTTTCTTGCTGAAAAATTTAAATATTTAATTGGTATACTCTGTTCTAATGAAATTTCTTTAAAACATTTTCCATTAGTATTCCATCCCATTTTAGATAAATAGTTAGCAGCTGATGCAAATGAATCTTCTGCAGATTTTAAATCAATCAAGTTGTCATTGTTATAATCTATTGCGTTATTTTGAATTGTGGAAGGCATAAATTGAAAGTTGCCAAAAGCTCCCGCCCATGAACCATACAGTTCTTTAGGCTTTATTTTTTTATTATCAATTAATTTTAATGCAATTATTAATTCTTTAGTAAAAAATTCACTTCTACGTTTATCATAACTTAACGTTGCCAATGAAGATAATATATCCATTTTGCCTAAATATTTTCCAAAGTTTGTCTCAATTCCCATCAAAGATAAAAGAAGCTCTTTTTCGATATTAAAATTTTTCTCAACTCTTGAAATTAAACCAGAATTTTTTTTATAAACTTCAATACCAATATTGACTTTTTCTGAATTTGCTCTCTTATTAATATATGTAGAAGTGTCTTCATAAAATTCAGGTTGATATCTGTCATATTCAATGACTTTTGGTAAAAATTTTAAATCTTTAATAATAATAGATAAAGTATTTTTACTAACACCTTGAGAAATCGCATATTTGTAAAAATTTATTTTCCATTCTTCAAAATTTTCATTGGCATTAGTGTAACTTGAATTTAACAAGATAGAAAAAATGATTATAATAAATTTAATTTTTTTCATATAAATCTTTTAAATAAATAAATACGGCAATCCATATTATAATGAAACTTATAAACTTTTGATTAGAAAATGGTTCGCCAAAATAAAAATATCCAAGCAAAAACTGTGAAGTTGGAGTAATAAAAAAAATCATTCCTGATGCACCTAAGCCTGATAATTCAACACCTTTAACGTATAAAAATAAAGGAATCAATGTCATAGGTCCAGCTAAAATGATTAATAATGCAAGATTGATATTTGTTAAATCAAAATCATTATTATTTGTATTAATGATAAAATATAATGCGACAATAATTATTGGAAGTATAAATAAACTTTCAATAAGTAAACCTACATCTGTATCTACTTGAATTTTTTTTCTTAAAAGATTATATGAGCTCCAAAAAAAAGCCATACCAAAACCAGCCCAAGGTATTGAATTAATATTTAATAATAAATATGAACTTGAAATAATTACTAAGACAATTGAAATTATTCTTTCTCTATTAAGTTTTTCTTTTAAAAAAAGAAATCCTAAAAAAACACTTAATATAGGAAAAATAAAATAACCAAAACTTGCATCTATAATTTTGTTATTAGATACAGCGTATATCCATAAAGTCCAGTTTGATAAAATTAGAAAACTTGTAATAAATAAAATTAATAATTTTTTTTTATCAGTTATTATTTTTTTTAAAATTTTCCATTTTTTAAAAAAAGTTGTTGTGATAATTAATATAAACAATGTCCAAATTGATCTATGTACAACAACTTCATAAACTCCAATAAATGAAATATATTGAAAATAAATAGTGCCAAAAAAACCCCAAAAAAAAGATCCCGAAGAAGATGAAATTATGCCTTTTGTAAAATTAGAAATTTTCATAATTTGATGAATACCTTAAATATTTATAAGCAGAGTTAATTATTTCAAATAATATTTTTAGTTGATATTATTAAATAACCTAATAAAAGCAACCAGATGGAGAGATGGCTGAGCGGTTGAAAGCACCGGTCTTGAAAACCGGCAAAGGGGCAACTCTTTCCTGGGTTCGAATCCCAGTCTCTCCGCCATTAAAGTGGCTTAAAATTATAAAATTTTCTATAAATTTTATCTAAATTTGGATTATCATTTTCTCTATAATTTTTATTTAATTTACTTAATTTTTGATCATCCATATTTACAAATTTTTCAAGTTGAAGAATCTCATCATCATTTAGATCATTAATAATTTTATTTACAAATGAAGAAATAAGTAAATCCAATTCTTTTGTGCCCCTGTACGAGGCTCTATAAATAATTCTTTTTTTAATATCATCTTTATTTATTTCCATAATTATATATTTATTTGATTTATGAATAATTATGAATATATTTTATCTGATATTTCAATCTTAAAGGGTGTTGGTAATTCCTTAGCTTCCAAATTTAAACGAAAAAATATACATACAATTTTTGATTTAATTTTAAGCACTCCTTCAAAATATATTGATAGATCAACAGAAACTAAAATAAAAGATCTTCACATTGGCAAAATTCAAACAGTTACCGTCTTGGTAGATAAATATAATTTTCCTAGATTTAGAAACTTACCAAATAAAGTTATTTGTTCTGATAATAGTGGCAACTTAGAATGTATTTTTTTTAATTCTTATGAAGGATATATTAAAAAAATTTTACCATTAAATAAATTAGTAACCATAAGTGGAAAAATAACTTTTTTTAGAGGAAAATACCAAATTACAAACCCTACTCATGTAAGCGCAGATAAAAATAAAATTAAAAAGATACATTCAAACTACAAGCTGACAGATGGTATTTCGGATAATATTTATAACAAAACTATACAAGAAGCTCTTAGAAAATTACCTAAATTAGATGAGTGGCTAAGTCAAAATGTTTTAAATGAATTAAATAATGTTAGTTGGAATGATGCTATTAAACATCTCCACAAACCAAAAAATTATTCTCAGGATAAAAAATACATTAACAGACTTATATTTGATGAAATCTTATCTACTTTTATAATAAATTCTAATATTAGACGAAATTTTAAAAAAAAATATAAATTACCAAAAATAATTGATTACTCCTTAACAGATAATGTTGAAAAAAAAATTGGATTTAAGTTAACACAAGATCAAATTAATGCGATTAATCAAATATACTTTGATATTAAATCGAATGAAAGAATGTTTAGGCTTTTGCAAGGCGATGTTGGATGTGGAAAAACCATTGTTTCATTAATTGCTGCGCAAAATATTATTTTAAACAAATATCAAGTAGCTTTTATGTCTCCAACAGAAATACTTGCAAAGCAACACTATAAATTATTCTCAAAAATCTTTGGTAATTCCTTTTGTGCTGAATTACTAACTGGAAAAACAGAGCTTAAAAAAAGAAAAGTTGTATTGTTAAATTTAAAAAATAAAAAAATTGATATAATATTTGGCACTCATGCTCTTTTTCAAAAAAAAATAGAATTTAAAAAATTAGGTTTAATTATTATAGACGAACAGCACAAGTTTGGAGTAAATCAGAGAAAAAAGTTATCTGAAAAAGGTGGATCCAATTGTGATGTATTGGTAATGTCTGCAACTCCAATTCCTAGAACCATGATGATGACACTATATGGAGACATGGATATAACATTAATTAAATCTAAACCAAAAAATAGAAAAGAAATATATACTTATACAAAGGATATAAATAAAATTGATGTAGTAATTAATTTTATTAAAAAAGAGATAAATAATAACAACCAAGTTTTTTGGGTTTGCCCTTTAATTGAAAAGTCTAAAAAATTAGATCACCAATCTTCGATTGTAAGATACGAATATCTAAAAAAAATCTTTAAAGATAAAGTGGGCTTGCTTCATGGATCAATTAATAAGGATAAAAAAGATGAAATTTTAAATAATTTTTTAAATAATAAAATTAAAATTCTGGTCTCTACAACTGTTATTGAAGTTGGAATAGATTTTCCTAATGCAACATGTATTGTTATTGAAGACTCAAATAAATTTGGATTATCACAATTACATCAACTTAGAGGTAGAGTTGGTCGAGGTGAAAAACAATCTTCATGCATTTTACTTTACAAATCATCGTTGAGTGAAAAAGCAAAAAAAAGATTAAAAATTTTAAAATCTTCTAACGACGGTTTTTTTATAGCAGAAGAGGATCTTAAACTAAGAGGTTATGGTGACTTGTTAGGATTTCAGCAAAGTGGTCAAAAAACATTCCGATTAGCTGACCCTATAATAAATGAAGATTTATTTTTACTAGCTGAAAAGGAGATAAAAGCTATAGAAAATAATAATAAAAATTTATCTAAATATAATTTACTAATAAAATTATATGATCGAGCCAATATCGTTAATGAATTAATTTAATTTTTTTTATTCTCACTTGTGCCTGCCGAAACTATAAACCTCGAGGCTTCTTCAAAACTCATATCTAAATATTTAATTTCATTTTTAGGAATCATTAGCAAAAAACCACTTGTTGGATTGGGCGTTGTAGGAACAAATACATTGATTAGCTCTGAATCAGTTTTCTTGCTTATTTCACCTTTATTTTCCTTCGTAGCAAATCCTACAGCCCATATTCCTTTTCTAGGATACTCTATAAGGACAACGCTTTTTTTATTAGAACGTTTGCTTGGAGCTAAAGTTTCTGTAAGTTGGCCAACCGCAGAATAAATAGTTCTTAATATTGGTATTTTTTTTAAAAGATCATTAAAAATTTGTAATACTTTTTTTCCTATAAAAGATAAAGATAAACCACCTATAATTGTAATGAATAAAATAGTAACAATTATTTCTAATCCTGGAATTTTAAAAGGTAGGTAGAAATTTGGGTTTAATTCTTTTGGTAGGATTCTAGATGATACTTCTATTGTAAATTTTGTAAGGTATAAAGTTAAGCCAATAGGTATTAATACAACTATACCAGTAATAAAATAATTTCTTAATCTTGCAAAAAATGAGATTCTTCTTCTTTTAAAACTGGTCATTTAACTAAAGATCGAGTAATTAACAAATAATTTAAAAGTATATTTAAAGCTATTATAATTTTATTATTAATGTTCATGGTTGAATTTATATTTATCTATATTAAAAATATCAATTAATGAATAGAAGAAAATTTATTAATTTAATTGGCTGTAGTTGCTTATCTTTTGGAGTACATGCTTGCACTACTGCTCCTATAACTGATAGAAAACAGCTAAAATTGATTCCAGAATCAAAACTTAATGCTCAGGCTGCTAAAATTTTTGAAAAGGTTAAAGAAAAAGAAAAAATGAGTAATGATCTTAAAACACTAGATGAAATTAAGGAAATCGGAAAAAAAATCGAATTTTCAATTAGTTCATATTTTAATCGCGAAAATTTAATTGATCCGACAGTTAATTTTGATTGGGAATATATACTTATAGATAATGATAAGGTAAAAAATGCGTGGTGTATGCCAGGTGGCAAAATTGCTATTTATACGGGCATACTTGAGGTGACAAAAAACACAAATGGACTTGCTGCAGTAATGGGACATGAGATTGCTCACGCAGTAGCAAAGCATTCTGTTGAAAGGGCAAGCCGTGGTGTATTAGTGCGGACAAGCACAAGCATCATAGACATCTTTAGTGGAGGCGCATTAAGTCAAATTAATAGATCGACTGGAATGGATACAGTGGGATTAATTTCTTCAATAGGAATTATGAATCCCTTTAATAGAAAACAAGAAAGTGAGGCGGATTATTTAGGAATGATTTTTTCCTCTTTATCTGGATATGATATTAGAGAGACAGAAAAAATATGGGAAAGAATGAAAGAAGCTAAAAAGGGAAAAGAACCACCTGTCTTTATGAGCACACATCCTTCATCAACAAATAGAATAAAAAATATTCAAGGATGGCTAAATGAGATAATAGTAAAATATCCACCAATTACTTAATTTATTGGTGAGCCGTGTTGGACTCGAACCAACGACCCATTCCTTAAAAGGGAATTGCTCTACCAACTGAGCTAACGGCCCGACGCGATTTCTTATAAAGATTTTTTTTTTTTATTCAACGCGAAATATTATAAAATGTGGATATATTTATTATAGAAATCTAGAAAAGTACCATTTTTAATATGTTTTCTTATTTCAGACATTAATTCTTGATAAAAATTTATATTATTTAATGTAAGAAGCATTGGGCCTAGCATCTCGTTTGTGTTGAATAGATGATTAAGATAATTTTTTGAATATTTATTCAAATCGAATATATCAACATTTTCATCTAATGACGTATTGTCATTTTTATATTTAGAATTTCTTATTTGAACTCTTCCATTCCAAGTAAAAGCTAGCCCCGTTCTACCAGATCTTGTTGGTAAAACGCAGTCAAACATATCAATACCTCTTATAACAGCTCCAAGAATATCAGATGGAGTTCCAACACCCATTAAGTATCTAGGTTTGTTTTCAGGCATAACATTTTTTAACACATCAAGAACATCGAACATCTCTTTTTGATTTTCTCCAACGGCCAACCCACCAATAGCATAACCATCAAAATCTATATCTCTTAAAGTGTTTAAAGACTTTATTCTCAAATTTTCAAATAAACCTCCTTGGACAATTCCAAAAAGTGCTTTATGTGGCTGAATCCCAAATTGCTTCTTTGATCTTTCTGCCCAAAACATAGATAGATCCATAGATTTTTTTATTAATTCATAGTCTGTGCTTTTTTTAGGACATTCATCCATAACCATTAATATATCTGAATTTAATCCTAGTTGAATATTGATACTTTCCTCCGGACTTAAAATATATTTTTTTCCATCTATATGTGAATTAAAAACAGCGCCAATTTCTCTGTCGATTTTGTTTAATTTTGAAAGAGACATAACTTGAAATCCTCCAGAGTCAGTTAATATTGGCAATGAACAATTCATAAATTGATGAAGGCCCCCTTGAGATTTAATTCTTTCTACACCTGGCCTTATCATTAAGTGATACGTATTTGATAAAATTATTTGTGAACCAGTCTTTTCAATATCGTTTATAAAGGCTCCTTTTACTGTGGCTTGAGTTCCGACGGGCATAAATACAGGGGTATCTATAATTCCTCTGTTTGTATGTATTTGACCTAATCTAGCGTGTTCAAGTTTTTTAATGACATTAAAATTAAATTTTTTCAATGACATTAATTATTTATTTATTCGGATCTAAAACTAATTATTTTATCTGGATTTGATACTGAGCCATTAGGCCCATCACCTTTAATAATATTATCTACTTTTTCCATACCCTCAATTACTTTTCCAAAAACGGTATACTGTCTATCTAGATGAGGTGCTAATTCTAAACAAATAAAAAATTGACTATTAGCACTGTTTGGATCCGATGATCTGGCCATTGATAATGTTCCCCGTTCGTGAGGTATATTGTTGAATTCAGCTTTTAAATCAGGCAATTCAGAACCGCCCATCCCTGCTCTTCTTAAATCAAAATTTTTATCAGATGTGTTACCAAATTGAACATCGCCTGTTTGCGCCATAAATCCATCTATAACACGATGAAAAACAACATTGTCATATTTGCCTGAATTACCTAATTCTTTAATTCTCGCAACATGAT
>QCLN01000023.1:5000-9966 GCA_003214525.1 Pelagibacteraceae bacterium AG-414-M23 | reverse complement strand
TTATAACTAAATCAAATTTTAAATTTTTTGGTAAATTATCGTTTATTGATAAATTTTTAAATTTTTTAAATAATCTTAAATTTTTACCTGCGATTTTATTCATATTCAAATCTGATAAAAATATTTGATATTTTGAGGATTTGCTTTGGAATGACTTTAGGTGCGCAATGCCCATCGGACCCAAGCCAACAATTAATATTTTTTTCATTGATACGATATAATAGTATAATATAAAATAAAATGCTTAAACTTTGTATTATTGGATCTTCAAATATTGTAGATCATCATTTGCTAGTTGCAAAAAAACTAGGATTTTCTTTACACGCAATAGCATCGACTAGAAAAAAATCCTTAAATGCTAAAAAAAAATTAAAGAAATTTAGAATAGAAAAATATTTTTCTAACTATAGAGAATTAATAAAAGAAACATCTAAATTAAAAAATGTGTGCTATTTAGTTGCTCCCAGAATAAGAGATACGATTAAAATTTTATCTGATTTAGACTCAACAGATGCACCTATATTAGTAGAAAAACCTATTTCAACTTCTATTAAAAAATTTACAAATAAATTAAATAAAAAAAAAAATATTTTTGTTGGATATAATAGAATTTTTTATGAGACGACTAGATACTTAAAATTGATTAACATTAGCAATTCATTAATTAATATCACATGTCCAGAAAAAAATAGTTACTCATTTTTAACTAATTCATGCCATATTATTTCTATTTTAGTTTATTTATTTAAAGAGTTAAAGTTAATAAAAAAAATTAAATCTAAATATTTTATTAATGTAATTTTTAAATCCAAAAAAAATAATTATATCAATTTAAGCGTTTGTTATAATTTAAAAACTAACTTTAAAATTGAAGTTAAAAATTCAAAATACTTTATTTCACAAGCTCCTACTGAACAAATTAAAGAATATAGAGAAATCAAAATAATAAGAAAAAAAGGAAGAAATTTTTATTACCCAAAATTATACAAAGAAATTAATTGCAATAAAAAATATAAGCCAGGTTTCATGAGTCAAATGAGAGAATTTAAAGAATTTGCTATAAATAAAAATTTTAAAATTGATAATAATATGTTATTTGCTAAAAAAGTAATGAAAATTTGTAATCAAGTTATCAAATAATTAATTCTTATTAAATGTTTAACTTTTACTATTTTTAAATATATGAAAAAAATTTTTTTAATTGGTGAAATTGGTATAAACCATAACGGAAGTATTGAAATTGCTAAGAATTTAATTAAAAACGCAAAAATAGCTGGTTTTGATGCAGTAAAATTTCAGAAAAGAGATCCTTTTATTACTACCCCTGACAATATCAAAGATAAACCAAGAAGTACTCCATGGGGTGACACCACTTACTTTGAATACAAAAAAAAGATTGAATTTAAAAAAAAAGATTTTGATCAAATAGATAAATATTGTAAAAAAATTAAAATTCACTGGTTTGCAAGTCCATGGGATCTGAGAAGTAATCAATTTTTAAAACAGTACAAATTAAAATATAGTAAAGTTGCTTCGGCAATGCTTACTAACGTTAAACTTTTAGAGGAAATTTCAAAACAAAAAAAATATACTTTTATATCTACAGGTATGTCTACTGAAAATGATATAAAAAATGCAATTAAAATTTTTAAAAGAAACAAGTGTAAGTTTATGTTGATGCATTGTGTATCAAGTTATCCTGCTAAAGATAATGAACTGAATTTGAATTATATCAAAACTATGAAAAAAAAATTTAAATCTGATGTGGGATACTCAGGCCATGAAATTTCTGTTAGTCCGTCATTAATGGCGGCTTGTCTTGGTGCGCAAGCAATTGAAAGACATATTACTTTGGATAGAACAATGTGGGGCACTGATCAATCAGCATCTTTAGAATTAAATGGTATGAAACTATTATCAGAGTTGATTAGAAAATTCGAGGAATGTCAGGGAAATGGAGTTAAAAAATATAATAATTTAGAAAAAAAAATGCTTAAAAAATTTAAGTATTGGTAAAACTTTTTTTAAGATGCTTTTAATTTTATTAATTTAAAAAGTATTGAATTTTATGATTTTTTAAAAATAATATAATGAAAAATTCTATTAAATTACACAATAAAGCAAAAAAAATAATTCCTGGAGTGTCTCAATTGCTTGGCAAGAGACCTGATATGTATTTGCCTGGTGATAAATGGCCTACTTACTATTCAAAAGCTAAAGGAGTAACAATTTGGGGATTAGATGGAAAAAAATATCTTGATTTTACAATGGTGGGCATCGGAACAAGCGTCTTGGGTTATTCGGATAATGATATGAATAAAATTGCGATAAATGCTATTAAGTCTGGATCTATGACAACACTTAATGCGCCAGAGGATGTGAAATTAGCTGAAGAATTATTAAAAATTCATCCTTGGGCTAGCTCTGTAAAATATGCTCGAACTGGTGGAGAGAGTATGTCGATCGCTGTTCGTTTAAGTAGAGCCTACACAAGAAAAGAAAAGGTTTTGTTTTGTGGTTATCATGGATGGCATGACTGGTATTTATCTGCCAATATTTCATCTAAGAAAAAACTAGATACTCACCTTTTACCTGGGCTTGAGCCATTAGGAGTTCCAAAAAATTTAAAAAATACGGCAATACCTTTTAAATTTAATGATTGGGAAGATTTAAATAAAGTTGTGAAAAAGCACGCCAAAGATTGCGCAGCAATAGTTTTTGAGCCTTGTAGAGAATATTTTCCGGAAAAAAAATATCTTCAAGAATTAAGAAAAATTGCAACTCAAAATAATTGTGTATTAATTTTTGATGAAATAACTTCAGGATGGAGAATTAATACTGGTGGAGCTCACCAAATTCTTAGGGTAAATCCTGACATAGTGGTATATGGAAAAACTATTGCTAATGGTATACCTATGGCAGCAATTGTTGGAAGAAAAGAAATTATATCCTTATCATTAAAAACGTTTATAAGCAGTGCCTTTTGGACTGAAAGAGTTGGCCCAGCATGTGCATTAGCATTTATAAAGAAACATAGAAAAATAAATGCAGGTAAAAAATTAGATAAAATTGGAAAGGAAATAAAAAAAATTTGGATTAATGCTGCTAAAAAAAATAATTTAAAAATTGAAATCCAGGGCATTAACCCCTTAGCAAGTTTCAAATTGATAACTAAAGATTGGCCTGCTACAATAACTTATTTCATACAAGAAATGTTAAAAAAAAATATTCTAGCTTCAGATAGGTGTTATGCTAATCTAAATCACAATTCAAAAGTTTTAAGATTATATAAAAAAGCCTGTGAGGAAGTCTTTAAAAAAATATCTCACTTAGAAAATAAAGGGACTATAAAATCTCACTTAGATGGACCAATCAAACAGATGGGTTTTGCTAGATTAACAAACAGAAAATAAAAAATAATTTAAAATTCAAAATAATCGACAAATTTAATCTTATTTTTGAAAATAAATTTTGCTAAAATTAAATCTTTTTTTCTATCAATATCAATAGTTTCTTTGGTAATGAACGGAAAACATTTTTTTCCTAAAAATTTATTACTAAAAATATTTTTTGTTTTAATAATGTCAAAATATCCATTACCAACGTAAGTTGAAACAAAACTTTGTCGAGGCTTGTTAGCATCATCTAAGCTCATATTTACAAATGATGGACATAAATATTTTTTTTTTTTAATGATAAATGTTTTAAAAGCAGAAGATGTTTTGTTTACAGAAATCATTGAGTCAAAATCTTTCATTTTTTCAAATTTTGCAATAGCCTTGTTTAGAGTTTTTAAATTTCTCAAGGGTGTCGTTGGTCTTAAGTAAATTATATATTTTGGATAAACATTATTATTTTTGAACCAGCTTTTAAAAAAATCTAATAAAACATCAGTATCGGTTGAAAAATCAAGTGCATTTTTTTTTTTTCTAAGAGATATATTTTCAGATCCCCATTGAATTGATTTTTGAAGAATATTTTTTTTTTCGGTAGATACGAAAGTCCTATTTATTTTTTTTGTTTTTTTAGAAACTTCAATTGTCAATCGTAGCAAACTTTTATTTCCAATTTTTTGCAAATTTTTATTTTTTATAGATTTAGAATTAGATCTTGAAGGTATAATCGCCCATGTCTGTTTAACTTCTTTTTTTTGCTTTAAATTCATTAATAGTTTAGTATAACCCTGGAACTAATTATGTACGATATAGATTTTATAAGAGATAGTTATAACATAAGAAAAGAAATTGTATCAAGAAAATTCAAATTTGAAAATGTAAATGATATTGAGGCTGAATTAGAGCAGCTTAGAAAAACAAAACCTACTATTTTCAACATCGAAACTACAAATTACTGCAATATGAAATGCGTAATGTGTCCCAGAACAATTTATATGACTAGAAAAAATATTTGGATAAGTGATGAAGTATTTGAAGAGGCTCTTTCAAATATAAATACTTACAAGGAAGATAAACTAAATGACTTTTGGAAATGGCTAGAAGAGAATACCCCATATGATCCAAATGAAATTTCAGAAAATGGATTTTACTTTTCTATAGTATCAAAGTGTTTAATATTACACGGATATGGAGAGCCCTTCTTAGATAAATATTTAATTAAAAGACTTAAACTTTGTAATGAAAAAAAAATACCTACTTATTTTTCTTGCACGCCCGCAACAATGACTGTTGAAAAAGCTGAGCTTGCAATGGAAAACGGTCTTACTGTTTTAAAATTTTCACTTGATGCCATGGATGATGATAATATAAAAAAAATTAGAGGTAAAAAAGCGAATTACGATGAGTCTATAGAAAAAATTATGAAAATTATTGAAATCAAGAAAAAGAGAAATTTTAAAACTGTTTTAGTTCCTTGTATGATTTCTTTTAAGAATGACGAAGCATCTAAAAAACTTCACAAAAAATTTTTGAAATTTTGGGAACCTTACGATGTATTTGCTTATGTAAAA
>QCLN01000023.1:0-2500 GCA_003214525.1 Pelagibacteraceae bacterium AG-414-M23 | reverse complement strand
AACGGCTTAAGCTTGCTTTATAAATTAAGTCACTGACCCATTATACAAAAGGTACGCCGTCACTCTAAAAAGAGCTTCGACTGATTGTAGGCATGCAGTTTCAGGTTCTATTTCACTCCCCTAATAGGGGTTCTTTTCACCTTTCCCTTGCGGTACTAGTTCACTATCGGTCACTGAAGAGTATTTAGGCTTAGAGGGTGGTCCCCCTGTATTCGAGCAGGATTTCACGTGTCCCGCTTTACTCAAGAAATTTATTAAACATTACCTTTACGGGACTATCACCCTCTTTGGTTAGCATTTCCAAACTATTCAAGTTTTTTTAATAAATTTACTGGCCTATTCCGCTTTCGCTCGCCACTACTGACGGAATCTCAATTGATTTCTTTTCCTCTGGTTACTTAGATGTTTCAGTTCTCCAGGTTGTCTCTTTAAACCTATGTATTCAGTTTAAAGTACCACATAAAGTGGTGGGTTTCCCCATTCGGAAATTCACGGATCAAAGCTTGCATACAGCTCCCCGCAACTTATCGCAGTATACCACGTCCTTCATCGGCTTTCAGTGCCAAGGCATCCGCTACACGCCCTTAAACGCTTGATTTATGCACAGAAAAAAATTCTGTGTTGAATCAAATTTTTAATTAATGTTCATCTATTCGAACATTACTTGATTGTTCATCTATTCGAACAATCGGATATAGATATTGATAATAATAAAATATTTACAAATTAAATAACTAAGTGCTACTGGTGGAGGATAGCGGGATCGAACCGCTGACCTCCTGAATGCAAATCAGGCGCTCTCCCAGCTGAGCTAATCCCCCAAAATTAAAAATATGGTGGGCCGAGAAAGACTCGAACTTTCGACCCCACCCTTATCAAGGGTGTGCTCTAACCAACTGAGCTACCGGCCCATTTCAGTCAAAGTAACACTTTGAATTTTAAGAAGAGAAATGAGGACGGTCAACATTATCCTGTTAATTATTTAGATTAAGAAATAATCCTTAATCATCCTTAGAAAGGAGGTAATCCAGCCGCAGGTTCCCCTACGGCTACCTTGTTACGACTTCACCCCAGTCGCTGACTATACCGTGGTCAAAGGTTTTAAACTTTGCCTTAAGGTAGAACCAACTCCCATGGTGTGACGGGCGGTGTGTACAAGACCCGGGAACGTATTCACCGCGGCGCGCTGATCCGCGATTACTAGTAATTCCAGCTTCATGTACTCGAGTTGCAGAGTACAATCCGAACTGAGGCATTTTTTTAGGATTTGCTTGACGTCGCCGTCTTGCTTCCTATTGTAAATGCCATTGTAGCACGTGTGTAGCCCAACACGTAAGGGCCATGAGGACTTGACGTCATCCCCACCTTCCTCCAGCTTATCACTGGCAGTTCTTTCAGAGTGCCCAACTAAATGATGGCAACTAAAAGTGAGGGTTGCGCTCGTTGCGGGACTTAACCCAACATCTCACGACACGAGCTGACGACAGCCATGCAGCACCTGTGTTTTGTCCGGCCGAACCGAAGACTTTAATCTCTTAAAGTCGCGACAAACATGTCAAGTGTTGGTAAGGTTCTGCGCGTATCTTCGAATTAAACCACATGCTCCACTACTTGTGCGGGTCCCCGTCAATTCATTTGAGTTTTAACCTTGCGGTCGTACTCCCCAGGCGGTGTGTTTAACGCTTTCGCTGCGATACTGAAAATAAATTTCCAACATCTAACACACATCGTTTACGGCATGGACTACGAGGGTATCTAATCCTCTTCGCTACCCATGCTTTCGTTCCTCAGTGTCAGTAATGATCCAGAAAGCTGCCTTCGCAATCGGTATTCTTTCTAATATCTACGAATTTCACCTCTACACTAGAAATTCTGCTTTCCTCTATCATACTCTAGCTAAAAAGTTTTGATGGCAGTTCCAGAGTTAAGCTCTGGGATTTCACCACCAACTTTTTTAACCACCTACGAACTCTTTAAGCCCAGTAATTCCGAACTACGCTAGGTCCCTTCGTATTACCGCGGCTGCTGGCACGAAGTTAGCCGGACCTTCTTATTCGGGTACAGTCATTTTCTTCCCCGACGAAAGAGCTTTACAACCCAAGGGCCTTCTTCACTCACGCGGCATCGCTGCATCAGAGTTTCCTCCATTGTGCAAGATTCCCTACTGCTGCCTCCCGTAGGAGTTTGGGCCGTGTCTCAGTCCCAATGTGGCTGATCATCCTCTCAAATCAGCTATTGATCAAAGTCTTGGTAAGCCATTACCCTACCAACTAACTAATCAAGTGCGGGCCCATCCATTGGCGCATAAAGCTTTCTCTGTAAAGACTTATGAGGTATTAGCACAAGTTTCCTCGTGTTATTCCTCACCAAAGGGAAGGTACCCACATGTTACTCACCCGTCTGCCACTAGGTATTGCTACCTCGTTCGACTTGCATGTATTAGGCGTGCCGCCAGCGTACGTTCTGAGCCATGATCAAACTCTTAAGTTTAAAAACGGCG
>QCLN01000022.1 GCA_003214525.1 Pelagibacteraceae bacterium AG-414-M23 | reverse complement strand
TAACTAATTCTTTTATTTCTTTCTTTTTTTTAGTTACAGTTTCCTCCTTAACTAAATTGGGCTTCTTTTTAGGCAATAAATAATTAAATTTATTGAGTTCGATCTCATTTTCATTTACCAAAGGTTTGTTTTTAGGGATAATTAACTCAGATCCTAAAGATAAATTAAAATAGTTTAAAAAAAATGATATTAATTAATATTAATTTTATTATTCTAAAGCTCATATTTTTTTAATGAATCAACAAAATATGTTATAAGGATTTATGTTTAAAGGATCAAATGTAGCATTAATAACCCCATTCAAAAATAATAAAGTGGATGAGGAAAAATACATCAAATTAATCAATTTTCATCTTGAAAATGGTACTAATGGCCTAGTCCCATGCGGCACAACAGGGGAGTCACCCACATTATCTCACGACGAACATGAAAAATTAATTGAAATATGTATAAAAGAATCAAATGGAAAATTACCAGTAATTGCAGGAACAGGTTCTAATTCTACTGAAGAAGCGGTATCTTTAACAAAACATGCAGAAAAAGCCGGAGCAGACGGTGCGCTACTTGTTACTCCTTACTATAATAAACCAACACAAGAAGGTTTATATCAACATTACAAAGCAATTAATGATAACTGTGGGATACCAATAATTATTTATAACATTCCATCAAGATCAGTCATAGATATGTCGGTAGATACAATGACAAAATTATATGAATTAAAAAATATAATTGGAGTTAAAGATGCAACAGGAGATCTAAATAGAGTTGATCAACAAAAATCAAAAATGGGAAATGAATTTATTCAATTAACAGGAAATGATGATAATGCATTCGAATTTAATAAAAGAGGAGGGTCTGGGGCAATAAGTGTTACTGCAAACATAGCTCCTAAATTATGTTCTGATTTTCAAAAATTCTCTAAATCTACAAATGCAAATGAAATTAATGAAGCAAAAAGATTAGATGAAATTCTTCAACCATTACATAAAAAATTATTTATAGAAAGCAATCCTTCCCCAGTTAAATATGTTGCTAAATTAATGGGCCTTTGCGAAGATACTGTAAGACTTCCATTAGTTACATGCAGAGATGAAACAAAAAAAATATTAGAGGAAGTTTCAAAAAAAACAAAACTAATTTAATTAATGAATACAAAAAAAAGCAATGGTTTAAAAATCATTTGCTTAAATAGAAAAGCTAGTTTTAATTATTTTTTTACCGATTTATTTGAAGCCGGCGTTGTTCTAAAAGGCTCAGAGATAAAATCAGTAAGATCTGGAAAAGTAAACATTGCAGATTCTTATGGTATCGAAAAGGATGGCGAAATATATTTGATTAATTCACATATACCCATTTATAAAGAAGCAAGTTATTCTAATCACAATCCTTATGCAGAAAGAAAATTACTACTTAATAAACGAGAAATTAATAAATTAATTGGTAAGATTAATAAAGAGGGTTTTACAATTGTTCCTACTAAAATGTACTTTAAAAAAGGAAAAGCAAAATTAGAAATTGCTGTTGCAAAAGGGAAAAAAAACTTTGACAAACGTCAGAATAAAAAAACTAGAGATTGGAATCGTGATAAAGCAAGATATTTTAGAAAAACAAGTTAAATTAAGCTATTTAGCAATCGGATCAAATATGGGTGATAGATTTGCCAACATACAATTGGCTAAAAAATTGTTAGTATTGAATAGTATTTATATAATAGATGCTTCCAGCTATTATGAAACTCCATCTTGGCCAAATAAAAGTTTTCCTAAATTTTTTAATATTGTTCTTAAAATCGAAACAGATAAGTCACTAATGAATATTTTCAAAATTGTCAAAAATATTGAAAAAAAAATTGGAAGAAAAAAAGCTTTAAAGAATCATCCCAGGGTATGTGATATTGATATTATTGATTTTAATGGGATAAATCTAAAAACCGAATTTAATGGACAAAAAATTGAAGCCCCTCACCCCAAAATGCACAAGAGAAATTTTGTTATTTTTCCCCTTTATGAGCTTAATAAAAACTGGGTTCATCCTAAAACTAAGGCTAATATTAATCATATAATTAATCAATTTAAAGGTTCTGACCTATCTGATATTAGGATTGTTTAAAATAAGTGATATAATGTATCTATGCTAAAATCAGACGATTTAATAAATAAAGTTAAAATTTATAATAAGTTTCTAAATCCAGAAACTTTAACAAAAGCTTATAATTTTGCGTTAAAAGCTCACGAGAAACAAAAAAGAGACGAAGGCTCTCCTTATATTATCCACCCCGTTGCTGTTGCAAACATTTTAACAGAGTTAAAATTAGATAGTGCAACGATAGCAACAGGGCTTCTTCATGATACTATTGAAGATACTCATGCAACATATCAAACTATTAAAGAAGAATTTGGTTTAGAAGTTGCTGATTTAGTTGATGGAGTTACAAAAATTTCTGAATTTGAAAATCAAGCTATGTCCAATTCAAAAGCTGAAAATTTTAGAAAGTTAATTTTAGCTACATCAAAAGATATTAGAGTTCTACTGGTGAAACTTGCTGACAGGTTGCACAATATGAGAACAATCAAATTTGTTACAAATAATGATAAACAAGTACAAAAAGCAAAAGAAACAATGGAGATATATGCCCCTTTAGCTGACAGAATGGGAATGAATAGAATAAGAGATGAATTGGAAGATCTTTCATTTCAAGTATTAAATTCTAAAGCAAGAGAATTAATTAAAAAAAGACTTGATGAAATAAAAGATAACAGAACAACTAGTATAAAAAATGTATCTAATGAATTTACCAATGTACTAAATCAAAATGGTTTAGAAACCGAAATTATAGGAAGGGAAAAAACACCTTTCTCAATCTGGAGAAAAGTACAAAAAAAAAGGGTCTCACTTGAGCAAATAACTGACATTATTGGTTTTAGAATAATATTAAAAACCACAGATGATTGTTATAAAGCTTTAGGTGTTTTACACTCTAAATACAATTGTATACCTGGCAAATTTAAAGACTACATCTCTTCGCCAAAAATTAACAACTATCAGTCTATACACACGGGGGTTATTGGTCCAAATAAAAGGCCAATAGAAATTCAAATCAGAACGAAGCCCATGCACGATTTTGCTGAAAGAGGAATAGCGTCACATTGGAAATATAAGTCATCAGAAAAATTTAATTCATTAACGTGGAAAGAATATGATTGGTTGAAAGATTTAGTTGAAATTATAGAAAAAAACGAAAATCCAGAACATTATTTTGAATATACAAAATTACAAATGTTTCAAGAAAATGTTTTTTGTTTTACTCCAAAAGGAATGATCATAAAATTACCTAAACATGCTACTCCAATAGATTTTTCATATGCGGTTCACACTAAAATTGGAGATGCTGCTATTGGTTGTGAAATAAATGGAAAAGAAAGCCCATTACAAAGCACTTTGGTTAATGGAGATGTGGTCAAAATAATAACATCTAAGAAAGCCTCTCCATCATTACATTGGCTAACATCAACAACAACAGGCAAAGCTAGAGCTGCAATTAGAAGATACTGGCAATACAGAGACAACAATAAACCTATAAAAACAAAACAGTACAATACAACTCTGTGGATTTCTCTCCCAGATATACCCGGTCAATTGGGCGACGTAACAACTCTAATAGGGCAAAATAAAATGAATATTTCGAACGTAGAAATGGTTGAAAAAACAAAAAATACAATAAACTTTAGATTTAATTTAATAATTAATGATTTGAAAAACTTTACAAATCTAATTAGTGAGCTAAAACAAAAAGAATTAAAATTCAAAATTATTAGACATAAAAATAAAAAATATGCTTTCTTTAAAAGACTCTTTAGCGGTTTTAAAAAAAACTGAAGCTTTAAAAGAAGGTCATTTTATACTTTCTTCTGGTTTACACTCACCCCAATATATACAGTGCGCTAAACTTCTAAGTTTTCCTAATTATGCTGACAAGCTTTGTAAATCTCTCTCATCAAAAATTAAAAAAAATTTTAAAAGAATTGATATAATTTTAGCTCCTGCAATGGGTGGAATCGTAATTGGTTACGAGATCGGAAGACTTCTTAAAAAAGAAACAATATTCTGTGAAAGGGTCAAAGGAAAATTTTGCTTACGAAGAGGTTTTAAAATTAAACCTAGGGCAAAAGTTTTAATTATTGAAGATGTCATTACAACTGGAAAATCTAGTTTAGAATGTGTTAAATTAATAAAGAAATCAAAAGCATACGTTGCTGGTTTTGCATGTATAATTGATAGATCAAATAAAAAACAATTAAAAATATCTAAAAAGGTTATTTCTCAAGTTAAATTAAATATACCTACTTTTCGAAAAAATAATTTACCAGACTCTTTAAAGAAAATTCCCATTACTACTCCCGGCAGTAGAAGGATTAAATGAAATATCTGGGCATAAACATTGACCATGTTGCTACAGTTAGAAATGCAAGAGGTGAAAATCACCCTTACCCTTATCTTTTGGCTAAACATGCAATAAAATGTGGTGCTAGTTCTATTACAATTCACTTAAGAGAGGACGAACGTCACATAAATAAAAAAGACTTAAAAATTATATCTTCAATTAAAAAAATTCCTTTAAATCTAGAAATTGCCACAACATTTAAAATGTTAAAAATTGCTCTAAAATATAAACCTGATTATGTTTGTTTAGTTCCAGAGAAAAGAATGGAAATAACAACTGAAGGAGGTTTAAATTTAAACAAAAAAAAATACAAACTTAAATCAATAGTTAATAAATTAAATAAATCAAATATTAGAACGAGTCTTTTTATTAATTCTTCTATTAAAAATATTAAGCTTGCAAAAGAAATTGGCGCTAAGTGTGTAGAAATTCATACTGGAAAAATTTCTAATCTAGTTAAGAAAAATAAGAGTTTTTATAAAGAATTTCTAAATATTAAAAAATGTGCAAAATATGCTAAATCTTTAAATTTAGACGTTCACGCTGGTCATGGCCTTGATTACAAAACAACAAAAATTTTAAGAAAAATAAAAGAAATTAATGAATATAATATTGGACATTTTATAATTGGAGAATCAATCCAACATGGTTTAAGGAATGTTATTAAAAAATTTATGAAAATTTTAAAAAGTAAATAAATGTCAATTATTGGTATTGGTGTAGATATTGTAAATAACAATAGATTAAAAAAATTAATAAAAAATAAAAGTTTTATTAAAAGAGTATTTACGAATTACGAACAAAAATCTTCATGCAGTTTAAAAAATAAGTTAAATTATTACTCTAAAAGATTTGCTGCAAAAGAGGCTTTTTCAAAAGCCAGCGGATTAGGAATATCAAAGAATCTTCACTTTAAAAATATAGAAATTAAAAATAATAAAAAAGGCCGTCCATCTATAAACATTCAACCATTTACAAAAAAATTTTTAAAGAAAAAATTTAATGTTAAATCATTTAAAACTAACCTGTCTCTTTCTGATGAGAAAAACTACTCAATAGCCTATGTTATAATTGAAAAATCATGATTAAAAAAAATGTAATAATTGATAATCTTAAAACTCTAATTTATGCTTTGATAATAGCCATAATTATTAGATCATTACTTTTGCAACCTTTTTACATTCCATCATCATCGATGGAATTAAATCTTTTAGTTGGAGATAGATTGTTTGTAACAAAATATTCTTATGGATATAGCAAACATTCTTTTCCATTTAGTCCACCAATATTTAAAAATAGAATTTTTGAAAAAAACCCTGAGAGAGGTGATATAATAGTTTTTAAAACTCCTTATGATAATCGTACTGATTATATAAAAAGATTAATAGGTTTACCTGGTGATACAATTCAATTTATTGATGGATATATATATATAAATAATAATCAAGTTTTGAATACTTTAATAAATAATAATGAAATTCTTTATTGTGGAAGTCAAAAAATTAACGTTTCAACATTTGAAGAAAAATTACCAAATAATAAATCATATATAGTATCATACAGAAACGATGTTTCTTATCAAAATTCAGACAAATATACCGTACCAGACAATCACTATTTTTTTTTAGGTGACAACAGAGATTGCTCTAAAGATAGTAGGTTTTTATCTGATGTTGGCTATGTTCATAAGGACAATTTAGTTGGCAAAGCGCAAATTTTATTTTTTTCATCAAACAGAAGAGAAGGAAGTATTTTTCAGATATGGAAATGGCCAAAAATTATTAGATATGACAGATTTTTTAAAAAATTAAATTAATGAAAAAAATTATAAATAAACTTGAACAAAATTTAGGTTTTAAAATTAATAATTTTGCTCTCTACAAAAAAGCCATTACTCACAAAAGCGCGGATAAAATAAATAATTATGAAAAATTAGAATTTTTAGGTGATCGTGTCTTAGGATTGTGTATATCAAAAAAACTTCTTGAAATATTTCCAGATGAAAAAGAAGGAATTTTGGATAAAAAATTAGCTTCATTAGTAAATAAAAATAAATGCTATGAAATTGGTAAGCAACTTAAACTAGACGGAATAGTAAAGATTGGTAATTTGAGGTTAAAAAAGCAAATAGTAGAAAAAAAAATTATCTCAGATACTTGCGAGGCTCTAATCGGTGCAATTTATTTAGACAAAGGCTTTGAACAAGTTGAAAAATTTATATTAAAAATATGGGATAAACATATTTATGATAAAAATATAATTATAGTTGATGCCAAAACTAAACTTCAAGAACATTCGTTAAAAAAATTTAAAATATTGCCAATTTATAAATTTATTTCCAACACGGGTCCAAAACACAAACCAAATTTTAAAATTGCAGTAAAATTAAAAGATACACAATTTGTTGAAGCCGAGGGGTCGTCAAAAAAATTAGCAGAACAAGCCGCGGCAAACAAATTGTTAAAAATTTTAGAAAAATAATTATGAAACTTAAGGACAAAGGATTTTTACTAAGTAAAAATAAATATAATGAAAATTCTGCTATAGCTGAATTCTATACTGAAAATAACGGTAAAATTTCAGGTATAATTTTTGGTGCAACTTCAACAAAAATTAAAAATTTTTTACTAATAGGAAATAATTTTAGTATAGAGCTTAACTCTAAAAATCAAAATAGAGCAGGGTATTTTAAGATTGAGATTGATAAAATTTTTACACCTCATTTTTTAGATCATAAAATTAAACTAAACTGCATTATTTATTCGCTAAATTTAATTAAAATACTTACAGCGGAAAATCAAGCAAATAAAAAAATTTACAATCAACTGTTTAAATTATTTGAACTTTTAAATAATGATATATGGATTAAGAAATTTATATTTTGGGAATTAGAAGTCATTAAATTAGTAGGTTACGATATTAATTTTAATGACTATGTTGATAAAAATTCAAAGAGTAACAAAAATGGATATATATATGCATTAGACGGTTCAAAAGAAATACCAACCTTTTTATTAAATGATCAAAATTCTAAAATTGATTATAGTGAACTTAAAGATGGTTTAAAAATTGTAGGTGATTTTTTAAATAAAACTGTTTTATCGCCTAATAATATTAACTTTCCAACATCAAGGAATGAATTTACAAAACTAATTTAAATAATTTTTTTTGCAACTTCATTCGCAAAATAGGTCACTATAGCACTTGCACCAGCTCGCTTAAATGAAATTAAGCTTTCAATGATTGCATTTTCATTTATAATTTTATTTTTAATACCATTCTTTATTAAGGAATATTCACCAGATACTTGATAAGCAAAAACAGGTATTTTAAATTTTTTTTTGATATTAGTTATTATATCTAAATATGGCATTCCAGGTTTTACCATTACTAAATCAGCTCCTTCTTTAATATCCAGCGCGACTTCTCTTATAGCTTCATCCGAATTAGAAAAATCCATTTGATAAGTTTTTTTATCACCTTTAAGAAAAGATTTAGATCCTACTGCATCTCTGAAAGGACCATAAAAATTAGATGCAAATTTAACTGCATAAGATAACAACTGTACGTCAGTATGATTGTTTTTATCAAGAGCTTTTCTTATTTCTCCAATTCTTCCATCCATCATGTCTGAAGGCGCCAATATATCACAACCCATTTGGGCTTGCAATAATGCTTGTTCAATTAATACTTTATTAGTTTCATCATTTAATATTTTATTATTTTTTAATAAACCATCATGACCATGAGATGTATAAGGATCTAATGCAACATCAGTCATAAAACCAATTTCATTTTTATATTTTCTCTTAGCGTATCTTAGTGCTTTGCAGACAAGATTATTTTCATTTAACGATTCAGAACCAAAATTATTTTTTTTATTTGTTGGTGTATTTGGGAAAAAGGCAATCATAGGAATTTTATTAGACAGAGCTTTATCAATTACCCTAGGAAGCATATTAATAGAGTATCTATAAATTCCTGGCATACTAGGTATTTTAATTTGCTTATTTTTGCCTTCTGTTAAAAATATAGGTAAAATCAAATCATTAGATGATAAGTCGTTTTCTCTAACCAACCTTCTTATCCACTTATATTTTCGATTTCTTCGTAGTCTGAGAGAGGGATATTTGCCTGTTATCATATCAATATTATATATTTATTTATGTGACAAAAGTTATATATACTATATTTATTTTTGAGCTATTAAATTTTATGCCTTTAAACTTTGACGATTTTCAAAAACAAGAAATCAAATTCGACATTACTGAGTTAAAAAATGCATGTAATGAAGTTTTGAAAATTAAAGGCTTCGATACCAGTTTAGGCATACCTCATTTTGCTGGTATTGCACTAAATCAAGTTCCAGGAGACTCTGAATCAATCAAAGGAAACAAAATTAGAGGTGTATATTGGACTAGACCAGACTCTACAGGAAAAGAAGTAATGAGAGACTCACAAATTGATGAGAGAAAATATACTGAATTTGTTGATGATTTTAAAAAAACTTATTTTAAGGAAGTATACGATCAACTATCTAAAAAATATAAACTTGGAAGAGTTAGATTGTTATTAAAAGAACCCAGGTCAACTTTAAGCTGGCATAGGGATCCAAAACCCCGAATGCATATACCTATTTATACCAATCCTGGAGCAATAATGGTTATAGATAAAATAGCGCAACATATGCCAGCAGATGGCTCAGTGTGGATTACTAATAATTTAAAGTACCATAACGCTTTTAATGGTGGAGAAGAAAACAGAGTCCACCTTGTAGCTTGTGTGCTAGATTACAAGTTTAATTAATTGAAAAAAATAATTATAGCCTCTGATCATGCGGGATATTCTTTAAAAGAATATGTTAAAAAATTTTTATTGAAAAAAAAATTAATACTTAAGGACATTGGAACAAAGTCTGAAGACAGAGTGGATTACCCACTTTATGCTCATAAATTATCAAAAATTATAAAGAGAGATAGAAATTCAGTGGGCGTTCTTATTTGTGGATCTGGTCAAGGAATGATAATGACTGCAAATAAACACAAAAATATAAGAGCGGCATTATGCTACAATGTTAAATCTACAAAATTATCAAGATTGCATAATGATGCAAATATTATAACATTAGGGTCGAGACTGATTTCAAAAAAAAATGCAATAAAATACTTAAATATTTTTTTGAAAACAAAGTTTGAAGGCGGAAGACACAAAAAAAGGATAAAAAAAATATAAATGCCAAAAGAAAGCAATTATTTAAATAATCAATATCAGAGTTTTTTTGAGAACAATCTATCTAAAATTGATCCTGATATACATAAGGCTATATCCGATGAGCTCAATAGACAACAAAATCATATCGAATTGATTGCTTCAGAAAATATAGTTTCCCAAGCCGTATTAGAGGCCCAAGGTTCAGTTTTAACAAATAAATACGCAGAAGGTTATTCTGGAAAAAGATATTACAATGGGTGCGAACATGTAGACGTTGCAGAAAATTTAGCAAACGAAAGATTAAAAAAATTATTTAATTGTAAATATGCGAATTCACAACCTCACTCAGGAGCCCAAGCAAATGGAGCTGTATTTTTAGCTTTATTAAAACCTGGAGACACTTTTATGGGAATGAGTTTAAATTCAGGTGGTCACATTACACATGGTTTGAAGATAGCCATGTCAGGTAAATGGTTTAATGCTGTTGGTTATGATGTAGATAAAAGTTCTGAGCTTATAGATTATGATAATGTTGAAAAAATTGCATTAGAAAACAAACCTAAACTTATAATTGCAGGTGGCAGCGCTTATTCTAGAATTATTGATTTTAAAAGGTTTAGAGAA
>QCLN01000021.1 GCA_003214525.1 Pelagibacteraceae bacterium AG-414-M23 | reverse complement strand
AATTTTATCCAGTGGAAACATTTATTAACAACGGGAAATAAAGCTACCTTTAGTGAATATAATAATTTCATTAAAAAAAATAATTATTATCCCAGAATAAGTAGAATTCAATACTTAGCAGAACATAAGTTAGCTTCCAGTAAACTTTCACATAATCAAATTATAAATTGGTTTGATGGAAAAGACCCATTAAGCGGTTATGGAAAAATGATATTGGGTGAAAGCTTAATTAAAAAAGGACAAATTGATATAGGTGTATCTTTAATAAAATCTGGATGGATTGATGCTGATTTAACAAAGCAAGACTTAAGGCATTTTAGAAAAAGATTTAAAAAATATTTAACCAATGATGATTATATTAAAAGGGCAGATTATCTTGCGTGGGAAGGTAAAAATTGGGATCTTAGAAGAATGCTGCGTTATTTACCTAAAGAAGAGCAGCTTCTATATACTGCAAGACAATTACTAATGAGCAAATCTTATGGTGTAGATCAAGCTATAAGTAAAGTTCCTAAAAAATATAAAAATGATGCAGGATTAAATTATGAACGTTTAAAATGGAGAAGAAAAAGAGGTAGAGTTGATAGTTCGGTTGAAATCTTAACAAAGATAAAAAATACCAAAGAATATTTGGTTAGACCGGATAAATGGTGGAAAGAAAGAAAAATTATATCAAGATCTCTTATTTATAAAAAAAAATATGAATTAGCTTATAAAATTACAAGCAAACATGCGTTAATTGAAGGGCCTGAGTATGCTGAGGCAGAATGGATGAGTGGCTGGATATCTTTAAGTTTTCTTAATGATCCATTGCTAGCAGAAGAACATTTTTTAAATTTTTTCAGAAATGTTTCATTTCCTATAAGTTTATCAAGAGGCGCTTATTGGCTTGGAGCAACGTATGAAAAATTAGGAAATAAAGAAAAGTCAGATCAATGGTTTAAGGAAGGTGCCAAATTTCTAACTACCTACTATGGTCAGTTATCTCATATGAAAATATATCCTAATGAGACGTTTAAATTAAATGATTTAATGAATATAGATAAAAACTCTATAGAAAAATTCAATACAAGTGAATTAGTGAAAATAATTTATCTTTTAGATGAATTAGATAAAGACAAATATACAAAACATATATTGAGACATATAGCTTTAGAAAATATATCTGCAGGTTCAGAAGTATTAGCAGCAAAACTTGCCACAGAAATAGGTAGATACGACTTTGCTATTCAAATTTCAAAGATTGCATCTTATGAAAAAAGATTTCATAATAAATATAATTATCCAATTATAAGTACACCAAAATTAATTAATGGTAGAAAAATACCTGAATCAGCATTTATATTATCTATCATTAGGCAGGAAAGTGAATTTGATTTAAGTGCAAATAGTTGGGCCGGGGCAAAAGGTCTAATGCAATTAATGCCATACACCGCAAAAGTAGTGGCAAAACAAGCCAAACTTCCATATTCTAAATCAAGATTAACTACTGATCCGGAATATAATATAAATCTTGGGTCTCATTATATTGCTGGTTTAATTTTAGAATATGATGGTTCCTACCCTTTTTCTATAGCAGCTTACAATGCAGGACCAAAAAGAGTTAGATATTGGAAAAAAATAAATAAAAATCCTCAAAAAAATCAAGTTGATTACGTAGATTGGATTGAATTAATAAAATTTGAAGAAACTCGAAACTATGTACAAAGAGTTCTAGAAAATTACAATGTGTATAGATATATTTTAGAACAAAAACCTATAAAACTTAAAAATTTCTTTAAAAATGATCCCTTATATTAATGGCGGTGAGGGAGGGATTCGAACCCTCGGTACGTCATTATAACGTACGGAAGTTTAGCAAACTCCTGGTTTAAACCAGCTCACCCACCTCACCTTTTAAGATATTAGTGTGTAACTTGAAATCATTGAATATTCAATATTAATCAAGTAATTTTGTGCAAATTATGAAAAACAAATACTCAATATTTTCGTTAATTAAAAATGCTTTTAGTTATCACGAAAACTGGCAAAGAGCATGGAGAGATCCTGAGCCTAAGAATGAATATGATGCAGTAATAATTGGTGGTGGTGGCCATGGACTTGCTACAGCTTATTATTTGGCAAAAAAACACAATATGTCAAATATTGCCGTTGTTGAAAAAGGTTGGATTGGTGGTGGCAATACAGGAAGAAATACTACTATCATTCGTTCAAATTATTTATGGGATGCTAGTGCTGGACTATATGATCATGCATTAAAAATATGGGAAGGTTTATCACAAGAACTTAATTATAATGTTATGTTCAGTCAAAGAGGAGTAATGAATTTAGCTCATAATCTTCAAGATGTAAGAGATTTAAAAAGAAGAACTCATGCAAACAGATTAAATAATATCGATGCTGTTTGGTTAAATACTGAAGAGGTTAAAAAATTTTGTCCCATAATAAATACTTCACAAGATATAAGATATCCTGTTCTTGGTGGTACTTTGCAAAGAAGAGCTGGCACAGCTAGACATGATGCGGTTGCATGGGGTTATGCACGTGGCGCAGATGCTATGGGTGTTGATATTATTCAAAATTGTGAAGTTAAAGGAATAAAAAGAAATGGTGATAGCGTTGAAGGTATTGAAACAACAAAAGGATTTATAAAAACCAAAAAAATTGGAGTTGTTGCAGCCGGTCATTCTAGTGTTATTGCAAATATGGTTGATTTAAAATTGCCTCTTGAGAGTAAACCTTTGCAAGCATTAGTATCAGAACCAGTTAAGCCAATTATTGATACTGTTGTTATGTCCAATGCAGTTCATGCATACGTAAGTCAATCAGATAAAGGAGAATTAGTTATTGGTGCTGGAACAGATGCTTATGTTTCATATACACAAAGAGGTAGTCATGATGTTGTGGAAGGAACTTTGAAAGCAATATTAGAGCTCTACCCTATTTTTAGTAGAATGAAAATGCTGAGACAGTGGGGAGGTATAGTTGATATTTGCCCTGACGCTAGTCCAATAATTAGCAAAACTCATATCAAAGGATTATATTTTAATTGTGGATGGGGTACGGGTGGATTTAAAGCAACACCAGGTTCGGGAGATTTATTCGCACACACTATTGCTAACGACGAACCTCATAAATTAAATGCTGATTTTAATATTAATAGATTCGTAAGTGGCGATCTAGTTGATGAACATGGAGCAGCTGCTGTAGCACACTAATGTTTTTAATTAATTGTCCTTATTGTGGTGAAAGAGATCAGAGTGAATTTACTGCTGGTGGCGAAGCTCATATTGTCAGACCCAAACAACCTACTGAATTAAGTGATGATCAATGGGCAGAATTTTTATTTATGAGAAAAAATATTAAAGGCGTTCAGCTTGAAAGATGGAACCATGCTCATGGATGTAGGAAATGGTTTAATATGGCTAGGGATACATCAAATGATAGAATTCACGCTGTTTACAAAATGGGTGAAAAACCCCCAATAAAATAATGAGCGAAAATTTAAGAATAACAAATAATAAGTTTGTTGATCAAACAACTAGAATATCTTTTAAGTTTGACGGAAAAATACTTTATGGTTTTAAAGGTGATACTTTAGCATCAGCCTTATTAGCAAATAATATTCACCTTGTTGGAAGAAGCTTTAAATATCATCGTCCAAGAGGAATAATGGCTTGTGGTTCTGAAGAACCTAATGCAATCGTACAAGTTGGAAATGATGCATCAATGACAGAGCCAAATACGAGGGCAACTGAAATAGAGCTATATGAAGGTTTAGAAGCATCAAGTCAGAACTGTTGGCCAAGTGTTAATTTTGACATAGGAGCTGTAAACAATTTTTTCTCCCCTCTTATACCAGCAGCTTTCTATTATAAAACATTCATGTGGCCTGCTAATTTTTGGAAATTATATGAATATTTTATAAGAAAATCGGCAGGCCTAGGTAAATCACCTACAGAACCAGACAAAGATATTTATGATCATAGATATTTACACTGTGATGTTTTAGTTGTTGGAGGAGGTGTATCTGGAATAATGGCCGCAAAAACAGCAGCTAAAAATAATTTAAATACTTTATTAATAGACGATAAAAATATTTTAGGAGGTAGTACTATTTACCAGAAAAATGAGTGTTTTAAAATAAATAATTTTTATTCAAACGAGTGGATAAAAAAAGAAATTGAAACTTTAAATTCACTTAAAAATTTAATTATAAAAACTAGAACTTCATTAGCTGCATATCATAGTTACAATTATCTTTTGGCTAGAGAAAATTTGACTGATCATTTGAATTTAAATGAAAGAAAAAATAAAATTCGTCAAAGACTTTGGAAAATCAGAGCAAAAAAAGTAATTATAGCAACTGGAGCAATGGAAAGACCATTGATTTTTAACAACAATGATAGACCTGGTATTATTCTTTCATCTTCTATCAAAAAGTACATAGATTATTATGGAGTTAAATGTGGACAAAAAATATCTTTATTTACTAACAATGACTCAGCTTATGAAACTGCCATCTCTTTAAATAATAGTGGCGTAAATGTTAATTCAGTAGTTGATATAAGAGATAAAACTAATTCGTTAATAGTTAAACAAGCTGAAAAGCTAGGCATTAAAATACATTGGAAATCTACAGTTGTTAATACAAGTGGCTACAAAAAAATAAATTCTATTGAAATAATGAAATTGTCTGACGATGGTACTGCTGTTGTAGAAAAAAAAATCAAAGAAGAATGTGACTGTTTAGGTATTGCAGGTGGTTGGACTCCAAGGGTTCATTTGTTTACTCAGTCTGGTGGTAAACTTAAATTCAGAGATGAAGATAATGTTTTTTTACCAGATAAATCAGAGTTGGATCAAATAAGTATCGGATCTTGTAATGGTGATTTTGAACTTGATGAAATAATAAGAAATTCAGCTAATTCAATTAATAAATTTTTAAATTTAAATAATAATGATTATGAAAACTTAGAAATTATTTCCTCAAAAGAAATTGACAAAAAAAATATTTGGTTACTTCCATCCGATAAACCTTTGGGAAAAACTAAACCATTTTTAGATTTTCAAAACGATTCTACTGCAAATGATATAAAATTAGCCTTAAGAGAAGGTTTTAAATCAATTGAACATGTGAAAAGATACACAACAACGGGTATGGCAACTGATCAAGGAAAATTGTCCAATATGCATGCACTTGGTATTATAGCTGAAACTGCTGGTGTTAAAATGGGTGAATTGGGAACAACTACATTTCGACCTCCTTATACTCCATTAACATTTGGAGCAATTGTTGGAAGAAACGTTGGTGAATTTTTTGATATTACAAGAAGAACACCAATGCACGATTGGCATGTAGAAAATAAAGCTAAATTTGAAAATGTCGGACAGTGGAAGAGAGCTTGGTACTATCCAATAGACAATGAAAATATGCATGAAGCTGTACAAAGAGAAAGTAAAGCAGCCAGAGACAGCGCTGGTATTTTAGACGCATCTACACTTGGAAAAATAGACATACAGGGAAGCGATGCATCTGAATTTTTAAATAGAGTTTATACAAATGCTTGGTCAAAACTAGAAATTGGAAAGTGTAGATATGGACTTATGCTCAATGAAGATGGAATGGTTTACGACGATGGGGTTACAACTAGACTGTCAGAAAACCATTATTTAATGACTACAACAACTGGTGGTGCTGCTAATGTTCTTTCAAAATTAGAAGATTACTTGCAAACAGAATGGCCTGAATTAGATGTATATTTAACTTCAGTTACTGATCACTATGGCACTGTAAGTATCTGTGGACCTAATTCAAAAAAAATTCTTTCAAAAATAATACCTGATTTAGATTTGTCTGATAAAGATTTTCCACATATGTCTTTCAAAAATGCCTTGATCGATAATATAAAATGTAGAGTAATGCGAATTAGTTTTACTGGTGAACATAGTTATGAAATTAATATTCAATCATCATATGCAAAGTCTGTTTGGGAAAAATGCTTTGAGGCTGGTAAAGAGTTTAACATTACGCCCTACGGTACAGAGACAATGCACTTACTCAGAGCAGAAAAAGGATTTATAATAGCAGGACAAGATACAGATGGAACAATGACTCCTGTAGACTTACAGATGGATTGGATAATTAGTAAAAAAAAATATGATTTTATTGGTAAAAGATCTTTATACAGAAGTGATACAATTAGAAAAGATAGAAAACAACTAGTAGGATTACTAACTGATGATCCAAAAGAAATTTTAGAAGAAGGTGCACAAATTGTTGCTGAAACAAATAAGCAACCAATTGAAATGCTTGGTCACGTTACTTCTAGTTATTTTAGTCCAAATTTAAATAAATCAATTGCACTTGCTATAGTAAAAAATGGTAAAAAGTTGAAGGGTCAAAAATTGTTTGTTCCGATGAAAAACAAAACAATTAATGTAACTATAACAGATACAGTTTTTTTAGATAAAGAAAATAAGAGGTTGAATGCTTAATTTTAATACTCCAATTATCGATACTAAAAAATATTCTGAAATAAAAATTTCAGAGATTGAGCCTATCCTTAAAATAAATTTGAGAGGTAAAAATAGAGATTTTATAACTAAAATTGGAAAAGAATTGTCTATAATTACTCCAGTAGATCCCAATACATCCTCGAGTAACGAAAAATTAAATCTTCTTTGGCTGAGTCCTGACGAATGGTTTTTGTACACAAATGATAAGCTTGATATAAAAGATGCTAATTTATTAGAGGATAAACTTTTTAATGAAATTTCTAAAGTAAAACTAGGTTCTGTTACAAATGTTTCTGATCATTGGATAATGATCAATTTAAACGGTACAAAAATTTTTGAATTATTATCAGCTGGTTGTCCATTTAATTTTAATAATTTTAAAAACTCAAAAGGAGCAGTAACACAAACTTTGCTTAATCATGTTGATGTAATAATTCACAATAAAAATGTTAATGATTTAAATTTATTTGTTAGAAGGTCTTTTTCAGCACACTTATGGTCATGGATGAACGATAGTGCTAAGTTTATTTAATTTCAGCTTAAAATAGTAAATTACTATAAAAAAATAGGAAATTGAAAAAAACCAATTAATCATTACCCAAAGCCAGAAAAAAGTTTCAAAACTCGCATTTATATATTTTGCTATATAAAATATTGCAATTGGGTTTAGCACATTTCTAAAAAAGTTAGAAATCATTGCATTTTCTGACTTTTTTAAAGCCATGAAAAAACCATTTGATAGAAAAAAAACGGGATAAGCAGGTAATACAAAAGCTGAAATTTTTAAATATCTTTTTCCATATTCAATTACTTCCGGGTCACTTGAAAAAAAGCTTGTAATTACGCTTGCAGATAAAAAAACCAAAGTTCCAGCTGTAATCATTATAATAAAAGCATATTTAATAGCAGTAAAATAAGTTTCTTTGATTCTGACAAGATTGTTAGCTCCATAATTTTGGGCTATTATAGATATTATAGCTGTGTTAATTCCTAGTATTGGAAGTAGAACTACTTGTTCTATACGTGTACCAACACCGTAACCTGCAACAGCATATTCGCCAGATTGACCTACGTAAGTAAAAATTATAGCAGCGGCTAATGCGTATCCGCATATAGATACTGAAATTGGCATCGATTGAAAAAAGATATTTTTAAAAAATAAAAATTTTGGAACTAAGTATTCGCTTGTTATTTTTCTTACTCTTTCATTTTTAAGAACTTTAAATAAAATAACCAAAAAGGAAACTAATTGAGAAATAATTGTAGCTATTCCTATGCCCTTAACTCCAAAAGCTGGTATAAATAAAAAACCGAATATTAAAATAGGATTTAATATAATGTTTAAAAGAAATGATAAAACTAAAACATTTCGATAGGTTTTTGTGTCTCCTTCAGCATGAAGTAAAGAATTTAAAGAAACAACTAATATAAATAAAATAGATCCTGAATAAATAACATTGGTATATTCTAAGCCCAATCGCGTTACTTCAACAGTTGAGCCCATTAAAAAAAATACTTGTTCAGAAAAATACAAGCCTAAAATAGTAATAAAAATAGAAATTAAAATTCCATAATAAATGATGTGAGAAAAATAATTTAATGTTTTTTTATTATCTTTCTCTCCAATACTGTTTCCAATTAAAGATGTTCCGGCTACAGTCACACCTATAGATGTAGCAATAATAATAAAATATATTGGAAAAGATTTACTTAACGCTGACAATGCTTCTGGTGATATTTTTCCTGCAAAAAATGTATCAACAACATTATAAAGTGTTTGAAATAAGGTTCCTACCATAGCAGGAACAGCAAGTTTTCTTACCAGCTTGGGTATATTATCTCTTAACAGATCCATGATTAAAATTCTTTTTGGAATATATGTTTTCTTCCAAGTTTTTTTGCAACATTTATTTGTTTTTGCCTCATTCTAAATCTTTCTTTTTGTTGGTTTGTAAGAATATCGTGACAATTTGGACATGAAACTCCTTCCTCAAACTTGGGTGATTTTTTATCTTTAATAGATATAGGTTTTCTACATCCACTACACATAGAATGAGTGCCAGTTGTTAATCCATGTTTTAAAGAAATTCTATTGTCAAAAACATAACATTCACCTTTCCACAAACTTTTATTTTTTTTTATTTTTTTAAGATAATTAATTATTCCACCCTTTAATTGATATACATTATTAAAACCTTTTTTTTCTAAATAAACACTTGCTTTTTCACATCTTATTCCACCGGTACAAAACATTGCTATTGTTTCATTTTTATCTAATTTTTTAAGATAATGTGGAAATTCTCTAAAATTATTAATTTCAGGATTAATTGAGCCTTTAAAAGTGCCAACTTTATATTCAAATGGTTTTCTGGCATCAATCAATATTGTTTTTTTATTACTAATAAATTTATTCCATTTACTTGGTTCTAGATGGTTTTTTGTTTTTCTTTTTGATATTTTTATTCCCATTGGAACTACTTCTTTTTTAATTTTAACTTTGCGTCTATGGAATATTTGAAACTTACTTTTTGATAAATTTTGACTATCGAAGTTTATAAAATTAAAAGTTTTTTTAATTATATTTAGTACTAATTCTAAATTTTTTTTGGTAGATGATATTGTTCCATTAATTCCTTCACCAGAAATGATTATTGTTCCTCTAATGTTATATTGGTTGAAAATATCACTTAATAATTTTTTAGATTTTTTGATACCATTAATTTTTTTAAACTTATAGAAACCAGAAATATAAAACATTATAATTTTCTACAAACTGTTAAACCATCGCCTATGGGAATAATTAAATTTTCAACTCTTTTATCATTATTAACATAAGAGTTAAATTCTCTTATGCATACAGTTAACTTGTCATGCTTATTATCATCAACAACTTCACCATGCCATAAAACATTATCTATTAAAATTAAACCATCTTTCTCGATTAAGTTGACAGAATGATTAAAATAGTTTTTATAATTTTCTTTATCAGCATCAATAAATACTAAATCAAATTTTTCTTTTTGATCATTTAAATTATTTAAACTTTCTAATGCTGGAGCAATAATTAATTTAATTTTATTATTTTGAGCGGCTTTTTTAAAAAAATTTACAGCTGTATTGCTAGTTTCTTGATTTTTATCCAATGCTATAACTGATCCATCTTCTGGTAAGGCTAATGACATAGATAGTGTGCTTAATCCAGTAAAAGTACCAATTTCTAAAATTTTTTTTATTTTAGAAGATTTAATCAGTAAATGTAAAAAATGACATTGTGATATTGAAATTTGCATTCTTTTAATATCACCAAGTCCTTCATTGTGTGTTATTATTTCTTTTTGAACAGGATGAAGTTTTATTGAATTATTATTTATATATTCTTCAATTTTCTTATTAACAGTAAGATTTGAACCCATTCTACTTAAGTTTCTTTTTTAATAACTCATTAACTAATTGAGGATTAGCCTTACCTCCAGAAACTTTCATAGCTTGACCTACAAAAAAACCAAATAGTTTTTCTTTTCCAGATTTGTATTCTTTAACTTTATCTTGATTTTCATTTATTACTTTTTCGATCAGTTTTTCTAATTCCTTAGGGTCACTTTGTTGTTTAAGACCTTTTTCTTTAACTATATCAATTGGATTTTTGTCTCCATCTGCCATCATTTCAAAAACTGTTTTTGCAATTTTACCTGAAATTGTTCCATCTTTTATTAAATTGATTAATTTAGATAGATTTTTTGCACTTATTGGACTATCTGTAATTTCTAAGTTTTTTTCATTTAATAAAGCAAATAATTCACCTGTAATCCAATTAGATGAAAGTTTCACATCAGAATTTTCAATTACAGCTTCAAAATATTTTGATGTATCTAGATCTGACACTAAAATATTAGCTTCATAAGGACTTAGTTTAAATTTTTCAATAAAACGTGATTTTTTTTGATCTGGAAGTTCTGGAATTTCTTTTTTAATATTCTCAACATAGTCATTGGTAAATTCCAATGGTAGTAGATCAGGATCTGGAAAATACCTATAATCGTGTGCATCTTCCTTAGATCTCATTGATCTTGTTTCATTTTTTTTTGTATCAAAAAGTCTTGTTTCTTGATCAATTACTCCTCCATCTTCCAAAATATCGACTTGTCTATTTGCTTCATGTTCTATTGCCATTTGCATAAATTTTATTGAATTTACATTTTTAATTTCACATCTGGTTCCATATTTATCATCACCTTGTTTTCTAACAGATACATTAACATCTGCTCTAAGTGAGCCTTCCTGCATATTTCCATCACAAGTTCCTAAATATCGCATTATTGATCTTAATTTTTTTATATAAACATTAACTTCTTCTGGTGATCTTAGATCTGGCTTGCTTACTATTTCCATCAAAGCGACACCTGAGCGATTTAAATCAACCAATGTATTTTTCGGATCAATATCATGAATGCTCTTTCCAGCATCTTGTTCTAAATGCAATCTTTCAATTCCTACAGTTTTTGATCCTGATGCCAAATCAAGAACAACAGAACCTTCACCTACAATTGGGTCTTTATATTGAGATATTTGATATCCTTGAGGCAAATCTGCATAAAAATAATTCTTTCTATCAAAAATAGATTTATTATTTATTTTAGCGTTTAATCCAATTCCAGTTTTTATAGCTTGCTTAATACAGAATTCATTAATTACTGGTAGCATTCCAGGAAATGCAGCATCAACTAAACTTACTTGAGTATTTGGCTCGCTTCCAAACTTGGTAGGAGATGTAGAAAACAATTTAGATTCTGATAATACTTGTGCATGAACTTCAAGACCTATTACTACTTCATACTTTTTTCCATTTCTCTCGATTAAATAGTCTTTAGTCATTCATCCACCACTCTTTTAAATTAAATTTAAAATTAATTTTATCTTCCATTGAATAGGCTATATTTAAAATATTTTGTTCATCAAATGATTTTCCAATGATTTGCAGACCTAATGGATATCCTTTCTTATCCAATCCAGCAGGAATTGAAATTCCAGGTAAGCCTGCAAGATTAACGGGTACCGTAAATATATCGTTTAGATACATTGAGACAGGATCATTTGATTTTTCTCCAACTTTAAATGCTGAAGAAGGTGTAGAGGGTGTTAATATTGCGTCAACTTTTTGAAAT
>QCLN01000020.1 GCA_003214525.1 Pelagibacteraceae bacterium AG-414-M23 | reverse complement strand
TTTCTTCACGGCTTTTTTCTTTTTAGAAGACTTCTTCTTAACTGCTTTTTTCTTTTTGGATTTTTTAGACTTTTTAGCTGTAGCTTTTTTCTTTTTGGATTTTTTAGACTTTTTAGCTGTAGCTTTTTTCTTTTTTCCCTTTTTAGATTTTTTAGCTTTAGCTTTTTTCTTTTTGCCTTTTTTCTTCTTCACAGCTTTTTTCTTTTTCTTTTTACCTTTTTTATTCTTCACAGCTTCTTTTTTATCTTTTTTCTTTTTGTCTTTAACTTTTTCTTCTTTTTTAGGTTTTTTCGCTGGCTCAGAGTTAGTATCATCTTCACTCGAGGTTGGATTTACTTCTTCCGATTCCTGTGGACCTTCGCTTATTAATTCTGCAGCATCATCCACTTCACCTATGTCAGAAACGTCTTCACCTTTTTCTTGTAATAAAACAATTCTCTTTTCTTTGTCTACTTCCATATTTTTTTTAAGCTTGCTGTTTATTTCTTCTTTTGAAAAACCAAGCTCTTTCATTTCTGATCTAATTTTTTTTCTAAGTGCTTTTCTTTCTTCTTTTGAAGTGCCATCAAGTTTTGCAACTTTAAGGGCTTTCATTTTCTTTTTGAATTTTTTTAATTGCTGTTTTGTAATTTGTTTTGCTTTTCCTGGAGCTTTACCTTGTGTCATGCTCGCTGTACTATATGGATTGTTTAACATTGTTTGACCAAACTTATTACCTACAAGTACCGCGCCTGGTCTTAATCCCAGTGTATTATTTTTTCCAGGTCCTATTAATAAAGTGTCAGTTCTCTTTTTAGAAACTATTGTTTGAAATTCTGTTCCTCTAGATCCTAAAGTTCCTTCAGGAACTTCTACTGTTAAACTATCAGGATTTTTTTTGCTTATTAAACCAGAAATTACTTTTAAACTTCCTTGTTTAACACTAGCTACAATTTTTCCATCGTTTGTTGCTGGATCATAAATAAAAGTATCCATAACAACTTCTGAGCCTGATCCAATTGTAAAAGTTGATTGATCTAGTAAAAGGATCTGTGTGCCTGCTCCTTCTGCAGAGTAAATTGTTTCATTTAAATAAATTTTGTCACCAGGTTTCAATTCTCTCGTATCAGTTTTGACTGTGCCTGAAACTGCTCCCACAACTCCTACGAGCTGCTTCTCAACACTAATTTTTTCAGCAGCATGTGATACGCTTAGAAAAAGTATAAAACTTGATAATATAGAGAGGATTTTCTTCATATAAAAAACATATACCAATTTTTAATAGATTAGGAAACTTTTTTTAAAACTATATTGGGTCATAATTGCTTGTAATTCATAGCATTATTTATTTTTTTAATAATTATTTATTAAGATGAAAGCTTCTTGAAAAGCTAATTGACACAGATTCTGCATCATAATCATAGTTAATAATATTCGCCTCAGAAACAACTTTTTCATATGAAAGATTTATATACAAAGATTTGCTACGATCAAGAAAAGGAATTAAATCACCCAGAGCTTTTGTAAGCATTAAGTCAAAAGCATTTACATAATCTGATCTTATTCTGTCTGAAGTTATGCTTGTATCAACATGCATATAATCATTAAAGCTTAGTGAATCACCTATAGAAATATATGCCCAAGGAAAAGCTAAATTCAATCTTAAATTAAAGTCGTAAGTTTCAAAATCATTTGTTCCAACTTCAGCCTCTGAAATACTGTAACCTAAACCTAAAGATGTAGAAATGATTTGATTAAATGCAAAATCATGCCCAAGTGTAATTCCATGACCAATAGAATCTGTTTCCCATGCAGATGTGTCAGTTGTATTAGCGTTGTTCCATGAATCTGAATAAGAATAACCATAACTAAATGAATTACGATCTCCGACAGGGAAGTATCCTCCTATTCCGCCCATGAAAGAAAAACTATCAGCATCGTCTTGATAATCAGTTTTGCTTAACATTAAATATGGACTTAAACTTTGATTTCCCAAAGATGTGTCCAAAGCTAAAGTTAATCCATAACTTTCAAAATCGTCTGTAGTTTCTGTTACCTGTCTTGAGTCTGATAAGCTAGCATTAATCATAAATGAAGATGCTTGTCCCAAAGATCTGGTTGCGGTAATACCTAAACTTTCACTATAAGTTTTGTCATGCATTGGTGAGCCAAAAGCAATTAAGCTACTAGAACTGCTTTGTAATCTTGTTTTAGATACACTATTTACATTGTTATTTGCTATAACACCTGCGCCTATATCTGCATAAAAATTCCATAGCTTAGGAGCTTTTCTTTCTTTAATTTCAACCTCAATTTCTTTAACAGTTTGTAAATCTTCTGCTGTTACATCTTCACTGTCTTTAATTTCTTCAATTACAGTTAATGCTTTATCAGGCGAGTCTGCTTGTACTAGTACCGAAAGTAAATACAATCTTATCTCAACATTGTCAGGATAGATCATACTAAGTCTTTCTAGTGTCGCAATAGTTTGTTTATGATTTCCAAGCTTTCCTTGTTGTCTTGCATATTTTAAATTTAGATCAAGATCGTTTGGTTTTTGCAGTATTTGCATATAAGTAATATTTTTTTCAGATGATGCAGGAATTAATTTTTCTTCTCCATCAACGATAATTTTATTAGCATTAGCATCCACAGCAACTTCTATATTTTCTTCTAACTTAGGTGTGTCTATTAAATTTTCTTTAATTATTTTTTCCTCAAAATTTTCTAAATTAATTTTTTCAATTATTGTTTCTGGAGCTTTTGTAACAATTATTTTCTTTTCCTCTTTTGGAAAATCGACAGTATTTATATCAATAGTATTTGATGAAACTCCTTCTAAATCTTTTGTAATTGCTTTTGTAATAGTTATTTCATCATTTTTATCTTCATCAATTATATCATTTGTTAAAGTTTGAAAATTAAACTTTTCATTAATTAAAAATGTGTTTCTTAATAGTTTTTTTTCTGTTTGGATGTTATTTAAAATCGGTAATTTAAAAGAGGTATTAAAAAATTTTTCGCTTGACGCTCCCACAGGTAGCGCTCTCATTGTTTCAGAAAATAAAGATAATAAACCTACAATTGCTAATACAGGCAACAAGCCATTTGATTGAGGTTTCTTATTAAATTTCTTTATTTTGTTTTTTTTTTTAATTTTTTTTCTCACTATAATTGCTCTCTAAATAAAAATATTATTGGAAAAAATGTACTATAAAAGGGCCAAAATCAAGTTTCATTTTATGGAAAGTTTGTTTATTTTCTAGCAGCCGCCATCATCCACAACGCTGCTATTATCTAATATAAGCATACAGGTATTATCTGCCTTATATATTGCTTGAATTTCATAATTAGCACCATCAGCTATAACGCAAAAATTAAATCCTACTTCGGGATCAATATATTTTGGATTATCAAATAATCCTTCTCCGATAGCACTCGTGGCAGCATCACTGCCTGTAGCTTCACATGAAGTGCTGTCTTCATCGTCAAGTCCATTGAACCAATAAAAACCTGAGTTCGAATAAAATTCAGTTTGTGCTAAACCAATTTGCATCATTGTATTTTTTGCTGAAGTTTTTTTAGAAGACTTTACGTAGCCATTATAGGAATAGATGCCGACAGCGGCTAACGTTCCTATAATCGCTACAACTACTAAAAGTTCTATTAAAGTAAAACCTCTTAACTTTTTATTCAACTTAGATAACTCTTATTCAATAACAATTGTATTCTCGAGTAAATCTGTAGCTTCCTTACTGTACTGAGTTTTAACTAAAATTTCGTTAGTCGTTCCTGTAATAACAGTATCACCTTCTGGTTTTTCGCTATCTGCTGTACCAACCGCTGCAGGACCACCATCATAAGGATCTTTGTCCTGTAAAGGTGTTTCATCTTCGCTAATTAAGAATGCAGCTATATCATCTCCACCGCTACCACATTCAACACCTGAGTCATCAGTCGCAGCAGTACCAGCTGCATCATCTGCCGCTTGACCTGCCGTAAAAGTTGAATTAAAGATTTTAGAACTTGTATCTAAAGTACATTTTGCTAATTCAGATGCTACATATTTCACTATGTTTGCATGAATTGCTTTTGATGCATTTTTCTTAGCTGCGGAAGTATATCCATTATAAGCGACAACTCCAACCGCTGCCAAAGTACCAATGATTGCAACAACAACCAATAATTCTATTAGTGTAAAACCTTTATTTTTTTTCATATCCCGTCCTTTTTTTTTAATATTACTCATCTTTAATAATAATAAATATAAAGTAAATACAAAATACACTCTATAAAATAATAGAAATATAGAAGAATCTTGTTTTTTTCCCCATAATGGGTTCTTTTTATGCATTTAAATAATAAATAATTAATGTTATCTGTAAATTAATTTTTATGACATACAAAGTTACTGAAGAGGGAAACATCAGCACTGTCTTTTTAAACGGAGAAATAGACATGGATGTTACTGAACAAGCTAAAGAAGTTATTTTTCCATTAGTTGATGCGGGAAAAGAAGTTCATCTAAACTTAAAAGACGTCTCATATATGGACTCTTCAGGTATTTCAGTTCTAATCGAAAGTCATCAAAAAGCACTAGAACTAAATTCAAAGGTAGTTGTTAAAGAAGTTAGCAAGTCAGTTTTAAAAGTAATTATGATGGCAAAGCTTGAGCAAATACTTAATCTTGAGTAATGGATATATCAGAATCTAAAGATTTTATTGTAAGTACCTCTAGTCTTAAAGAAGTTAGAGTGTTTTCAAGAGAAGTTTTTGAAAAGATAAATATACCACAAGAACAAAAAGATGAATTAGTTTTGGCGATTGCTGAGGCGGCCCAAAATATTGTAAAGCATGGTTATAAAGATATTGAAAACACAACAGATAAAATGCAAATTAAAATTTCTTTGAAGAATAATGAATTAGAAATAGGTTTTTTTGATAAAGGAAAACCAGTGGTGCCTGGAAATGTACAACACAGAAAATTAGATGATATCAAACCAGGAGGACTTGGTACTTTTTTTATAAAACAAATAATGGACGGAGCAGTATTCAAGAAAGATCAAAAAGGATGGGTAAACCATCTAGTTTTGTCAAAAAAAATTAATTAATTTATTAACGCTCCAACGTTAAATATAGGTGAGTACATCGCAATCATTAATCCACCTATCATCAAGCCCATAAAAACAATCATGATAGGTTCAATCAAACTTGACATGTTGTCTACAGCATTATCGAACTCTTCCTCATAATACATTGCAACAGAATTAAACATTTCATCTAACTGTCCAGTCTGTTCTCCGACAGAAATTAATTGACTAAAAGTTGGTGGAAAAAGAGGTTCTTTTAAAAAAAGTTTTGTTAATGTCTCTCCAGAAAAAACACCTTTTTTAATATTATCTATAGCTTCTGTTACGACCACATTATTGCTTACAGATTTTGCAATATCTAAACTCTCTAACAAGTTTACTCCAGCGGCACTTAAATTACCCATAATTAAAGATATTCTTGCAATTAAAGATTTTAAAATTAAGTCTCCAAAAACTGGTAATTTTAAAACTTGTTTATGCCACTTATATCGGAAAGCCACATTTTTAGTTGTTAAATATCTAAATACTAAGAAAAAAATAATTGAACCAAAGAGCATTACCATTCCCCCTGTTCCTCTTAAAAAATCACTCATAGATAAAATTATTGCTGTGGCCTTTGGTAATGCAATTCCCATACCATCGTACATTTTTGCAAACACTGGGACAACTTTTACTAACATGAAGGCGCTAACTGTAATTGCTACAGTAAACATTATACTGGGATACATTAAAGCGCTCTTAATTTTCTTCTTAATTTTTTCTTTTTTCTCTAAAGAGTCTACAATTTTTAGAAGAAAAACATCTAGTTTACCGCTAGCTTCCCCGGCTTTGACCAAGTTTACATAAACGTTATCAAATAAATCAGGATATTTTTCGAAAGATTTTGATAAGGAAATACCTCCTTCTAAGCTCTTTCTTATATCTTCTATAACGTCTCCCATGGCTGGGTTTTCAACTTGATCTCTAAGCATTTCAAGCACTTGAAGAATAGGCAATCCTGCCTTAACCATTGTTGCAAACTGTTTTGAAAAAATTACAAGATCCTCGGTTTTAACCTTCTTTTTAAATAGGGAAAAACCTTTGCTTTTACCTTTTTCTTTTTTTTCGCCTTTTTTTTTCTTAGATTTGATTAAATTGGTTATTATAATCTTCTGTTCTTTAAGTTTATGTGAAGCTTCTTCTTGGTTTAGTGCTTCGATTTCTCCTTCTACATATTTGCTATCGGAGATACCTTTATAAGTAAAAAATTCCATCTAAATTCCAATGTTTAGCTTGATAAAACACGTTCAAACTCTCTAAAGCTTAAATCTCCAGATGCTATCATTTTTCTACCCATATCCTGCATGGTTTGAAAACCTTCTTTAATAGCAATAGCCTTAAGTTCTGGTGTAGTGGCTTGTTTTAATATGGCTTCTTTTATAGGTTTTGTAACTCTCATAAGTTCATAAATTCCCATTCTACCTTTATAGCCACTATCTTTACATTTTGGACAACCTTTGCCTTTAATCGCTTTAACCCTAGAAGCAAGTTCTGGAGTAAAACCAAGGTCAGTTAAAACCTTTGGTGTTACATCTTCATCTGGAACTCTACAATCTTTGCAAGTTTTTCTTGCAAGTCGCTGAGCCAAAACAAGCGAACATGCAGCGCTTATTAAGTAGTCTGGCGTTCCCATATTTTGTAATCTGGTAATTGTGCTTGGCGCATCATTAGTATGTAGTGTGCTAAAAACTAGGTGTCCTGTAAGTGCAGCTTTTAAACCTATGTCTACTGTTTCCTTATCTCGCATTTCCCCAACAAGAATAATTTCAGGGTCTTGTCGTAAAAAAGATCTTAAAGCAGCCGCAAAATTTAATCCAATATCATCTTTGATTTGTACTTGTCCTACTCCATCAAGCTCGTATTCAACTGGATCTTCTGCGGTTAATATATTTAGATGAGGTTTGCTAACCTCTTTTAAAATACTATATAAAGTTGTTGTTTTTCCTGAACCAGTAGGTCCTGTAACAAGTACTAACCCTTGAGTGCTATGAATTGCTTTTCTTAAGTTTTTTAAATCAGTTTCATCAAAGTTTAATTGTTCAAGGGTAATATCTCCTGCGTCCTTATTAAGTATACGCATTACAATTCTTTCATTGTTTGCAGTAGGCAAAATAGATAATCTTAAATCTACTACCTTATTTTCTATTTTAAAATTTATTGCACCATCTTGTGGCAATCTTCTTTCGGCAATATCTAATTTTCCCATAATTTTAAAACGAGTCACCACAGCACCGTAGTTATCATGAAGAAATTTTTGGTATTGATTTTGCTCTTGAAGCATTCCATCTAAACGGTAACGGACTCTTGAGCCAAATCTATAAGGCTCTATGTGTATATCACTTACACCTAATTTAATTGCTTCCGCTACAACGGCTGTACTAAATTTTATAACTTCCGACTCGTTTTCAATTGCTTCAATATCTTCTTCTGGTTTTTTGTCCAAAACTTCTCCAGCATCACCTAGATCAGAATCAAATGTTTTTGTTTTTTCTTTATTTTCTTTTCTTATTGTTGCTGTAGTAACGTCTCCACTCTCGCTTAAAAGTTTTTCTATGAATCCTGAAATTTGAGAAACTTTGGCAGCATGAAGCTCTATATTTTTTTTTGTTATAGCTTTTAAATTTCTCATTAAACCAAGTTTTGAGCTATCTGAAATTGCTATGTGAAGAGTGTTACCATCCACTTTAAATGGTGCAACAAAGTTCATATTTATATAATTAGAAGGAAGTACAGTTTTAATTTCATCTGTAATTTGACATTTTGATAGATCAATTACTTCTAAGCTTTGTTCTTTAACTAATACATCTACAATTTTTTCTTCGTCGGTTAGTTTAAGTTCAAAAACTGCATCAATTTGAGATTTGTTTCCTTCTGTACTTACTTTTTTAATCTTAACTAAATCTTTACCTGAAATAATGTCATGATCAATTAAGACATTAATAAGATTTATCTCGCTCTCTCTACTTATTTTTAACATTTTATAATATTCTTGGTGCTATAAAAACTAACAGTTCATCCAAACTATCTGCTTTAGCTTTTCCTTTAAACAAGTTTCCTATTACTTTTGTATCTCCTAAGCCTGGTAATTGTTGTTTGCTATTAGATATTGAATTTTTTTTAATTCCACCAATAACCACTATATCTCCATCAGCAACTAAAAGTTTAGTGCTGATTTCCATTTTATTAATTGCAGGATCGCCTGCATTTGATCTATTTGGTGTATCATTATTTACTTGTATATCTAATAAAACATTTCCATCGCCAATTATGCTAGGTGTTACGGTCATTTTTAGAGCAGCTTCCTTAAATGAAGTGTCCGAACCCTCTGCTGAGCTTGAAGCATAAGGTATTTCTTCACCTTGAGTAATGGTAGCCACTTGATTGTCTAACGTAAATACTTTTGGATTTGAAATAGTTTTTCCCATCCCTAATGACTCAAGTGCAGTAATTTCTGCTTTTAGTACTGCTGAACCAGTTTTTTTTAATATACCAATACCACTTGTTTTACCCGCTGCAGCAAAGTCTGATATGTTATCTGTTGCCGAACCTATGGCAGCAGTACCTGAATTTATTGGTCCATCTCCAGTACTTGAACCTTGAACACCACCTATGATCCTACCTTTTCTATTATAATATCCTCCAAGTCTAGTACCCAATGCTCTTTCGAAATCTGAATTAGCTTCTACAATAAAAGCTTCGATTAATACTTGTTTAGTTCTTACATCAATTTCTTTTATTAATTTATCTACCACATCCAAGTCTGCCGTTTTTCCTCTAACAATTACAGATCTCGTTGTTTTTTCTTCAGTAATTTTTATCGGGCTAAAGCCATCGTTTTCAGAAGAAAACAATGCAGTAAGAGTAGATTTAGCTTCAGCAGGGCTTATATAATAAAGTCTAAATATCTCTGAAACTATTGGTTCTACAGAATCTTCAAGTTCAACTTTCTTTTTTACCGCCGATGCTCTTGCAGATTTTGTTGCTTCTTGAGAAGTTAAATTTGCCGGTGAATGAACTCTAATTAGATTGCTTGCAACATCAAAATCAGCCGCATAATTTTTTAAATCTAGTAAAGCATTAAATGCTTTATCCCAAGGAACATTAATTAATTGTGCAGTAACTGAACCTGCCACTTCATCACCAACTAATATATTTATTTCTCCAACTTTTGCCATTAAAGCCATGGCTTCTTTATAATCTAAATTTTGAAACTTAAATGAAACATTCTGTTTTAGATACTTATAACTATCAGGTATTAAAAGATAATTTCTTTTCTTTGAAGATGAAATTTGTTTTCTTTTACCTAATTTTATAACGTCTCCTTCAAGTGGCTGTGGTCCTAAACTAACAGTTTCATCTACTGTAACTTTTCCTTGTGTTTTAATATCTTCTTTTATTAGTGGAGTATCATGTTTAAAAGTTTTATTTGCAAATTGTCCATCAGCACATCCGTTTAAAAAGATAAATACCAACATAAATGAAATAAATAATCTTAAATAATTAAAATTCATTTCTCTCCTTTATTTGGTTTTTAAAGTTTAATGAAATGTAACCTTTGTCAGTTTTTTGGAATACTGCTTCTTTAATATTTATTTCAACTAATTTTAAACCTGTAGATAGTTCTTCTTGTAATTCTAAAGTTATAAACTCTCCTGATTCATTTACAAAAGTTGCATATTCATTAAGAGATCCTGCAAATGCTGCAACAAGTTTATATCTTCTAAGATTTACTGCTTCACCTTCTATGGTTGTTTCTGAAACAATCGTGCTTGCAGTTGCATCATCTCCAGCAAAAGGATCGTTCAATGGAAGGGGCTCTTCGCCATCTATACCAATTTCTGAAGCTATATTTGCTTCTGTAGCTGCTTGTTTCTTTTTTATATCTTCGTTTATTTCTTTAGCTTGATCTAAAATGTTTTTTTCTTCAGTATTATCAGCAAAAACAATTTGTGCTGAAAAAAACAAAATTATACCTAAAATAACGATTTTAAAAAAATTCATTAGGTAACCCCACTATTGTTAATACTCCTTTTACAACTATCGCGTTAGTTGTATCACCTTTTATCACTTTTATAGATTCATTGTCAAAGTTTAACATTTTGTTCGATAATGAAACTTGCCTTTTAAACTTAATATATCCTAAAAAATTACCTCTAATTTCAAAGTTTACAGGGATCTTATAGTAAGCGATGGTTTTTATTGCCTGTTCTTTTGTTTGCTTTTTCTTTTTCTTTTTCTTTTTCTTTTTTTTCTTTTTCGAAGTTAAAGAACTTTTTGTAATAGCTAACGGTTTTCCTTTTGATATTTTAGAAATAACCAAGCCATTCGCTGAGGCATATTCACTTAAAGTTTGGTAAAGACCTTCGACCTCTGCTTTTGAATGAAACAACGTTGAATAGTCCTCATACTGAGGTCTTATTTTTTTTATTTTAGACTTAATACTTTTAATTTCCTTATTAAATTTAATTATTTCTTCATTTTTAGAATTCAAATCATCTAACTGAACCTTTTTTTTGTTAACTATAGGATTTAAAATTGCATAATAAATTATTAGGAAAAAAATAACTGAACCAACCGCAATACCAACTTTGATAAGAGTTTTTTTATCTATAGCCAAAAGTTTTGCTTTAATATCTTCAAAATTTATATTTTTAAAATCTATATTTTTTAAATCCATAAAATTTATCCTTTAACCTTTACAAAAACTTTAAATCCTTTTTTACGTTGAGTTCCACCTTTTGATTTTGGTAAAGTCATAGACCCTAGCGAAGCTTGTCGAACTAATTTTTGATTATTAAGATTATTTATTAATTTTAATATATCTTGGTCAGTTGCTGCAGCTCCGACTATGACTATATTCCTTCCTCCATCATATTGTATAGAATTGAACTTAACTCTTTTTGGAACGCTCATAGCTATCTGTGCTAAAATTCTATAACTTAAACTTTTATTAGATTTTAAAGTTTTACTTAATTGCAAAGTCTTGCTCATAATTCCAAGCTCTTTACTTACTTTTTTCTTTTCTGCTGTTTTAATTTTGTGTTCTTTGACGACTTTATTGTAATCAACTAATTTTGAATTATAAAAATAAATTTGCCAGAAAGATAATCCGAATAGAATTGTGTAAAGAGCTAATACAGCTCCCGCAACACCTTTAAAAGCAAATTTTGAAAATGCTTTCATTTTCTTCTGCTTAATCATTCCTGCTCTATTAGGTAAAAGATTAATATTTTTAACTGCTGTAACAAATTTGTAATAACCAAAAACATCTAATTTTCTAAAAGCAAGACCTATTACTGAAGATAAATAAGATTTGTTTTCCAAATTAAGTGACTCTTGATTTTGATGAGGAACATTTAAACCTTCAATTGGATCAAATAAATTAAAACCAACATTAACCATGCTTTTTCTAAAAGTTGATAAAAAATCTTCTACATTTTTTAAGTCAGAAACAACTTTTATATTTCTAATTCTTTTTTCATATTTAGTTTCAAAATCTTGAACGGCTTGTTTTACTTGAGTAATAAATCTTCTAACTAAAGCTTCTTTTTCTTCTTGATTTTCAGAAGATAATAAAATTTGCCTATCCTGACCTCTTAAAAAAATATCAGTAATTATTGGATTATTATTATATAAAATCATTAAATAATTTTCATCTAAACCAAATTCTAATACTGCAGTTAAATTTGAATCTTCCGCGTTTTTAGCAATCTGATTAATCTGATCTACTGCAGATTTTAAAGCAAAACATTTAACATCGATGATTACTGGGTTTAAATTACTTTTATTAATTATAGATGTGTAATTATTTATATCTGCTAGTTTGGATGCAACAAATAAAATATCCATTGTATTTTCTTTTTCATTTTTATTGATCACTTGATGAAAAATTGAATAGTCATCTAAATTATCTGTCAATTGAACTAAATTTTCCCAAAGTGAGTTGGTTTCGATTGCTTTTTGAAGCTCATCGTCTTTCATCAATGGAGCTGTAACAACTCTAATAATTGCACTCGTAACTGGAATAGCTATTGCTGCGTTAGGTGTTGTAATTTTTGCTTTTTGTAGTGCAAGAGATAATTCTTCTCCCATTTTATCAGCATTGTCTAGTACTGCAGCATCATCTGGTAAATCAACTTTATGAACAAAAAATTTATCAAGTATCCATTGATTAGCTTTGTTGCTTGAGATTTGTGCCAATCTAATTTCTTTATTTGTAATTTCTACTCCTACAATTTCTTCTCCTTGAACTGCAGATTTTCCAATTTTGGATTTGAAGAAACCTTCTATTTTTTTTCTAAAATTTCCTTTAGCTAAATTAGAAACTTTTGGTGCTGAATCTTTTTTACCAAAATCTGGTTTTTTTAATTTGATATTTTTAACTTTATCTAAAAAACTTGAAGCTATATTTTTTTCTTTTTCTTGAGTAATAATTTTTTGACTTTCTACTGCTGCTTCTTTTCTTGGAGCAGCATCTTGTTCGACTACTTCTGTAGGACTTGCTGTTTTAACTTCTGTCACTACTGTTTGCTGAGAAGGTGAGGTTTCTTGAGTTGTAGAAGTTTGTTCTAAATTTTTTTGCTCTCTCTCTTTTTCTTTTTGTGCATGGATATCATCAAACCATTTTTCTAATATTGGAATTGCTTCTTCTAAATTTGGAGTGCCTGATGATGAAATTTTTTGTTTTCCATCAATATATAGTCTTCCAACCCAATTTTTAGATTTTAACTCTCCTTTGTATTTATCCTGTCTTACATATATATGTAATCTTCCTTCCTTTTTGTGGATAACTTCATGTTCTTTATTTTCTTCTTCTTTGTTATCTAGATTTTCACTTTCATTTGTAGATTGAGTAACTTCAATTTGATTTTCGTTAGTACTTTCGGTTGATGTTTTTTCTAATTCATCTTCTTTTGTTTCACTAATTTCTTTTTTTTCATCTTCTGAAGTTAAATTTTTATTTTCCGACGAATTTTCCTCAACAGGAGGTTGTTCGTTATCAATATTTTCTTTTTTTTCACCATCTGAAGTTAAATTTTGATTTTCAGGCACATTTTCCTCGCTCACAGGTTGTTCACTTCCTGATTGTTCCTTACTCTTGTCTATAACAACTCCAAATTTTTCTTTTTCTTTATCGTCCATAATTTTAAAAATTTATTTCTCTAACACAATTTAACAAAACTCTAACACAAATTATAAAAATCACTAACAAAAAATTTAATATTTATGCTCATTATGG
>QCLN01000019.1 GCA_003214525.1 Pelagibacteraceae bacterium AG-414-M23 | reverse complement strand
AATGAATTATTTAATGATTTTGTAAATTTAGATTTGTTAAATAAATTACCCTCAAAAATTCTTTTAACTGGTAATGAAGGTACTGGAAAATGCACCTTTGCTTTACATTTTATTAACTATTTATTTTCAAAAAATGAAACTTCAAAATATAATTTATCAAAAAATACAATTAATCCTGAAAGTAAATCTTATAATCTCATTAATAATTTAACGCATCCTAATTTTTATTTTATATCCAAAAAAGAAGATAAAAAAAATATCGACGTTGATCAAATAAGACAGGTAATTAATTTTCTAAATAAATCATCTCTTAATAATTACAAAAAAATAATTCTTATTGATGAAGTCGAAGATTTAAATATTAATTCTGCTAACGCACTATTAAAAAGTTTAGAAGAATCTAGTTATAATAATTTATTTATACTTATTCATAATATTAATAAACCTATACTAGATACTGTCAGATCAAGATGTATCACATATAAATTAAATTTTAATTTTCATAGTATTAAATCTATTTTATCTGACTATTTTAATGATAATTTATACGATAGTCTTAATTTGGACTTTAAAGGAAGCTCCTTAACTCCAAAATTCATCATAAATCATATAAATTTTATAAATGACAACAAATTAGATTTAAATACATATAATATTGAAAAAACAATTAAATACATTATCGAAAAAAAAGCATATAAAAAAAATTATTTTATAATTAATTCTTTCCAAAGTTATATTGAAATATATTTCACAAAGATGTATTTGAGAACAAATGATTACAAATATTATGATAATTTTATCCATACTGTCACGGAAACAAATTTGATTAATAAATTTAATTTAGATTTAGATAGTTTTTTTATTAAATTTGAAAATAAATATCTTAATATTTAGATCCAAAAATGAAAAAAAATTATTATATTACAACACCCATCTATTATCCTTCAGCAAAACCACATATGGGTCATGCATATTCTAGTATAGTGGCTGATTTTTTTGCCAGGTTTAAAAGAATAGAAGGGTATAAAGTTTTTTTTCTTACAGGTACAGACGAACATGGATTAAAAATTCAAAGAGCTGCTGAAAATAATAAAAAAAAACCTTTGGAATTTTGTGATGAAATTAGCAAAACCTTTAAGCAATTATCTAAAACATTAAATTTAGCAAATAATGATTTTATAAGAACTACAGAAAAACGACACCACAAGTCAGTGCAGAATTTATGGAATATATTAGAAAAAAAAGGAGAAATTTATCTATCGAAATATTCAGGATGGTACTCTGTATCTGATGAGGCATTTTATTTAGAAAATGAAATTGAATCAAAAGAAGGGATTAATGTTGCTAAAACTTCAGGATCAGTGGTTGAGTGGCTAGAAGAAGAGTCTTATTTTTTTAAATTGTCAAATTGGCAAAATAAACTCCTTGAATTATATGAAAAGAACCCAAATTTTATTTTACCAAAATCTAGAAAAAATGAAGTAGTTAGTTTTGTTGAAAGTGGTCTTAAGGATTTATCAGTAAGTAGAAAATCATTTTCATGGGGAATTCAAGTACCTTCAAATAAAGAACATATAATTTATGTATGGTTAGATGCTCTTACAAATTACATAAGTGCATTAAATTATCCTGATACAGAGAATGACAAGTACAAAAATTTCTGGCCTGCGGATCTCCATATGATTGGTAAAGATATACTGAGATTCCATGCTGTTTATTGGCCAGCGTTTTTACTGGCAGCAGATTTACCTCCTCCAAAAAGAGTTTACGGTCATGGATGGATACTTTCAGGTGAAGAAAAAATGTCTAAGTCTAAAGGTAATATTTTAGATCCTGTAGAAATTATAAATGATTATGGATTAGATTCATTAAGATATTATTTATTAAAAGAAGTTTCTTTTGGAAATGATGGTAATATTTCCAAAGATAAATTAATTTCTTGCATTAACAGCGATTTAGCAAATAACTTTGGAAACCTTTGTCAAAGAGTTTTAGCATTTGTAGAAAAAAATATAGGATTGGAAGTTCCTAAAATAGACACTTTCAATGAAGATGATCTAATAATATTGAATTCTTTCTCTGAAAATTATCAAAATTTGATCGATTTTATTAATAATCAAAATATTAACTCATATATGAATTTTATAGTTGACCAAATGTTTGTTGCTAATAAATATTTTAACGATCAAGAACCTTGGAAAAAAAAAGATGATGACAAAAGATTGAAGGCAATTACATATACATCATTAGAGCTTATAAGAAAAATTTCTATTTTATTATATCCAGTAATTCCACAAAGTTCTTTAAAAGCATTAAATATATTTAAAATTAAAGAAGATGAAATTAATATAGATACAATCAAAAATAATTCCTTTTTAAAAGCAGGATCGGTGATTAATAAAATAGATATATTGTTCGATAAGGTAATCATTAATGATTGATTCACACTGCCATCTGGATCATGACCCTTTGTATCAAAATTTAAATGAAGTAATATTAAGATCTAAGAAAGTAGGCATAACAAAACTGCTTACTATATCTACAAATTTAGATAGTTTTGAAAATATTAAGAAAATAATCAATTTAGATCCAATTATATACGGAACTTTTGGAATTCATCCTCATGATGCAGATAAAAATCTTATAGGTAAGCATAAAATTATTGAAAACTCTAAATACTCTAAAAAAATTATTGGGATAGGTGAAACTGGATTAGACTTTTATTATAGTAATAGTGATAAAAATAATCAAATTAAAAGTTTTATAAATCATATTGAGGCCTGTCTAGATGTTAATAAAACATTAATTGTTCATTCTAGAAATGCTGAAAAAGAAACATTTGAAATTTTAAACCAATATAAAAATACTGATATTAAAATCTTAATGCACTGTTTTACAGGAACACAGGAATTTGCAAGTAAATTATTAGATTTAAATAGTTATTTTTCGGCTAGTGGAATTATTACTTTTAAAAATTCTTCTGAATTAAGGGAAACATTTAATTTTATCCCAAATGATAAAATAATAATTGAAACCGACAGTCCATTCCTTGCACCTTTTCCAATGAGGGGAAAAAAAAATGAGCCCAGTTTCATTAAATATACTTTGGAAAAATTGGCACAAATCAAAAAAATAACTCTTGAAGAAATGGATGAAATTACTACAAATAATTTTAATACACTCTTTTCTTTTAAATGAGCTTAAAATTCATAATACTTGGCTGTGGCAGCTCATTAGGTGTTCCAAGAATTGATGGTGATTTTGGTAATTGTAATCCCAAAAATAAAAAAAATACTAGAACTAGATGTTCTGCATTAATAAAATCAAAAAATTTTAATATATTAATTGATACATCACCGGACGTTAGACACCAATTTTTGCAGAATAAAATTAAATCTCTCGGCTGTATTTTCTATACTCATCAACATGGCGATCAAACTCATGGAATTAATGATTTAAGATATTTTTATCTAAAGAGTAAGAAGCAAATACCTGTATATGCCAATAACAGCACTTCAGATTATTTATTAAATACATTTAAATATTGTTTTAAAAAAACTAGTAATTTTTATCCACCAATTATGAAGTTGAAAATTTTAAAAAAAAAACACAAATTTATTAATAATAATATTATCATCAAATCTTTTAATGTTTCACATGGATCAATAAATAGCTTATGTTATGTTGTTAATGATAAGCTTGCATATGCTAGTGACGTAAGTCATATTAATAAAAAAGATTATTCAAAAATATATAAACTTAAATATTTTATTATTGATTGCTTAAGAGAAGAGCCACATCCATCACATTATAACTTGAATAAAATTTTAGAATTAATTAAGGAAATTAAACCTAATAAAACAATTTTAACCAATCTTCACAACACTTTAGATTATGATGAACTAAAAAAAAAATTACCAAAATCAGTTATTCCTGCTTACGATGGTATGAAGCTTTTAATTAATTAATTCTTCTATTTTATTAATAATTTTTTTTGACATGGGATTTGTAAATGATGAGTAGGTATTTACTATGACGCCACTCTTATTTATGAGTATTTTATGAAAATTCCATTTAGGAACAGCTGAATTTCCATAATTTTTACTAGCCCATTTATAGATATCATGAGCATTATCACCTTTGACATTTGTAATTTCTGTTATTGGAAAATTAATTTTAAAATTAAATTCACAAAATTCTTTAACTTCATCATTAGTTTTCATTTCTTGATTAAATGAATTTGATGGAACTCCTAAAACTATTAAATTTTTATTTTTGTACTTATCCCAAAGATTCTGCAAATCATCATACTGTTTGGTAAAACCACAATAGCTAGCTGTGTTGACTAGTAAAATAACTTTATTTCTATAATTATTCAAATCCAGTTCGTTGCCACTAATATCGTTAATTTTAAAATCATAGAATAATTTGTCATATGATGCCGATAGACTATTCTTAAAAAAAATCATAATGAATATTACCAGAAAACATATCTTAAATTTCATAAAATTATTTATTTGGAGTGAGTAATATCAAAAAATATCCAAATAAAGTTGACAGCAATGAACCAGTTAATACACCTATTTTTACACCGTCCATGTATTGAATATTTTCCACAAATGCTAAATTCCCAACAAATAAACTCATTGTAAATCCTATGCCAGTTAAGACTCCAACGCCATAAAAATTAAACCAATTTGCATTATTTGGCATTTGAGCTATTTTTAATTTGATTGATGCATAGGAAAAAATAAATACACCAAATTGTTTTCCAATAAATAAACCCAATAATATTCCCAGAGGTACCTTGTTTAATAATGTTCCGAATGATAAACCTTCTAAAGATACGCCAGCATTAGCAAATGCAAATAATGGCATTATACCGAAAGCCACATAAGGACTTATTGCATGTTCTATTTTTATTAATAATGAAAAATCTTTCTCTTTTTTACGATGAGGTATAGTCATTGCCAGCAATACCCCAGCGATAGTTGCGTGAATACCTGAATTATGTGTAAAATCCCAAAGAAAGATTCCTAATACTAAGTAAGGTAAAAATTTTTTTACGTTGAATTTATTTAAAGTAAGTAAAAATATGAATGAAATTAACATTAATGATAGATATTTTATATTTAAATCACCAGAGTAAAAAATTGCAATTATAAGTATTGCTCCCAAATCATCAATAATAGCTAAAGCAGTTAGAAAAACTTTTAAAGATAAAGGAACTCTAGAGCCTAATAATGATAGTACACCTAAAGAGAATGCTATATCAGTAGCAGAAGGTATAGCCCAACCGTTTAAAGTTGTTGCATCATTAAAATTTATAAATACATAAATTAGAGCTGGCACAAGCATACCACCAATTGCTGCTATTATAGGAAGCATAGCTTGTTTTGTATTGGATAATTCACCCTGTATAAATTCTCTCTTTATTTCTAAAGTGACAAAAAAGAAAAATACAGCCATTAAAGCATCGTTAATCCAATGCACTACACTAAGTTTCAGACCAAAGTTATTTATTCCAATAAACAAGTATTTATTCAAAGTAGTAAAATATAAATCAGAAAAAATAGAATTACTTACAATTAAAGCAATAATTGCTGCAAATAAAAGCATTAATCCACTTGCTGCTTCAAGTTTAAAAAACCACTTAAATGAATTAGTTATGTATCTAATCATTAGTTAATCAAATCTTTAGCAAATAAAGAAAGGTCTTTTAGAGTCTCATAAAGATTATTTAATACTGAAGTTATGCCTGGAATATATTTTTCTAAATGAAATTTAAATGTATCAATTAAAATTATTAGAGCAATTATTGAAATGATTAAAACCATTGATCTTTTTAATGTATTGGTTTTTTTTTTTGGAATTTGATTATTTTTATTATCTAATTTTTTATCTTCTTTTTTAACTTCCTTTTTAACTTCCTGTTTTTTAATTGGTTGAGAAGTTTCAATAATTTTTTCTATAATTTTTTTCTTTTCATCTAAAATTATTTCACTTTCCGTTTCTAATTTTATATTTTGATCGGGTAATTTATAAAACCATTTATGGTTACAGCTTCCACATTGAAGCAATCGACCTTCATTAGGAATTAAATTATCCTGTATATTAAATTTTTTAGTGCATTTTTCACACGATATAATCATGAAACAATTATATAGCAGATTCTGCTAAAAAAGCTTTTATTTTACCTCTTTATATCCTTTGAAATTTAATATTTCTAATGTATTAGTACATTCTTCGGGGCGTAGCGCAGCCTGGTAGCGCATCTGGTTTGGGACCAGAGGGTCGCAGGTTCAAATCCTGCCGCCCCGACCAGTTATATGAAAAAAGCTAAAATTTATAAACCAGCCAAAACTGCCATGCAGTCAGGATTAAAGAAATTCGATAAATGGATTTTAGAATATATTACTGATGATCCTACAATAAATCCATTAATGGGGTGGGAAAGCTCTACAGACACACTTTCTGAATTAAAAATGGATTTTACGACAAAAGAAAAAGCTATAGAATATGCCAAAAGGAATAAAATTGAATTTGAATTAATTGAACCTAAAGAAAGAAAGATAGTTAAAAAATCATATTCAGATAATTTTATAAAATAAATGTTTAAATTTTTCATTCAAAGAAAATGGTTTTTATGGAGTATTTTAGGATCATTAGTAATTTTATTTTCTACTTGGTACCAAGTTCAGCTAGATGTTAAAATTAACGAATGGTTTGGTGATTTTTACGATACCTTGCAAAAAGCATTAACAGAACCAAATTCTGTAACAGAAGATGAATTCATAGGTTATCTTTTTACTTTTTTAAAAATTGCAAGTGGATGGATAATAATAGCAGTATTTACAGGTTTCTTTGTTTCTCACTGGGTTTTTAGGTGGAGAACTTCAATGGCTGATTATTATCATAGCGAATGGGTTAAAGCTCGAACTACAGAAGGTGCATCTCAAAGAGTGCAAGAAGATACTTTGAAATTTGCAAGAATTATGGAAGGATTAGGAGTTGGATTATTAGATAGCATTATGACATTAATTGCTTTTTTGCCTATACTTTGGGGTTTATCAAAACAAGTAAGTGTTCTCCCTTGGATAGGAGAAGTTGATCATGCTTTAGTATGGGTGGCAATATTGTCAGCACTTGGAGGCACTATTGTATTAGCTTTAGTTGGAATTAAACTTCCTGGAATTGAATACGATATACAAAAAGAAGAAGCTGGATATAGAAAAGAATTAGTTCTTGGGGAAGATGATCCTATAAGAGCTGCTCCACCAACTATTGGTCAACTATATAGTAGAGTCAGGGGCATTCATTACAAATCATATTTTCACTATTTATATTTTAATACTGTAAAGTGGAGTTATTTTCAGGGAATGGTAATTGTTCCATACCTTGCTTTGGCGCCAACTATTGTTAAAGGTGTAATTACATTAGGTTTTGTTCAGCAAATAACCAGAGCATTTGGTAGAGTCGAAGGTTCTTTGCAATATTTAGTTAAAAGTTGGTCAACAATTGTAGAGCTTATTTCTGTATGGAAAAGATTAAGTGAATTTGAGACTAAACTTAAAAATAGTGATATAAATATTACTGGACAAACACATGAAACTAAATCCTAATTTTGTAAATATATTTTCAGACATTACTAGTAAAGCAGCAATTGCATCATTTTCTTATGTGGGATCTGGCAATAAAAATAAAGCAGATGATGCTGCAGTGAAAGTAATGAGAAATAGTTTAAATGAATTAGATATTAAAGGGAGAATTGTAATAGGTGAAGGAGAGCTTGATGATGCTCCTATGCTTTATATAGGTGAGAAAGTTGGAAATTCCAATGGTGAAGAAATAGACTTAGCTGTAGATCCAATTGAAGGAACAAATTTTGTAGCTAAAAACATGCCAGGCGGAATTTCAGTGTTAGCAGCAGCTCCTAAAAATGGATTATTTAATTCACCAGAAACTTATATGCATAAATTGGCTTTTTCAGGTGAAGTTGAAAATGATGCTCTAGATATAGATTTTACAATTGAAAAGAATTTCAAAAATTTAGCAGATTCATTAAATAAAAATTTAGAAGATTTAACAATATGTTTATTGGACAGACCAAGGCATAATAAAATTATTCAAACTGCTAAAAATTTTAATATTAAAATGAAATTAATTTCTGATGGTGATGTGGCTGGTGCGCTTCTTGTGACTGATAAAAATTTCAGTGTAGATCTATTTTTGGGTATAGGAGGTGGACCGGAGGGTGTTATAGCTGCTAGTGCTTTAGATTGTTACAATTGTAATTTTAAAGGCAAATTTATATTTGCAACAGATCAAGATAAGCTAAGAGCTAAAAAAATGGGCATAGATGATTTTGATAAAAAATATGATCTTAAAGATATAGTATCGGGTGATTCAATTTTCTCTGCAACGGGTATAACCAATGGTGATTTGGTTAGAGGAGTTAAAAAAAACAATAATAAATTTATGACAGAAACTCTAGTTACACATAAAAGTCAGAATCTAGTAAAAAAAATAGAAAAATTTACTGTAATTAAATGAAATCAGTATCAGGTATGACTTGGAAAATTAAGTCTATTCCTGAGCGACTAGTACTTAAAAAACAACAAGATTTTAACACTAGTTATTTACTCTCAAAAATTTTATTAGAAAAAAAATATTCAAATGAAGAAATCCATAATTCTTTAAATAAAGAACAACTAGACAATGCAAAATATCATAATGAAGATTTTGTTACAGCAGCTAATATTTTCAATGAATGTCTTAAAAGCAATAAAAAAATACTTATATTTGGTGATTACGATGTTGATGGTTATTCTTCAACCTACCTACTTTATGATTATATAAGTAATCTCAAAATCAAATGCGATTTTTATATACCAGATAGATTTAAAGATGGGTACGGACCTAATAAAAATTTACTAAATAAATTAATTTGTAAAAATAAATATAGTTTAGTTTTTTTCGTTGATTGTGCATCTAACTCATTTGAAGAAATAATTTATTTAGAAAAAATTGGATTAAAAACTATTATTATTGACCATCATCAAATATATAAAAAAAATAATTTTAAAAATACTATAATTATAAATCCACTTAAAAATTTTAGCAAAAATCAATCTTCTTTTTTTTGCGCATCTACATTAGTATATTTTTTTATAAAATATCTAAATAAGAGTTTAAAAAAAAAAATTAAAATTGACCATAATAAATATTTATTTTTTTCAGCAATAGCAACAATATGTGATCAAATGCCTTTGAGAGGTATGAATAGAAAAATTGTTAAACAAGGATTAAACAGTTTTGACATTATTAAATTCCCAAATTTAAGCAAAATTTTAAAATTAAAAAATAAAATTTCATCTACGGATGTAGGTTTTAATTTAGGTCCTTTGTTAAATTCATCTAGTAGATTGGGCTATCCTGATCTGCCAGTTAAATTGTTTATAGAAACTAACAACGATAATATCAGTAAAATTTCTGAAAAACTATTTTATTTAAATGAAAAAAGAAAAAAAATTCAAAATGAAACTTTAAGTTTATTAAATTATAAAACTGAAATAATTGAAAATGAAGTTATTTTTAAATTTAATAAAAACATAAACGAAGGATTGCTTGGTATAATTGCTGCAAACTTTGTTGAACTTTATGATAAACCTAGTTTTATATTAACTAATTCTAATAATTATATTAAGTGCTCTTCTAGATCAATATATGGTTTCGATATTGGTAAAATATTTCATGAGGCATTAAATAACAAAATCATATTAAAAGGTGGTGGTCATTCCATGGCTGGTGGATGCTTGTTGGATAAGAGCAAAATTATTGAATTCAAAAACTTTTTAAATGTTAGATTTAAAAATAATTTTAAAAATCTAAAACCTCTTAAGTATTATACTAGTGAGCAAAATTTTGAATCTCTTAAATTTTTTGCCCGAAATGACCTCGATAAATTAGAACCATTTGGAAATGATAATTTAAATCCAATTTTCTTAATAAAAAAAAATAAAATCATAAAGTACAAAGTTTTAAAAAATATACATTTGCAATTGTTAGTTAAAAGTAATTTAAAAAAATCATACCTTTGTTTTGTTTTTAACGCCGTTGGTACAAAATTAGGCGATATATTAATGAATTATAAAAAAGATATTGATTTAATCGTTCAAATTAATAATAAAATTATCAAAAAAAACAGCGATTTTAATTTAATTATTAAAGATGCTATTACCTGATTAATCTTGATTAAATTATTATTTTACAATAGAAGAACGTTTTCTGGTCCCTTCGTCTATCGGTTAGGACACATGGTTTTCATCCATGAAAGAGGGGTTCGATTCCCCTAGGGACCGCCAAAATGACCTATTTTGTTTATTTAATCGTATCAAATCTTAAAAATAACAAAAAGTTTTCATACGTAGGTTACACTAATAACTTAAAAAAAAGGCTCAATTTACATAACACAGGCAAAGGTGCAAAGTTTACAAGAGGAAAAAAATGGAAGTTAGTTTATTATGAAAAATATGATTCAAAATCAATTGCAATGAAAAATGAATTTATATTAAAAAAAAATTATAAATTAAGAAATAAAATTATTAAAAGTAAATGAAAATTTCAATCTTGTTGCCATATAAAGAAAATTTTTCACCCTCATATGCTGGTGCAGTATCTTTGTTTATAAATGATACTTTAAAATTTAGTAAATTTAGAAAAAATATCATAGTTTACGGATTTACTGATTATAAAAAAAAGTTTAAAAACAAATACATTAATATAGAAACTAGAAAAAAATTATTTCAAAGTCAGAATAAAGATTATGTTAATAAATTTATAGAAATAGAAAAAAAAGAATCTTCTAATATAATAGAATTACATAATAGACCAATTTATCTTAAATATCTAGTTAATGAACTGCGTGATAAGAATTATATTTTATATTTTCACAACGATCCGCTTTCTATGTCTGGCTCTAAGACTATAAATGAAAGAATTTTTTTATTGAATAATTGTTACAGAATAATTTTTAACAGCAATTGGTCAAAAAAAAGATTTCTTCAAAATATGAAATCTGATGCAATCAATAGTGAAAAGTTACTTGTAATTAATCAATCAGCTACGAAAAATAAAATTAACTTTAAAAGTAAAAAAAAAATTATTACTTTTGTGGGTAAACTAAATAAATCGAAGGGTTATGACCTTTTTGGCAATGCAGTAATTAAAATCTTGAAAAATTATAAAGAATGGTCCGCATATGTAATAGGCGATGAGCCAAGAGATAAACTGGAATTTGAACATAGTAGATTATTTAAACTAGGCTTTAAAGAACACAAAGAGGTTATTAATATTTATAAAAAAACCAACATTGCAGTTGTTTGTTCAAGATGGGAAGAGCCTTTTGGTAGAACAAGTTTAGAAGCTGCAGCTAATGGCTGTGCGGTAATAATAAGTAACAAAGGTGGTCTTCCTGAAACAATAACAAACGGTAGAATTCTTAAAAATTTAACTGTTCGTGAAATATATAAAAATATTAAAGATTTAATTATAAATCCTAAAATAAGAAAAAATTATCAATTTCTATCGTATAAAAATTTTTATTTATCTCATCAATATGTATCAAAACAAATAGATGATGTAAGAAATAAACTTTTAAAAATTAATAATCCAAATGTATTTCTGGAAGCCTCAAACTTACGAATCCTTCATATAACAAATTTTAACGAAAGACATAATGGTAGACTTTTTTTTAATACTGGTAGAAGACTTAATAATGGCTTTATAAGACTTGGCCATAGTGTCTTGGAATTTAGCGATAGAGATATAGTTAGTAGGGGAAAATCAATTAGAGATTTATATGGATCAAATACACTTAATGATAAATTGGTTAAAACTTGTTATCATTTTAAACCTGACATGATAGTGCTAGGTCATGCAGATATGATCTCTCAAGATGTACTGAGTAGCTTAAAAAAAGATTATTCTAATTTGAAAATAGCACAATGGTTTTTGGATCCTTTAAATAAGCACGGCCCAGATTATCTAAAAAACAAAAAAAGAATTCTTGATAAATCTGAAATTTTAGATACGAGTTTTTTAACTACATCTCCAGACGCTATTAATTTCTTACCAGGCAATTATAAAAGTTATTTTATTCCCAATCCTAGCGACCAGTCGATGGAAACACTTAACAATTTTAAAAAAGACTGCTCCAATGATGTTTTCTTTGCACTAAGTCACGGTGTTCATAGAGGTAAATTAAAAGGACGATCATCAGATGACAGAGAAAAATTTATAAAAAATCTTATTGATAAGTGTAAAAACATTAAATTTGACATATTTGGAATGAATGATGTCCAGCCAATTTGGGCGGATCAGTATTTTAAAATAATATCTAATTCAAAAATGGGACTGAATTTGAGTAGAGGCACACCTATTAAATATTATAGCAGTGATAGAATTACTCAAATAGTTGGCAATGGTCTTGTGACTCTAATAGATGAAAAGACTCATTATAGCGATTTCTTTGATAAAACAGAGATGGTTTTTTATAAAAATATTTCTGATTTATCTGAAAAAATTGAGAAAATTTCATCAGATGAAAAATTACGTAAGTCTATTGGTAAAAAAGGAAAAGCTAAATACATGAAATATTTCAATTCAACGCTAGTAGCTGATTTTATAATTAATAAAACATTTAATATAAACAATAAAAGTAAATATTTATGGCACAAACCATAAAATGATTTCTATAATAATACCAACATTCAATAACATAGATTATCTAAAACTTTGTATTAAAAGTTTAAATAACAATTCTAGTCATGATCATGAAATAATTTTTCACATAAATGATGGTTCGGATGGTACTAAGGATTTTATTAAAAATAACGGTTATAAGTTTACTCATTCAGATATTAATATAGGTTTATGTTCTTCTATTAATAAAGCGGCAAAATTAGCCTCTTATGAATATATTTTGTATAGCCATGATGATATGTATTTCTGCCCTAACTGGGATGATGTTCTAATAAAAGAAATTAAATCATTAGATCATGAAAATTTTTATTTATCTGGCACAATGATTGAGCCTAATTCTGGGCATATTACTTATAATTTTGGTGATACAATTAATAATTTTCGTGAAGATGAATTGCTATCTAAATATAAAGATATAAATTTTTTTGATCATCAAGGTTCACATTTTGCTCCTCATTTAGTTTCAAAAAAAATGTGGAATAATGTTGGAGGTTTTAGCGAAGAATTTAATCCTGGAATAGCTTCTGATCCTGATTTTAATATGAAACTTTGGAAAGAAGGTGTAAGAATTTTTAAAGGTCTTAATGATTTTAAAGTTTATCATTTTGGATCTCTTACAACTCGAAAGAAAAAAAATTTTATTCAGAATAGGGGAGACAAAACCTTTTTAAAAAAATGGGGAATAACAACAAAATTTTTTAAAAAATATTATTTAAAATCTAAAACAAAGTATAATGGACCTCTGAGCGAACCTAAAATTACTATTGGATATATCCTTGAGTTTTTATATTGTAAAATACAATCTTTTTTTACAATTTAATTTTTTTTCTGAAATTTTTCTTGTCTTATTTATACCTTTATCTTATTTAAGGCGTTATTTTTGAATATATTTGCTTCTCTAATGTATCTTCTTACCATTTGAGTTGTTTTATGACCTGTCATTGCCATAATACTTCGTTCATCTGCTCCGGACTCTGCTGCAACAGTTGCAAAACCTGATCTTAAACTATGACCAGCAAAATTTTTATTTTCAATACCAGCTAAATTTAGGTATTCTTTCATTAACAAGACTACAGATTGGTCTGTTAATCTTTTATCTGTTAATGATAATCCTTTGGAAAATCTCCTAAAAATAGGTCCAGATTTAATTTTTGAAATTTCTAACCATTTTTTTAGATTCATTACTGGACAATAAATTTCATTAGTAAAGTAGGGCAGTCCTTTAATCATGCCTTCTCCATATTGATCAGTTTTTGATTTTTTAATAGTGATTTTAAGTCCTTCTGGAACAAATTCTAAGTCTTCATGATCAATTGAAATGAGCTCTGTTCGCCTAAAACCTCCTCCAAATCCTATTAATATTATCGATTTGTCTCTTAATTTTTTAATTTCCTCTACTATTTTTTCATCTATTACATTAATAATTGATTTTAAATGATTGATTAATATAGGTTTTTTTCCTTTTTGAATGCTCCCTTTTACCCTTCTTATACCCATCAAATTTTCAACAATAATTGGATGTTTTGTATCTAGATAATGGCCTTTTAGCTTATGAACCATGCTTATTGATACCAATCTTCTCCTTAATGTGCTTATTTTTGAACTTTTAGAAAGATGAGTTAAGTATAAAGAGACTATTTTAGGTTCTGATGGTAAAGAATTTAATCCATGCTTTGAGCAAAAAGCACCAAAATCCTTGAAATCTGATTTATAAGCTCTCAATGTATTATTGGCTTTAGAATTTTTGAGGTTATTTAAAGTTGCCTCATGAAGCGATTTTAGGTCTGTTGTAAGCTCAGTCATAATATTACTATTGATAACAATTAATTATCATTAGTAATATATTAAGTGATTATTAATGTCAATATAATAAATTGATAAAATGATTAAAGATTCTAAAGAGCACCTAATTCAAATTAATGAAACATATAATCAGCATCTCAAAGCAGCATTAAAAATAGGTTTGACAATGATTTTGGGTGGATTTCAAGCTATTTTACATGCAATTATTCCAGGAATTTTAACTAACTCTGCTAGTGACAAAATTAAAAAACTAAATGAAATTGTATCTAGTAGAAATTAATATAGTAAATTGTTATGCCTAAATATCTGATATTAGGTCTTTTAGTTGTAATTCTTACATTCATGATAATGAACAAATGGCCTAAACTTAAAGAAAATACAAAAAACAAGCTAATTAGTTCAATATTTGGTATTATAGCTATAGGATTTGTTATTTTAATATCTCTTTTAATATTCTAGTTTAAGTTTTCCCCGCTATTCCACCCTGTTAAAAACTAATAAATTCAACAATTAAGTGATATATTCAACTACTTTATTCTGATATCGTTATAAATGAATTAAGGGGCAACCCTTAACTGGCCGATTGGGGAAAAACCGAGAGGTTCAAGCCCAGGGGGCAGAAAGTTCTGCGGAGTAGCGCTAAAATCG
>QCLN01000018.1 GCA_003214525.1 Pelagibacteraceae bacterium AG-414-M23 | reverse complement strand
GCTATTAGATATAAAAAAATATGCTAAAAAACCCCTTATATACAACACTTTTTTAATGACAAATATTTTCCAAAAAAATTATCTTAATCAAAAATTTAAAGAGTTTCGTTCATTTATTATTTTAATATTTTTAATAACATTAACTGTAATAATAATAAATTTTCACACAAAGATAAGATCTGAACAAATAAGCAGTTTGGACAATATGTTGCAAAATATATATTTACAAAAAACAATACAATCAATTTCAAAATCATTAGAACCTAGATTTGAAAAGATTAAACATACAGTTATTAAAGGTGAAACATTAGAAAAAATAATTAATAAAATATTATTAGATAAAACAGAAAGGAAAAAAATTTTAGATTTTTTTATAAAAAATAAAATAAAATATAAACTCTATGAAAATCAAAAAATTATTTTTGAAATAGATAATTTAAACAGAAAAAAGATTGTAAAAATAATCCTACCTATTAATAAGAAAAGAGATTTAATAATATCCTCAAACAAAGAAAATTCTTACAATCATTTTGAATTAAGCAAAAAATTAACAACAAATACAATTTACAAAGAAAATTTTATAAAAAATAGCTTATATGGTGCAGCAGTGGAAAAACAAATAGATCCAAATATTATAGTTCAATTTGCGCAAATTTATGGTTTTCAAGTTGATTTTCAAAGAGACATAAGAAGAAATGATAGCTTTCAAATTGTATATGAGGAATTTAAAAATGAAGAAAATAAAATAGTAGATTTTGGGAATATACTTTATGCAAATTTAATTTTACAAGGTAAGTCTTTAGAACTTTATCATTTTAATTCTGAAAAAGATAAGATTAATGATCATTTTGAAGCTAATGGACAAAGCATAAAGAAGACTTTAATGAAAACTCCTATAAATGGTGCGAGACTTTCCTCAAGTTATGGAATGCGTAAACATCCAATACTTGGATATAATAAAATGCATCAAGGAACAGATTTTGCTGCACCAATGGGAACACCAATTATGGCATCTGGTACTGGCGTTATATTAAAAGCTGGATGGTGTGGAGGTGGTGGAAATTGTATTAAAATTAAACATAATAGTACATACAGTACTGTATATGCTCACATGTCAAAATTTGCTAGAGGAATTAAAAAAGGATTAAGAGTAAATCAAGGTCAAGTAATTGGTTACGTTTGATCAACTGGAATGTCAACAGGGCCACACCTACATTACGAAGTGATAAAAAATGGAAAAAAAATTAATTCACAAACACTTAAACTGCCTTCGGGGAAAAAATTGAAAGGGAAAGCTAGAGAGGAGTTTGAGTTAGTTAAAATTAAAACAAATGTTCTTAAATCAGAATTAATAAATTCACAAAATTAACTTTTTTCTGTTTCCAATTTATTTTCTTTTTTTAAATCGTCTTTACCTATTTTACTAACATTAGTTTCGTCCACTTCTTGAGAGTGGCCATTTTTTGTAGCATTACTATTTGAAAAATTACTTGAGTTTCTAATAAAATGCTCTGCGTGTTGTAAATAGCTTTCGTATAATATTTTATCTCCACTAGATAGAGCTTCTCTTGCTAGGTCTGAATATTTTTGAATTAACTTTGGTGAATTAAAGTTATTTTTTGAGTAATGCTTTCTTTTAAAATCAGAGACATTTCCCAAACTTGTGTTTAAATTTTGATCATTAGAATGCATCTTTAAATTCCTATCAAAAGAATTAGTTCTAAATCTTCTTCTATTATTTCTAAAATTTTTCATTATCTAATTTTTTTGCAAACAGACATCTGTTGATATTTTGATAATCTTTAACCTTTTTAACAACTTTAAAACCATTTTTTCTTAAGAGTTCAGAGGCCTTACAATGTTGCCCTATTCCAATTTCAATTGCTAATAATCCGTTATTTTTCAAAATAATTTTACTTTTTTTAATTACTTTCTCGATTACTTTAAATCCATCTATACCACCGTAAAGAGCTTTTTTAGGCTCATAACCTTTTACACCTATATCGAGTTCATTATATCCAATTTTATTTATATAAGGTGGATTAGAAACAATTAAATCATATTTTCCTAAATAAAGTTTGTCAATATCAGATTTGATAAATCTAATTCTATTATAAACCTGTTGTATTTTTGCATTAGTTTTTGCAGTTTCAATTGCTAAAGAAGATATATCTAGGCCTGTACCTTGCCATTTGTTTCGTTCTTTTAGCAAAGAAATTAAAATGCATCCTGATCCTAGGCCTATATCTAAAACATGTATTTTTTTTGATTGCTTATAGATTTTCAAAACTTCTTCTACTAAAAATTCTGTCTCAAATCTTGGCGTTAAAACATTTTTATTTACAATGAATTCAGATTTCCAAAAATATTTTTTTTTAGTTATAAGGGAGATTGGTTCCTTTTTTTTTCTTCTATTAATTAATTTATAATAATAATTTATTTGATGTACATTTAATTTTTCCTCTAAATTTAGTATTATTTCTTCCCTAGTTTTATTAAGTGAATTTGAAAGCAATATTTCAGCGTCTAAATTAGCAGTTAGTATAGCATTGTTTCTTAAAATGGATGCTCCTTTGTTTATTATATTTCGGTAATTCATTATTCTAAATTTTCTAATTGTTGCTCTTGTGCATGAAGGTTTAAATTTTCTATAACTTCGTCAAAAATTTCGCCTTGCATAAACTCTTCAAGTTTATGAAGTGTGAGATTAATTCTATGATCTGTAACTCGTCCCTGCGGAAAATTATAGGTTCTTATTCTTTCGGATCTATCACCAGAACCAATTTTACTTTTTCTATCTTGAGATCTTTGATCATCTATTTTTTTTCTTTCATATTCATAAAGTCTTGAGCGCAGTATTTTTATAGCTTTTTCTCGATTTCTTATTTGAGATTTTTCATCTTGTTGACTTACAACTATTCCAGATGGGATATGAGTTACTCTAACAGCGCTATCAGTTGTATTCACACTTTGACCTCCAGGGCCACTACTTCTAAAAACATCAATTCTTAAATCTTTGTCCTCAATTTTTACATCAACTTCTTCTGCTTCAGGAAGAACTGCTACTGTAGCTGCAGAAGTGTGAACTCTTCCTTGAGTTTCCGTATCGGGAACTCTCTGAACTCGATGTACACCACTTTCATATTTTAAAGATGAATATATATTTTTCCCTTTTATCGAAGCTATAACTTCTTTCAAGCCACCAGCATCACTTTTGGACAGACTAATAATTTCTAAAATCCAACTTTTTTTTATGGCAAACTTTTTCATACATTTTAAATAAATCAGATGCAAACAAACTTGCTTCAAGGCCACCTGTACCTGCTCTTATTTCTAAAATTGCATTTTTTGTATCAGCCTCATCTTTCGGCAATAAAAATATTTTTAATTTAGTCTCATTTTTTTGATGCTTGTTAGATAAAGTCTCTAATTCTGATTTGGCTAACTCTTTAATCTCTTCTTCGTTATTATTATCCAAAATAATTTTTTCTAGTTCCTTTTTGTCAGTCTCAAAATTTGAATATTCCAAAGCGTATTCGATAATTTCACTTAAATTTGAGTATTCTTTTGATTTTTTTGCAAAAGATTTACTATCTAGATCTGTGCTGGATAAATCTTTTTCTAATTCTTTATGTTTATTTATTATCTCTAAAACTTTTTTTAATGGTAAAGGCATCTGAATTATTATTTTTTTCGAGATTGTTCTTTTATTTCTTGATCTTTTTTTTCAATTAGATGAATTATTTTATCAACCATCTCTTTGGTAGATATTTTTTTTGCTTGATTTCCATTTATATAAAGCATGTGATTATTATTTCCTCCTCCAGTGAGCCCAACGTCAGTAAACGCAGCCTCGCCAGGGCCATTAACAACGCATCCTATAACCGACAATGTAATTGATGTTTTTATATGATTAAGTTTTTCTTCCAATAATTTAACTGTCTCAATAACGTCAAAACCTTGTCTGGCGCATGAAGGACAAGATATTATCTTAACTCCTCTGTTTTTTAAATTTAAAGACTTTAATATTTCATTTCCTATTTTTACCTCATTTACCGGATCGTCTGATAATGAAACTCTTATTGTGTCACCTATCCCCTCCAATAACAAGGTTCCAAGGCCTATAGAAGATTTAATACTTCCAGGAATAAAGCTGCCTGCTTCAGTTATACCAAGATGTAAAGGGTAGTCTGTCTGATTTGATAGCTGACGGTACGCCCATAAAGACAAAAATACATCTGATGATTTCACGCTAATTTTTAAATTAAAAAAATCTTGATCTTCAAGAATTTTTATATTTCTTAGAGCGCTCTCTACTAATGCTTCTGGGCATGGTTCTTTATATTTATCTAAAATATCTTTTTCTAATGACCCTGCATTCACTCCAATTCTTATTACACAATTATTATTTTTTGCAGCATTTACAACTTCTTTAATTTTTTTTTTATCTCCGATATTTCCAGGGTTAATTCTTAAGCAAGATGCTCCGTTATCTGCAGCCTCTAATGCTCTTTTATAATGAAAATGAATATCTGCTATGACTGGTATATTTGTATGCTTGGTAATTTCTTTTAAGGCTACAGATGAAGCTTCATCTGGACAGGAAACTCTAACTAAATCTGCGCCTTCTTCAGCTATTAAGTTTATTTGATTGATTGTTGATTTAATATCAGTTGTTCTAGTATTTGTCATTGATTGAACTGAGATTGGATTATCTCCGCCAACTTTAACATTACCAACAGAAATAACTTTAGTTTTTTTTCGTTTAATATCTCTAAATGGTCTAATGCTCATTTATGTCTTTAGTAATCTAGTTTAAATTCTTTATGAAGTACATCAACTGCTTTTTTTAAATTTTTTCTATCAACTAAAACTGATATCTTAATTTCTGAAGTTGAGATAACTATAATATTAATTTTCTTTCTTGCCAATGCGTTAAACATCCTAAATGTAACTCCGGGCGTGGTTATCATGCCTACGCCTACTATTGAAACTTTAGATACTTTTTCATCTATAACTATATTTTTGAATTTTATTTTTTTATTTCCTTTAATCAACTTTTCTGTTTTTTTTAAATCTTCAATTTTAATTGTAAATGTTAGATCTGTTTCTTTTTTGTTTGATGAAATATTTTGAACAACCATATCTACATTTATAGAGTTTTTATATAAAGGCTCAAATATAGAAGCTGCTACGCCTGGTCTATCTTTTACTCCAACTAGTGTAATTTTTGCATCATTTTTTGTAAAAGAAACTCCTCGTATTATATTTTTTGAGGATATGCTTTTTCTTTTAGTAATTAGAGAGCCAGAAATATTTTTGAATGAAGATCGAACCTCTATATCTATTCTATTTAATCTTGCATCTTGTATTGAATGAGGTTGCATAATTTTAGCTCCTAATGACGACATTTCGAGCATTTCCTCGTATGAAATTTTTTTTATTTTTTTTGCTTTTGGTACAATATTAGGATCAGTTGTGTAAACTCCATCAACATCAGTGTATATTATACATTTTTCTGCTTTAAAAAATTTAGCAATCATTATAGCGCTAGCATCTGATCCACCTCTTCCAATTGTTGTTATTCGATTTTCAGAATTTATACCTTGAAAACCTGCAATTATCGGAATGCCACCTTTTCTTAAAAACTTTAGAATATTTTTTTTATTAACATTAACTATTCTTGAATGAGAATGATTCCCAACAGTAAAAATTGGTACTTGCCAACCAAGCCAAGATCTGGATAAATAACCTTGATCATTAAGTCTGCCTGCTATCAAAGAGCAAGAGACCTGTTCGCCAGTTGCAACTATTGCATCATATTCTGATGGCATGAAGTTGCTTGAAATCTGTTTAGTTAGCTTAGCTAGCTTATTCGTTTCACCACTAATTGCAGAAGAAACAACAACAACTTTATACCTTTTTTTTAAATAACTAATAATAATTTTGGTTATATTTTTAATTCTTTTAATAGAACCTACGGAAGTTCCTCCAAATTTAAGTACTACAATTTTCATTGTTATTTCCTATATTATCTTTTATTAAAAAAATATTATTAATTTAAAACTAAAAATTTATGGCTAATAACACAATAAATAAAGAAGAAATAGAAAAATTTAATAGTTTGGCTGAAGAATGGTGGGATCCCGATGGTAAATTTAAGCCATTACATAAATTTAATCCGATTAGAATAGAGTATATTAAAAATAATATAATTAAAGAATTCAATATTAAAAATAAAAAAAAACCATTTTCAAATTTGGAAATAATGGACATTGGGTGTGGTGGAGGTTTGTTAACAGAGCCCATTAGTAGACTTGGAGGAAAGTTAACTGGAATAGATGCTTCAGAAAAAAATATCAATATTGCTAAAGCCCATGCAAAAAAAAGCAATCTAAAAATTAATTATATTTGTTCATCTCCTGAAAATTTAAAGTCAAAAAAAAAATATGATGTTATTTTAAATATGGAAGTTGTTGAACATGTTAGTGATTTAAATTTTTTCATTAAATCAAGTTCTTCTTTATTAAAAAAAAATGGAGTAATGTTTATAGCGACAATAAATAAAACCCTTAAATCTTATTTATTTGCAATTATTGGTGCGGAATATGTGTTGAATTGGTTGCCAATAGGAACCCACGACTGGTTCAATTTCGTTGAACCAAAAAAATTAAAGGAAATTTGTAAAAAAAATAATTTAAAGCTCTTAGACATTCATGGCCTGAACTACAATGTTCTACTTGATAAATGGGATTTAAGCAAAAACACCAATATTAATTATATCAATATATTTAAAAGATTTTAATTTTCTTTATCATTAATCCATGGAATTTGTATTGTTTCAATTCCTTCTTCTTTAAGTTCATTTATGTCTTTAGATGATGCATTTCCATAAATTCTTTTTTTATTTTTTTTATTTCCGTAGTGAATTGATCTTGCTTCATAAGAAAATTTTTCTCCTACATACTCAAAATTTTTTTTAATATAACTTTGGAATTCTTTTATCTTTGATTTTACTTCATACATTTTTGAATGAGATTTTTCTTTGTAAGAACTTAAATTTGATGAAATGCTTGGAGACATAATTGACTTTTCAATATCTAAAGATTTGCAATTATCACAGTTAATTAATTTCTTTTTTTTTAGTTTTTCAAATTCTTTAGAAGATGCAAACCAACTATCAAAAGCACTTCTGCAATTTTTACAGTTAAGCTTATATTTTATCATAATATTAATTTAATAATTTAATTAAAATTTTCAATATTCTAGGTTCTATAATCTGCGTTAATTTCTATATATTTTTTTGTAAGATCCATTGTATAAACCTCAAATTCTTTACTTCCACTCCCTATTTGAATATTAATTTTTATCTCTAAAGACTTCATATATTCAGCAACTTCACTTTCATTATAATTTAAAGAAATTTTTCCATTTTCAATAATTTTATATGGACCGATGTTTATATTTAATTTCTTAAGATTAATTTTAACTTTTGCTTTTCCTAATGCCATAACTATTCTTCCCCAATTAGGATCTTCACCAGCAATGGCAGTTTTGACCAATGGAGAATTTGCAACTGAAAAACAAATCTTTTTAGCATCAATCTCGTTTTTGCATTTTTCTACTTTTATGACTATAAATTTTGACGCTCCTTCTCCGTCGGCTGCAACACTTTTAGCTAAATTTTTTAAAACAATGTTCAATGATTTTTCAAATTCATTTAGCATCTTATCTTTATAAGATTTAACTTCTTTATGATTTGCATAACCAGTGGAAAATATACTGACCATATCATTTGTGCTAGTATCTCCATCGCAGCTTATTGCATTAAATGTATTCTCAATATTTTTTTTTAACAATTTCTTTAAAACATTTGCATTTATTTTGGCATCTGTAAAAACAAAACCTAAGGTAGTTGCCATATCTGGATAAATCATTCCTGATCCTTTGGCTAAACCATAAATTTTTATGGGAGTACCTGCTATCTTGCATTCTTCCATAGATAATTTTGGTCTAGTGTCTGTAGTTAAAATACCCATAGCAGCTTTAATCCAAATATATTTATTTTGAACATACTTAATATTTTCAATTAAATTTGGAATTGAATCTGTTATTTTTTTTTCAGGAAAAATCTCACCAATGGTGCCTGTAGATGCAAACAAAAGATTTTTTATTTTAATTTTTTTTGGCTCCTCTTCATCTTCAATTTGTTTTTTAGACAATAAGTCTGATAACAATGCAGCAATATTATTAATTGATTTATATCCTTCTTTTCCAGTAAAGGCATTAGCATTTCGCGTGTTAACTAGAAGAGCATATATTTTTTCTTTTGAATTATTTAAATTCCATTTAATATTTTCAGATTTAATATTTGATTGAGTATATACTGTTGCATGACTAGCGCCTTTTCTAAAGTAAAATAAAACAAGCTCATCTCTATTTTTTTTATTTGTATATAAATTTGCAGAAACGGACGATAATCCTAACCCATCCAGGTGTTCTAGATCTTGGTAAAAACCAATAGAATTAGACTTTATTTGATAATTTTCTTTTTTAAAAAGCATATATGTTTAAAAAATAAATAATATGATTATATAAGATTTGTTTAAATAACAATTAAATCTTATGCTGAATCCATTAAATTTAATATCAAAAATTTTCAAATCTTCTAACAAGAAAGAATTAGATAAATTAGCTAAAATCGTTGATAAAATAAATGAACTTGAGAAGGAAATAACCATTCTTAAAGATGAAGAATTTCCAAAAAAAACGAAAGAACTAAAGCAAAAATTAATTGATGGTTTTAAATTGAGTCATTTGCTTCCAGAGGCATTTTCCCTTGTTAGAGAGGCCTCAAAAAGAATTAACAATGAAAGACATTTTGATGTTCAATTGATTGGTGCAATAGCTCTAAATCAAAATAAAATAGCAGAAATGAAAACAGGAGAAGGTAAAACTCTTACTATTGCTCTTGCTGCATATTTAAACTCTCTTGATGGCAGCGGGGTGCATGTTGTTACAGTTAATGATTATCTTGCGAAGAGAGATTCTCAAAATATGGGAAAAATTTACAATTTTTTAGGTCTTACATGTGGATACATTAATTCATATCAGGGCGATGAGGAAAGAAGAAAAAATTATATTTGTGATATTACCTATGCAACTAATAGCGAATTGGGATTTGACTATCTTAGAGACAATATGAAATTTTCTAAAAAAGATATGGTTCAGAGAGGTCATAATTATGCTATCGTAGACGAAATTGACTCCTGCTTAATCGATGAAGCAAGAGTTCCTATGACAGTCTCTGGTCAAGCAGAGGATAAAGCTGATCAATATATAGTTGTAAACAAATTAATAAAAAAATTAGATAAAGATGACTTTGAGCTCGATGAAAAAAATAGAAATATTGTTTTAACAAATAAAGGTATAGATAATGTTGAAAAAATTTTTTCTGAAGTAGGTATTTTAAAAAATAATAATTTTTATGATCCTGAAAATTTATCTTTAGTACATTTAGTAAATCAATCGTTAAGGGCAAATTATATTTTTTCTAATGGCAAAGATTACATAGTAAAAGATAAAGAAATAATAATTATAGATGAACAGTCTGGTAGACAATTGCCGGGTAGAAGATTCGGAGACGGATTGCATCAAAGTTTAGAAGCAAAAGAAAATTTGGATATACAATTTGAGAGTCAAACTTTAGCTTCAATCACTTATCAAAACTATTTTAAATTATACAAAAAACTCTGCGGCTGTACGGGTACAGCTGTAACTGAAGCTCAAGAATTTTACGAAATTTATAATTTAAATGTTCTTACAATTCCTACAAATAAACAAATGATTAGGAAAGATTGGAATGATCAAATTTATAGAACTGAACAAGAAAAAGATGACGCTATAGTAAAATTAGTAAATAAAAAATACAATGTAGGTCAACCAATTTTAATATTTACAAGTAGTATCAATAAATCTGAACACTATTCAGAATTATTAAACAAGCAAAAAATAAATCATATTGTTCTAAATGCAAAAAATCACGACAAGGAAGCAGAAATTATTGCTAATGCTGGTGCAAAAGGATCTGTAATTATTACGACTAGCATATCTGGAAGGGGTGTCGATATTAAACTTGGTGGAAAAAATGTGGATCAATCATCTAGAGATGAAATAAAAAAATTAGGTGGACTCTATGTTATAGGAACTGAAAGAATGGAGAGTAGAAGAGTAGATAATCAAGCAAGAGGAAGATCTGGCAGACAAGGGGATGAGGGGAATTCAATTTTTTTTGTTAGTCTGGAAGATGATCTAATGAGGATTTTTGGTTCGGAGTCTATGAATAATATCCTAGAAAAACTTGGACTTAAAAATGGTGAAAGTATAGACCATCCTTGGATAAACAAAGCACTTGAAAGAGCACAACAAAAAGTAGAAGCAAGAAATTTTGACATAAGAAAATCATTATTAAGATTTGATGACGTTTTAAACGATCAAAGGCATGTTATTTTTTCTCAAAGAAGTAAGGTGATGGAAAGTTCAAATTCTTATGAATTTGCAGATAATTTTCTCGGTCAAACAATTGATGAATTAATAGAATACAAAAAAAAACATACGGATCTGGAAAAAAAATTGCTTTCCTCTTTAGGAGCATCTTTCAATAAAGAAGAGGTTGAAGACTTAAAATCTTCCGATGGCTCAGTTATAAAAGAAAGAATTGTAAATAAATTTAATAAAAAAAGAGATGAAAGATTAAATATAATAGGTGAAAATAAATCAAAAGAACTTGAAAAAAGAATTTTTCTTCAATTAATCGATCAAAATTGGAAAACACATATTCAGTATCTCGAACAACTAAGGCAAGTGATTGGTTTAAGATCTTACGGTCAAAGAGATCCGTTAATAGAATATAAGAAAGAGGCATTTAATCTATTTGAAGATTTATTAAATAGATTAAAAAATCAATTTATTGCATTGCTGCTAAATATTAAAATAGTAAATAGCCCTGAAGAGAGTGATGAAATTCCAAAAAAACAAAATAAAAAATTTGATAATCCTACCTCAAAAAAAATTGGTAGAAATGAGCCTTGTCCTTGTAATTCAGGAAAGAAATATAAGCATTGCTGCGGTGCTTTATAACAAATAAAATAATCCTAATAACACAAAAATTGATACTGCAGCGCTAATTAAAATCTTTTTATCTCTTAAAATTTTTTCAAATAAATTATTAATATTATTAGTTTTAAGAGAAATGCCTGTCGAAATATCAGATTTACTGGAAAAACCTCTGCCTCTTCCTATTGTCAAAAATTTTTTTTTTCTTTGTAAAATTATTTCTTCTTCATTTAAATTTTCAAAATAATTTAGTTGTTTTTTTATTGAGGCGCGAATATTTTCTAAAGTTTTTTCTCTATCTCTATGAGCTCCTCCAATTGGCTCATCTATTATTTCATCAACTATATTTAAGTCAATCAGCTCCTTTGAAGTCAGTTTCATTGCAGTTGCTGCTTCAAGAGTTTTTTTAGGATCTCTCCATAAAATAGTAGCACAGCCCTCAGGTGATATTACTGAGTAAATTGCATTTTCTAACATAATTACTTTACTGGCTGATGCTAAGGCAATCGCTCCGCCGGAACCACCTTCTCCAATAATTATTGATATATTTGGAACTTTTAATTTCATACAACTCTCTATAGATCTTGCAATTGCTTCTGCTTGTCCTCTTTCTTCCGCTCCAACTCCTGGATATGCGCCTGGGGTATCAATAAAAGTTATTATAGGAATATTAAATTTATTAGCCAGTTCCATTAATCTTACACTTTTTCTATATCCTTCTGGCCTCATCATTCCAAAATTTCTTTCTAACCTTTCTTCTAAATTTTCTCCTTTTTCTTGTCCAATTACTAAAACTGAATTGTTACTAAATTTAGCAAAACCAGTTATTACTGATTTATCTTCGCCATAAAATCTGTCTCCAGATAATGATATGAAATCATCAAATAAATTTTCTATAAAGTATTTAGCTCTTGGACGATCTTCATGTCTCGCTACTTGCGTTATTTGCCAAGGGTTTAGATCTGAATATATTGCTTCTAATTTTTTATTTATTTTTTCTTCAAATAATGCAATTTCATTTGTATTTACTTCAGAAATACCTTCATTGTTATATGGATCTTTTAGATTATCCAGTTGTGCTTCTAATTCTTTAACTTCATTTTCAAAATTTAGATAATTTTTCATTAATTCAATATTTTATATAATAAAGGCAATAAAGTGGCTTTATTTTATCAATTTACTATTATATAAAATTTTCTTAAAACAAACTACTTAAATGTAGTATGTAGAAAATAATCCTTCTGATTGGTTTCAAAAAACTACAAAAAACTAATATGTCAAAAAAATATATAAATACCGAAAATTTGTCTATTTCAGAAGACCTGCATAATTTTATCAATAACGAAGCTATTCCTGAAACAAATGTTTCAATAGATAATTTTTGGAAAGGGTTTAGCAAAGTTAGCCATGAACTTGCTCCAAAAAATAAAAAATTACTTAACATTAGAAAAAAATTACAAATGGATATGGATAGATGGCATTTGGAAAACTATGAAAAAGAATTTGATATAAAAGAATATAAGTCTTATATTGAAAAAATTGGATATCTTAAAAAAGAAGGTTCTGATTTTAAAATTAAAACTAAAAATATAGATCAAGAAATATCAGAAATTGCAGGTCCTCAACTTGTGGTTCCAATTATGAATGCCCGTTATGCATTAAATGCCGCAAATGCAAGATGGATGAGTTTGTATGATAGTTTGTATGGGACTGATGTAATATCTTCAGAAGAGTCAACTGGTGAAAGATATGACCCCGAAAGAGGGGCTCAAGTAGTTGCATATACTAAAAACTTTTTGGATAAAAACTTTAAATTAAAAAATTCAAAATGGAAAAATGTAAATAAAATATCAATCAAAGAACATAAACTAAAATTGTATTTAGAAAAAAACTCTACAGAACTAGAAAATGATGAAAAATACGTTGGATATAGAGTTGAAAGTGAAAAGGTTTCAGCAATTATTTTAAAAAATAATAATTTACATATCGAAATCCTGATCAATCCAAATGCATTTAGTGCTAAAAGAGATCCTGCTGGTATTTCAGATATAATAATAGAGTCGGCAATTTCTACTATATGCGATCATGAAGACTCGGTTGCTGCAGTTGATGCGGAAGATAAAATTATTGGATATAGAAACTGGTTAGGTCTTATGAAAAAAAATCTTACATCTGAATTTGAAAAAAATGGTAAAAAATTAATTAGAAAACTTAATACAAATAGAAAATATATAACTAAATTTGGTAAAAAAGAAACTCTTCATGGAAGATCCCTCCTATTGAATAGAAATGTTGGTCATCTAATGACCAGTTCAGCTGTTCTTTTACGAGATGGATCTGAGATACCTGAAGGTATTATGGATGCATTTGTTACATCTTTGTGTGCTATTCATGACCTAAAAAACAAAAATAACTCAAGATCAGGCTCTATTTACATCGTAAAACCAAAACAACATGGTCCGGATGAAACGTCTTTTACAAATTTATTATTTACAAAAGTAGAAGAAGTTTTGGGTTTAAATAAATTCACAATTAAATGTGGAATAATGGATGAGGAAAGACGAACTACATTAAACCTAAAAGAATGTATTAGAACATTAGAAGACAGAGTATTCTTTATTAACACAGGTTTTTTAGATCGTACAGGAGATGAGATACATACATCTATGGAAGCTGGACCCGTGATAAAGAAAGGAGACATGAAATCTTCCACTTGGATAAAAGCTTATGAAAATAACAATGTAGATATTGGTTTGCAATGCGGATTTTCAGGTGTCGCACAAATAGGAAAAGGAATGTGGGCCATGCCAGATAAAATGTCTGATATGTTAAAACAAAAAATTTCCCATCTAGAAGCTGGGGCAAATTGTGCCTGGGTTCCCTCTCCTACTGCCGCAGCACTTCATGCTCTCCATTATCATCAAATAAATATATTTGATAAGCAAGTTGAATTAAAAATAAGAAAAAAAGCTAAATTAAATGATTTATTAACTTTGCCAGTAATAAAAAGACCTAATTGGCCTGTAGATGAAATAAATAAAGAAATATCCAATTCTGCACAAACAATCTTGGGTTATGTCGTTAGGTGGATTGATAAAGGTATAGGGTGTTCAAAAGTCCCTGATATAAATAATGTTGGATTGATGGAAGATAGAGCTACTTTAAGAATATCATCGCAACATATCGCAAATTGGCTTTACCATGGAATATGCAGTAGAAAACAAGTTTTGGAAATTATGAAGAAAATGGCAAAAGTTGTTGATCAACAAAATAAAAATGACAAGTTATATCAAAAAATGTCACCACAATATGATAGATCTATAGCTTTTAAAACAGCATGTGAATTAGTATTTCAAGGAAAAAATCAGCCTTCTGGATATACAGAACCATTATTACATTTAAATCGTTTGATTAAAAAAAATTAGTCTTTTGTATCTAAAAAATTCTGCCTATTTTTAAAAGCCGATATTAAAGTGCCATCGTCTAAACTTTCTATTTCCCCTCCCACAGGTAATCCTTGGGCAAGTTTTGAGATTTTTACGTTAGTATCTCGCAAGCTATCTTGAATATAAAATGCAGTTGTTTGACCTTCTATTGTTGCGCTTGTAGCTAATATTACTTCCTCTATTTTTTCTTTTTTAACTCTCTCTACTAATGCATCAATTAATAGTTCCTCTTTTTTTTGACTATTGGAAGATGAAATTGTTCCACCTAGTATATGAAAGTAGCCTTGATAAATACCCGACGCTTCTATGCTCCACTGATCTGCTATATTTTCCACAACACAAATTTTGTTATATTTATGATTGCTGTTTTCACAATTATTACATCCATTTGAGTTAGACTTTAGTGACCCACAAGTTTTACATCTAAATATATTTTTGTATACATCGGCTAAAGTTTTTGCCATTGGTTTAATTAATTCTTCACGATTATTTATCAGCTTTAAAACTATTCTCTTTGCAGATCTTGGCCCTAAACCTGGAAGTTTTGATATTAATTTAATTAATTCCTCTATTTCAGATATATTTTGCATTTAAATTATTATGGCCACTTAAAGCCAGGTATATCAAAATTACCTGCACTTTTGGATATCTCTTCTGTTGTTTTTGATTTCAAAGATGATTTTGCATTGTTATGAGCGGCTTTAATTAAATCTTCAATTATGTTTTTTTCTTCTTTTAAAAGTTTATCGGATATTTCTATTGAAATCATTTCACCTTCGCCATTTAATTTTACTCTTACTAAATCTCCTCCAGAATTCCCTGTAACTTCAATTTTTTTTATTACTTCTTGGCTCTCCTTCATTTTTTTCTCTAATTCTTTTGCTTTCTCAAGTATTTTTGAAAAATCTGTCATTATTTATTCACCATCTTCTACTTTGACGAGTTTTGAATCGGGAAATATTTTTTTAAATTCTTTGGAAAACTCAGTCTCAGATTCTTTTTTTAATAAATTTACTTCTAAATCTTTTTTTTGTTTTTTCGCAGTTGGTAAACCATCTTCTTTGGAAAAAGCTATAATCCATCTTTTATTCGTCCACTCTAGAAGTTTTGCAGTTAATTCCTTTACAAATGTTTTATCAAGATTTGAATTAAATGAAATTTCAATTTTCTGATCTTTAAAACTTACTAATCTCAAATTATTTTCGAGCTCATATTTAATTTTTAACTCTCTCTTTTCTTCACAAAGTTTGATTAGTTCATTAAAACTTTTAATTTGATTATTTTCAATTTTATTTTTTTCATCTGGTGTTGTGATTATTTTTTCCTCTTGCTCAACATTTTTTAGTTGATCTACGGTGTCTTGTTTTACTTGAGTCTTGTTTTCAACTGAAATTTTATTAATATTTAAATCTTTTTTTAAATTATCAATTTGTATATCTTTATCACCTTTCAAAATTTTTTTAAGAAACAATGATCTAATTAAAAACATTTCAACAAATTGATGTTGATTTTTTATAATATCTATCTTCTCAAGATTGTTTAGGGTGAATTGCCACAATAAAAGTATATCTTTTTTGGAAAGTTCTTTTGATAAATTTTTTATTTTATCGAATTCTTGATCATTTAATTCAAAATTTGTTCCATCTAAATTTATAAAATCAATATTTTTTACATAATAAAGCACTTCTAAAAATTCATTTAGAAAAACTTTGGGCTCTACTCCTGAATTATAAATTTTTTTATATAACTGAAGAGTATTGTTTTCACTTCCCTCTAAAATATGTCTGATCAAATCTATGATTATGCTTTTTTCAAAATATCCAAATATTTTCTGAGCTGTTTTAAGATTAAGTTCTTTTCCATCATTTTCGACTAGCATTGCCCTGTCTAGCAAAGATAAGGAATCTCTCACTGAGCCCTCGGATAATTTCACTATTAATTTAATAGCATCATTTGTGATCTTTCCATTTTCTAAATCTTTAATTTTAATTAAATACTCAAATAATTCTTCTGAATTAACTCTTGATA
>QCLN01000017.1 GCA_003214525.1 Pelagibacteraceae bacterium AG-414-M23 | reverse complement strand
TAATTATTTTAGGCAATTTTTTACCTTTCAAAGATTTATCGTAATATGAAATATTTTTTCCTATAGATGAGTTTCCACATAAATACTTAATTTTGATATTTTTGTGATTAACCAGAAGTTTGATTAATTCTGTACCTATATATCCAGTGGACCCAGCAACTAAAACATTTAGCATTTGCATAATTTATTATAACTGTTGTATTTGAAAAAGAAAAATTATCTTTTTGAAAATTGGAAACTACGTCTAGCTTTTCTATGACCATATTTCTTTCTTTCAACAGCCCTAGAGTCTCTCGTGGTTAGTTTTTCTTTTTTTAATGTTGATTTTAAATTTTCGTCAAATTGTAATAATGCCTTTGAAATACCATGCACTAAAGCTCCTACTTGTCCAGTCAATCCACCACCTGTAACGTTGCCTCTTACATCGTAATCTGCAGTTTGATTTATGATTTCAAATGGTCTTAATAGCTTCATTTTGTGAATTTCTCTTGTAAAATAATTTTCATAATTTTTACCGTTAATTAATATTTGACCTGTTCCCTTTTTAAGCCAAACCTTAGCAATAGAAGTTTTTCTTCTACCTGTGGCGTATTTACTATCTTTAAAATTTACTTTTTGAATTTCTGGCATTTTAATTTCTTGCTATATTTTTACTATTTAATTTTGACAATTCTATAACAGTTGGATTTTGTACAGAATGTGGATGTTCAGATCCTTTGTAAATTTTTAATTTAGTTAATTGTTTTTTTGCTAGTGGTCCTCCTGGAAGCATTCTTTTAACTGCCAATTTTAAAGTTTCTCCAGGTTTTTTGTCATAAAGTTTTTCTGGAGTAGTTGCTTTTATGCCACCTGGATATCCAGTATGTTTATAATATTTTTTATCTTGAAATTTTCTACCTGTAAATTTTATTTTTTCTATATTTTTAACTACTACAAAATCACCATTATCCATATGTGGAGTGAATGTTGGCTTGTTTTTGCCTCTTAAAATCATGGCTATGATTGATGCAAGTCTACCTACAACAGCATTTGAGGCATCTATTTCATACCAATCGTTTTTTACCTCGTTTTTCTTAACAAATTTTGTCATGTTTTGCGGGATTAATACTTATAAAAGCTAATATTGTCAAATTATATTAATATTGATAATAATCGTAACGTTTACATGCGGATAAACTGAATAAATTTACAAAAAAAATAATATAATAAGGAATAATAATGAGCGATGAAAACAAAAAAAAAGGAACAGATCCTAAAACTTATAAATTTGATACTTTAAGTTTACATGCTGGATATCAGCCACATAAAAATGCTGGATCTAGACAGGTACCAATATATCAAACAACTTCTTATTTATTTGATGACGTAGATCATGCTGCAGCTTTATTTAATCTTGAAAGAGGCGGTCATATTTACAGTAGAATTTCTAATCCAACAGTTGGAGTTTTAGAAGAAAGAGTTGCTTCTCTTGAGGGCGGTACAGCTGCATTAGCAACATCTTCTGGAATGAGTGCAATTTTTTTAACTGTAATGACGTTATGTGAGGCTGGCGATCACTTAGTCGTTTCTTCACAATTATATGGCGGTACTGTTAATTTATTTAGATTAACTTTACCTAAATTTGGTATCAAATGTACTTTTGTTAAACCCAGAGATACTGAAGGTTTTAAAAAAGCTATTCAAAAAAACACTAAGGGAATTTTTGGTGAACTAGTTGGAAATCCGGGAAACGAACTTATGAATATGCCAGAAGTTGCAAAGATTGCTCATGATGCAGGTATACCTTTAATAGTTGATGCTACATATCAAACACCTTACCTTTGCAAACCATTTGAACATGGAGCTGATATAGTAGTTCATTCTTTAACAAAATGGATGGCTGGTCATGGTTCTTCGATGGCGGGTATTTTAGTTGAAGGTGGTAACTTTGACTGGATGCAAAATGATAAATTTCCTACTATGACAAAACCATACGAAGGATATCATGGTCTATCTTTTGCTGAAGAGTTTGGACCTACAGCTTTTACAATGAAAGCAAGAGCTGAAGGTATGAGAGATTTTGGTCCTTGTTTAAGTCCTCAAAACGCATGGAATGTATTACAAGGAATTGAAACTTTATCAGTAAGAATGAAAAAACATTGCTCTAATGCTGAAGAAATGGTTAAATATTTATTAGCACACGAAAGTGTAGCATGGGTTTCTCATCCAAGTGTACCTGACCATCCTGATAATAAATTAGCTAAAAAGCTTTTACCTAATGGACGTGGGTCAATGATAGCTTTTGGTATTAAAGGAGGAAAAGATGCAGGAGTAGCATTTATTAATAATGTTAAGCTAGCATCTCACCTGGCTAATGTTGGTGACACTAGAACTTTAGTTATTCATCCTGCTTCTGGAACTCATTCTCAAATGGATGAAGCTACTTTAAAATTTGCTGGTTTATCACATGATATGATTAGATTGTCTGTTGGTATAGAAGATATTGATGATATCAAAAATGATTTTGAAATTGGTTTTAGGGCTGCTAGAAAACCAAGACTTGTATCAAATCAATGAAGTTTAAGGTAAATAATGAGGAGGTTTTTGCCTCAACAGGTGGAAGACCTTTTGATAAAAATAAACCATTAATTATTTTTGTACATGGAAGCGGTTTAACCCATATGACTTGGGTTCTTCAAACAAGATATTTTGCTTTTCATGGTTACAGTGTGCTAGCTCTTGATTTACCTGGTCATGGACTATCAGGCGGCAAAAGCCTAAAGTCAATTGAAGATATGGCAGAATGGGTTAGCGATGTAATTGATGCAGTTGGATATAAGGAAGCATCTCTTGTTGGTCATTCACAAGGATGTTTAGTTACAATTGAATGTGCATCTAGATATCCAAATAAAATTAAAACATTGAGTTTAATGGGTGGTGCTGGAGCTATACCAATGAATCCAGAATTATTAGCACTTGCTGAAAATGGTGATCCCAAGGCTGTAGATTTAATGATGGACTGGGCTCACGGTCCAGCAGGTCATTTTGGTGGACATCCAGTTCCTGGACTATATCATATAAATACTGGTGGAATGCTAGCTAAATCTAGAACTATAAAAGATACACTTGGTGTAGACTTTAGAGCTTGTGATAATTATAAAAATGGATTTGAAGCTGCAAAAAAAATTAAAATTCCTACATTATCAATATTAGCTACTGATGATAAAATGTGTCCTGTAAGAGAAGGTAGAAAGTTAGCTGATTTAATAGATGGTAGTAAAGTAGATATTATAGATAATTGTGGTCATATGATGTTGCTTGAAGAAGCAGATAGAGTTTTAAAAGTTCTTAAAAATTTCATTACAACCAATTATCCTACTAAATAAATTAATTTTAAGCTTGAATGTGCTGCTATCATAAAGGAAAATATTAAAAAAATAAAGGAGATACAAATGAGTAAAAATCCAGAAACAATTGCATTGCATGGTGGAGATTACAGGAGTGATCCTGCAACAACATCTGTAGCAGTGCCTATATACAGAACAACATCTTATCAATTTAATGATACTGGACATGCGGCAAATTTATTTGCACTTAAAGAGTTCGGTAATATTTATACTAGAATAATGAACCCTACAAACGATGTATTAGAAAAAAGAGTTGCAGCACTTGAAGGTGGTCTGGCAGCTCTTACAGTGGGATCAGGACAAGCAGCTTCAACTTTTGCTATAATGAATGTTTGTCAATCTGGTGATAATTTTATCAGTTCAACAGATTTATACGGTGGAACAGTTAACCTATTTACACATACTCTAAAAAAACTTGGAATAGAATGTAGATATGCAGATCCTGCGGATCCTAAAAATTTTGAAAAACTTATTGATGAGAAAACAAGATGTTTTTATGCTGAGACTTTACCAAATCCTTATCTAAGAGTTTTTCCAATTAAAGAAGTTTCAGACATAGGTAGAAAGTATAATATACCATTAATAATGGATAACACTGCATCACCAGTTATATGTAAACCATTAGAACATGGTGCAGCTGTTGTAGTGCATTCATTAACTAAATTTATAGGTGGTCATGGAACGGTTATAGGTGGTTGCTTAATTGATGGTGGAAATTTTGATTGGACCGCTGATCCAAAAAGACAGCCTCTTTTCAATGAACCTGACATGAGTTATGGCGGTGCAAAATGGGGAGAAGTTGTGCCTCAATTGACTGGAGCAAATGTTTCTTTTGCAATAAGAGCTAGAGTATGTTTGTTAAGAGATTTAGGAGCCCCTTTGGCACCAGATAATGCATGGGGTATTATACAAGGCTTAGAAACTGCACCTTTAAGAATGAAGCAGCATTGTTCAAATGCAGAAAAAGCTGTTGATTTTTTAAAGAAACATAAAAATGTTGAAAGAGTTATATACCCTACTCTTCATGAGGGCGAAATTGCCGCTAGATCAAAGAAATACTTAAAAGGTGGAAATGGAGCTTTGGTAGGTATCGAAATTAAAGGTGGAGTAGAAGCAGGTAAAAAATTTATTGAGTCATTAAAAATGTTTTATCATGTTGCTAATATTGGAGACGCTAGAAGTTTAGCGATTCATCCAGGAACAACTACTCATAGCCAATTAACTGAAGAAGAACTTTTAGCAGCAGGTGTAACACCAGGTTATATTAGATTATCAATTGGTATAGAACATCCAGACGATATTATTGCTGATTTAGATCAAGCATTAAATGCGTCGGGAAAACCTAACTTGAAGGCTGTTGGCTAGTATTTAGATAAAGTAGATAAACTGAAGAACTAACTAAAAATATTGAACTTATTTGGTGCATGGAGGCTATATATATCTGTGCACCATACAAAAGTGTAAATATCCCCAAAATAATTTGTACAAATAACAATAAACCAACTAAATTTATTGCATTATATAATTTGATTAATTTGTTTTTATAAATCTTAAATAAAATAATTAAATAAAATAATAATATTACATATGCTAAATTTCTATGCATAAACTGAACTAATGAAGGATCGCTAAAAGCAGAAAGTTTAAAAATGTTAATAATTTTACTATCATCAGGAAAAAAAGATGATCCCATTAATGGCCAAGAATTATAAATCTGACCAGCATCCATACCAGATACAAATGCACCAATTGTAATTTGTGCAAATATTAAAAGTAAGAAAGCAAATATTGAATAATAATTAAATTTCTTAGTAAAATTTCGATCTACTTTTAAAATAAGATAATTCCATAAAATTAATGAGATTATAATAAAAGCAATTATTAGGTGTATAGATAATCTAAAATGACTTACGTCAACTCTATCAACTAGACCGCTTGAAACCATGTACCAGCCAATAAAACCTTGAAAACATATAAGTAAAAATATCAAATATAAATTAATCAATTTTTTAAAATTCAACTTATATGTAAAAAAAATTAAAGGTAATAAGAATAAAATTCCTATAAGCCTACCTAAAAATCTATGAATCCATTCCCACCAAAATATTACCTTAAACTCTCCTAGTGTCATAGAATAGTTTTGAAGCTTAAATTCAGGAATTTGTTTATATTGATTAAAATAATCTATCCATTTTTCGTCGGTTAATGGTGGTAAAAATCCAGAAAATAACTCCCATTTAGTTATCGATAAACCTGAATCAGTTAGTCTTGTTAAGCCACCCACAACAATCATCAAGGAAACTACCCAAAACATAAAACCTAACCAAAAAGATAATTGTTTTTTAGTAACATTATTTTCTATGTACATATTGAGATAAATATAATAATTATTATTAAATCCAATTTAATAAATGTCGCCAAAAAAATTAAAAAAACTACTAAAATTAAGAAAAAACCTAGATAAATTGGACAATTCCTTTATTAAGTTAGTTAAAAAAAGAACCCAACTTGTAAAAAAAGTTTTAAAGCTAAAAGAATATAAAAATCAAATTGTTGATAAAAAAAGAATTAAAGTGATTCTCAATGAAATAAAAAAAAAATCGATAAGAAACAATATTGATCCAAGAATTACAAATAAAATTTGGTCAAATATGATTAAAGCATATATAGAGTACGAAAAAAGAAACTTTAAAAGGAAATAGTTATTTACTGTGTGGAGGTAGTTTTTTTTCTACAAATAGTTCGTGCTTTCTTGTACTTGGATTATATTTTTTAGCAGACAGTTTAACTTTTGCTTTTTCTCCACCAGCAGGTTTTTTTAAATAATAAAAGAATGGACTATCTGGTTTAGATTCAGGAACCATTCTAATTTTTACAAAGGATTTTTTAGCCATAATTATTTTTTTAATTCTTTAATAATATTTTTTAAATTCGATAATTTATTTTTAAAATATTTTGTTCTTATAGTTCTATATACAGAATGGTCAAGATTAGAATTATTTTGATTTAGATGCTTTTTTACACCTTGAATTGTCATACCTTCTGATTTTAGTAGAAATTTAATTAATTTAAGGACTTCTATAGTTGTATTATCATAATGTCTCCTTTTATTATTAAAAGTTTTTGGTTTAAGTTGGTTAAATTGAGTTTCCCAGAATCTTAAGGTATGCGTATTAATTATAATATTTTTGGGATCTTCATTATTAAGTATTTTTACCACTTCACCTATTGTCTTGTATGCTGTCGACAACTTAGTTGACATTATTTATTTTGTTTTTAAGAAATTTTGCTGGCTTGAATAGTATAACATTTCTTTCAGATATTACGGCCTCTTTCCTTGTTTTTGGATTTCTTCCAATTCTTGATTTTTTATATCGTAGTATAAAAGTGCCAAAATTAGATATTTTAACTTTACCATTTTCTTTAAGGTTTACCAATATGATTTCGAACATATCTTCTAAAATATTTTCTATTAATTTTTTTGAATAGCCTAACTGCATATAAATAGAGTTTATTATTTCTTTTTTTGTTAAATTTTGTCTCATTATAAAATTATATTTTTTTTAATTTTATTAATTAATTCTCCATTTACTGTTTTAACACAAACATCCAAAGAGTTTGTAAAACCAATATGATCTGTTGATCCATGGCTTTTTATTACGGGTGATTCTAAGCCTAAAAAAATTGCTCCATTATACAATCTTGGATCAAAACGCTTTTTAAATTTTTTTAAATTGAAGCTATTAGCTAGGCTCGATATTTTGGCAATAATTCCATTGGTCAATGCTTTTTTAAGTTCTAACGAAATAAAATTAGCTGTTCCTTCGGCAGTTTTTAAAGCAATGTTTCCAGTAAATCCATCTGTTACAATTACATTGACATCGCCATTCATAATATTATTACCTTCTATATATCCACAAAAATCGTATAACTGATTTTTTTTATTTTCAAGAATTTGATAAGCTTTTTTAATAGTTTCATGACCTTTAATTTCTTCTGATCCTATATTTAACAAGGCTACTTTTGACTGGTGCGAGGGATATAATGATGTGTGTAGTGCGGCACCCATTAAAGCAAAATCTTCAAAATTTTTCTCGTCACATTCAACGTTCGCTCCTAAATCTAAAACTACATTCATGCTAATTTTGTTTGGCCACAAAGCCGCAAGCGCCGGTTTGCTAATATTTTCAATCATATTAATATTTAATTTTGATATCACAAATAAAGCTCCAGTATTTCCAGCAGAAACAATTACATTTGATCGTTTTTCTTTTACATCGTTAATAGCTTGCCACATGCTAGTATTTTTCTTTTTTGCAGATGACAAGGGTGTATCATTATCTTTAATTATTTCTTCGCAATGTATAATTTCTATGAAATCTTTGCCTATGTCATATTTGGCTACTTCATTTTCTAATAACTTTTGAGGGCCAAAAATTTTAAAAAAAACATTTTTATTTACTTTTAAATATTCAGAAATTCCTAATAGAATTTTAGTGGGTGCATTTTCACCACCCATTGCATCTACTGCAATAACAACTTTATTGGTCATATAACAAATATTATTCTTTTGGATCTAAAACTTGTCTACCTTTATAAAATCCTGTTTTAAGATCTAAATGATGTGACAGTCTATACTCGCCTGATTTTTTATCTTCAACAATATTCTTGGGAGAGATCTTTATATGAGATCTTCTCTTTCCTCTTCTTGAGGGTGTTGTTTTACGTTTTGGTACAGCCATATTTAAATTTTGAGCTCTTCTATATCCTTTGTAAAATAATTTAAAGTATTAATTTTATAAAATGTAATCAATTTGTCAAAATAATTTGTGAAAAACGAAATATTTCGAGGTTTATTTATAAACTTAGTCAAAATTATCGCTTTTTCCTCATCTTTAATATTATCCCAATTATCAATGTTTAGTACTATATCGTAAAAAAAATTTACATATTTTTTCATATTTTTATTTATTGAAACATCTCCATAACCGATTTCTCTAATTGATAATTCAATTTGATTAAATATAAAATCATATATTTCTTGAATTTTATCTTTTGGATTATTTGATTTATAGATTTTGAAGAAAAAAGATAAATGTAGCAATAAAAAGATAATTCTATCTGAAAATATCTCTTTGTTATCTAAATTTAAATATAAATATTTATTTCTAGTTAATTTGATTAAATTATTGTAAATATTTAAATATTGTTCATTCATATGAAAAAAATTATATTAATTATATTTTTATTTACAATAAGTTGCTCAAATAATAAAGTTGTTAATAATCATGGATTTACTGGCCTAGAAATAAAATTAGATAAAATAAAATTATCTGAAACAAATAAGAATGACATTTTAACAAGTATAGGTAAACCTTCTACGGTAAGTTTATTTGATGAAAATGTATGGTTTTACATTGAGAGAGAAAAAGTTACTCAATCATTTGTTAAACTAGGTAAAACAAAAATAAAAAAAAATAATATTCTCGAAATAAAATTTAATGATTATGGAATAGTTGAGTCTAAGAAATTTTACCAATTGGATAATATGAATGATTTAAAATCAGTGAGAAAAATTACTGAAAAAACTTATGATAATGATGTGTATTTAGGCAAATTACTTAAAAGTGTTATTCAAAAAGCGAATGCTCCAAAATCTAAAAAAAAAAAATAATATTTTAACCAGCAATTACAGCTAATAATAACAGAGCAACAATATTTGTAATTTTTATCATAGGATTCACCGCAGGACCCGCTGTATCTTTATAAGGATCACCTACTGTATCACCGGTAACAGCAGCTTTATGTGCTTCAGAGCCTTTTCCTCCAAAATTACCATCTTCAATATATTTTTTAGCATTATCCCAGGCGCCACCTCCGGCAGTCATTGAAATAGCTACAAATAGTCCGGTAATAATTACACCAAGCAACATTGCACCCACCGATGATAAGGCGGCAACTTGTCCACCAATAGGAAGTATAACTAGATATAAAACAATCGGTGATAAGACGGGTAGCAAAGATGGAATTATCATTTCTTTAATTGCTGCTTTAGTTAGTAAATCAACTAATTTACCATAATCAGGTTTTGCTTTTCTTTTCATGATTCCAGGAATTTTTTTAAACTGCCTTCTAACCTCAACTACTACTGCGCCACCTGCTCTTCCTACAGCTTGCATTCCCATAGATCCAAATAAATATGGGAGCATACCACCAACTAATAATCCAACTACTACAAAAGGATTTGATAGATCAAACGAAACCACTATTCCTTCTAGTTTTGATCCGCTTACTTGTGAAAAATGTTTTATATCTTCAGTATATGCAGCAAATAGAACTAATGCACCTAAACCAGCAGAGCCTATTGCATAGCCTTTTGTAACAGCTTTAGTTGTGTTTCCAACTGCATCCAAAGCATCTGTCGTTTTTCTAACATTTTTTGGTAAATTAGACATTTCTGCAATTCCACCAGCATTATCTGTTACTGGGCCATATGCATCCAAAGCAACAACCATCCCTGCTAATGCTAACATTGTTGTAACAGCAATTGCTATTCCAAAAAGTCCAGCTATGTAGTTTGTTAATAGTATTCCACTAACAATAATTAATGCCGGAATTGCTGTGGCCTCCATTGAAACAGCTAGGCCTTGAATTACATTAGTTCCATGTCCAGTTGTGGATGATGCCGCAACACTTTTTACCGGTCTATAATTTGTTCCAGTATAATATTCAGTAACCCAAATTAATAAACCAGTTATAGCTAAACCAATCGCACCACATGTATATAAGCTCATTCCAGTAAATGATTTATCATAAATTGAATAAGTGCTCTCTAATCCTAAAACATAATCAGTAACAGGATACAAAATCATTAACGATGTTACAGCTGTCACCACAAAACCTTTATATAAAGCTGCCATGATGTTTTTAGATTTTCCTAATTTAACAAAAAATGTTCCGATAATAGATGTTAGTATACAGGCACCTCCTATTGATAATGGATATATCATCATATTAAGATCTCCATGAAAAAATATTGAAGATAAAACCATAGTGGCAACTATAGTAACTGCATAAGTTTCAAATAAGTCAGCTGCCATACCTGCACAATCACCTACGTTATCACCTACGTTATCAGCTATTACGGCAGGATTTCTTGGATCATCTTCGGGTATACCGGCCTCTACTTTTCCAACTAAATCTGCTCCTACATCTGCTCCTTTGGTAAAAATTCCTCCACCTAGTCTTGCAAAAATTGAAATTAGTGACGCTCCAAAGCCTAATGCTACTAAAGCATTTACAATTTCTCTTTCATCAACGCCAAATGACAATAATAAATAATAATAAACAGCAATTGCTAGTAGAGCCAAGCCTGCAACTAGCATTCCAGTAACAGCACCAGATTTAAAAGCCAGCGAAAGTCCTTGTGATAATCCTTTTCTTGAAGCTTCAGCAGTTCTTACATTTGCCTGCACAGATACAAGCATGCCAACATAACCTGCAATACCAGATAAGGCAGCTCCTATTAAATAACCTAAACCTACTAAAATGCTAAATGCAAAGCTAATTATAACTAATACAACTACACCTACAATTCCTATGGTCTTGTATTGTCTATTCAAATAAGCTTTGGCTCCAACTTGGATAGCAGATGCTATTTCCTGCATTTTACTGTTACCTGCGCTAGCACTTAAAATATTTCTACCTGTAAAAAAACCATAAACTATTGATAATAAACCTGCTAAAATAATAAGTTGTAGTATATTTGATGTCGAAGCTTCCATAATTCCTTTAATTGTTAGTTATTTTTAAATATTAAAAATCGGACATTACAAAAAAAGAAATAAAAGGCAATATTTAACTTTCTAAAACTTATGTGAATAACCTTTAATATTAGTTAAATTTTGTGGTTTATTGTCCATTATTATCAAATTTTTTTTGTAAGCATTATTTATTTTACCAATTCTTGTAATTTTTTGATTCATTTTATTTCCAATGAATTTTATCATTGATCTATTTTTTTTAGAAGCTGTAAATAATAGTTGATAATCATCACCATTAAATAAGTAATGAATTCTTAATTTTTTATATTTTTTTAAAAAAACTTCAAAGTTTTTTGATGTAGGAATTTTATTAACATCGATTTCGAAAGACAATTTTTGTTTATTAATAAGTTTAATCATATCTGAGCTTAAACCATCTGATATATCCATTGATGTGTTAGCAAATTTATGCATATGTTTATAAATTTTATAAGGCAAATCAGGGCAATAAAATTTATTAATAAAATAACTTTTTAATTTTGAATTAATTTTAATATTATTTTTAATTAATTTTAAACCAAGAAAACTGTCACCTATATTTCCTGTAACATATATATCGTCATCTAATTTAGCTTTATTTCTTTCTACAATATTTTTTGAAAAACCAATACTTGTTATTGTAAAAGAAACTTTATTAGAATTTGTAGTGTCACCTCCTGATAGTTTCAAATTATATTTTTTTTGTTCTTGATTTAAAGATTTTGAAATCATTTTTAAGTTTTTTTTTGTGAATTGTTTTCTTTTTCCACTGCCTGCTATGAAATAATATTCAGGCTTAACACCTTTAGCTATTAAGTCAGATATTGATGATCTTATAACTTTTTTTATAACTAAATTTGGCTGTTTAAAATTAGGAAAATGTATGCCCTCATTGTATGTATCAATGGATACAACTAATTTTTTTTTCCTATCGAAGAATACATCATCGTTTAATTTTTTTGCACTATGATTGTTATTGGATAACTTTTGAAAATATTTTCTAATTATTTCAAATTCATCCATTAGAATTTCTGATTTTCTTTGATATTTTGTCTAATAAAGCATTTAAATACTTAGTTTGTCCATCTTCAATGAAGAAATTAGATGCTTTTAGGTATTCATTTATAATAATTTTTGAAGATGTTTTTGGTTTATATAAAAGTTCAAAAATTGCACTCTTAACTATAACGTGAAAAACTTTATCTAATTTTTTTAAATCAAGATCTGAATTGAGGTGGCTTGATATTTCATCGTTGATTACATCATTTCTCTCAATAGTGCCGTTAACTACATCTTTTATAAATTTTTTAAATCTATGTTTGGGAAATGTTAAGTTTTCTTCTTTGTTAAAATATTTTCCATAAAGTTTCTGGATAACTATAACTCTTGGATTATTTTTTGAACTATATTGTAAGGTCATTTTATAATTTTTCTAAAACTAATCCAACAGCATTTGCCGCTTCCTGGCCTTTTTTTTTAGATCTAACTATAGCTTGTTTTTTATTCAAACATGTAATTATGCCATTACCAATTGGTTTTTTATAATCTACAGATAATCTCATTATTGCATCAGTAGTAGCTCTCGAAATAAAATCAAAGTGAGGCGTTTGACCCTTAATTACACATCCTAATGCTATAAAGCCATCATACTTTTTTATTCTTGTGGCAATTGTAACGGGTATTTCAAATACGCCAGGAACTCTTGTATAAACTACGTATTTATTTATTAAATTTAAATTATAAGTTTTTTGTAAATGTTTAAGAGCGCCATCTAATAAATTATCCGATATATCTTTATAATAATCAGAAAAAACAATTAGTATTTTTTTTTTCATTTAATTATTTCCTGCTTAACTATTTTAATACCATACCCATCTAAACCAACTACTTTTTTTCTAGATCTAGTTACTAATATCATATTCTTTATCTGTAAAGATTTAATAATCTGCGCACCTATACCATAGTTCTTGATCAATTTATCTTTTCCTTTTTTATAAAAACCTTTACTTTTGTAGTCTCGTAAAGTTTGACTAACTGATTTTAAATTTGTATCTCTTATAAATACAAGTACACAATTATTGAATTTTTTAAAATGATTTAGAGTGTTATTAAAAGAATTCGGTAGATTTTGATTCAGTAGATAGTTTTGGACAACATTTGACGAAATAACTCTAACACGTGGAATTATTCCTTTTTTAATTTTTCCTTTTATAAGTGCAAAATGTTCAGAACCATCCAGTAAGTTCTCAAATATCTTTATTGAATATTTTTTTCCTTTAACTTCAATATTTGAATTTTTTTTAATTTTAATAAATTTTTCTTTCTTAAGTCTGTAGGCAATAAGATCATCAATTCTTCCTATTTTTAATTTATGTTTTTTTGCAAAATTAAGTAATTTTTCACCTCTTGCCATTGATCCATCTTCGTTCATAATTTCACAAATAACTGCTGATGGGTTCTTTTTAGCTAGTTTAGAAATATCTACTGATGCCTCTGTATGGCCGGCTCTGACTAAAACTCCACCATCTTTTGAGATAATAGGAAAAACATGTCCTGGAGATACAATCTCTTTTTTTAATACATTTTTTTTTGTAGCAACTTTAATTGTTTTGGCTCTATCTTGCGCTGATATACCTGTGGTAACACCCTTTCTTGCTTCAATAGAAATTGTAAAAGCTGTTTGGTTTCTAGATTGATTAATTGGAGCCATATATGACAAACCTAATTTTCTTGCCTGTATAGTATCCAGAGATAAACAAATAAGTCCCCTTCCATACTTGGCCATAAAATTAATTTTTTTTGCATTAACATCAGATGAGCAAATTACTAAATCACCTTCATTTTCTCTATTTTCGTCGTCAACTAAAATATACATTCCACCTTTTTTGGCAATTTTAATTATGCTTTCAACAGGGCTAAATTTTTTATTTTTCATTTAAATAATTTTTTACATATTTTGCTAAAATATCAATCTCAACATTTACCAAACTATTTATTTTTAATTTAGACAAATTAGTCAATTTATAGGTATGAGGAATTATCCATACTTCAAATCCATCTTTTGTAATATTTGAAATTGTTAATGAAACACCATTAATTAAAATTGAAGCTTTTTCTATTAAGTTTTTTTTTTGAGAGCTGTTGGTCGAAAATTCTACTAAATAAGATTTATCAATTAATTTTATTTTTTTAACTTTTGAAAAAAAATCAACATGACCTTGACATATATGTCCAGAAATTTTTTGACCTTTTTTTAAAGGCAATTCTAAATTAATAAGATCACCTTTTTTAATTTTTTTAAATTTACTTCTATTTAAAGTTTCATTAGATAAATAAAATTCTAAAATTTTATTTTTTAGAGATATTAATGTTAAGCAAACGCCGTCGCAAGAAACAGAAATACCTATATCTTTAAATTTTAAAGGAATATTCGATTTTATAAATAAGTTAATTCCTTTTTTTCTATTAAGGATTTTATCAACTTTGCCCTGGTTAAAAATAATTCCATTAAACATTTTTTAGTAATAATGTATTAAATTATCTTTATCCAGAAAAGTTTCATTTAATTTAATATTCTTAAATATCATTGATAAGTTGGATTTTATATTTGAAACTTTTAAAAGACCTTTATTCTTTAAATATTTAGGAGAAATAAATAAAAAAAATTCATTAAAAAAACCATTATTTAACAATGAATAAGTTATTTCTTTTCCACCTTCTATCAAGACTGTTGATATTTCATTTTTATATAAAGTTTTTAAAATAAAATTAAAATCAAGCTCATTATTATATAAAGGTGTATAAATCATTTTTATTTTTTTATTTTTTAAATAGTTAATAGTTTTTTTTTCTTTTTTATTATGAAATAAATATGTTTTATTATTTTTTGCATTAAGAATTAGAAAAGAATTTTTTTTTACTTTTAAATTTTTGTCAAGTATTGCAACTTTGGGAGAAAAATTTTTTAATCCATTTAACCTACAATTTAGCCTTGGATTGTCATCATTTATAGTTTTATATGTAGTAATAATACAATTAACTTTACTTCTTAAAACGTGTGCAGATTTTCTAGAATGTTCGTTTGTAATATAGAAGTTTTTTTTATCTTTTGTGTAATTATCTTTTGATATTGCTAATTTGCCATAAACATAAGGTATTTTATTTTTTTTTGAATAAAAATAATTTTTATAAAGTTTATTAGAATAATTTTTTAATAAATTTCTTTTTACTTTTATATTTTTGGAATTTAAAAATTTATAAGCTTTGCCAGATGTTCTATTATCAATATCGTTAGATGAATAAACAACTCTATTAATATTTGATTCAATTATCTTATTTACACAAGGTGGAGTTTTGCCATAATGTGTGCATGGCTCTAAGGAAATATAAATTGTAGAATTTTTTTTTTCATTTTTAGATAATTTATTTAAAGCATTTACTTCTGCATGAGGTCTGCCTGAGGAACCAGTATTCCCAAAAGATATAATTTCATTATTTTTAACTACTACAGCTCCTACTGAAGGATTTGGGCCACTATAACCTTTAAAGTTATATGCTAAATTATTAGCAAGTTTGAGATAATATTTATCTTTTTTTATAGACATCTATTCTGTCTACGAAAGTTACAAAATCTTTTTCTTCTCTAAAATTTCTATATACTGAAGCAAAGCGCACATATGCAACTGGATCTAAATTTTTTAAAGCATCCATAACCATTGTCCCTATAGTGTTAGATGATATTTCATTTTGACCAAGTTCTTCTAAAGATCTAGATATTTTTGTTATAAATTTTTCCACAGTATCAGTATCGATTGGCCTTTTCTTTAAAGCAATATAAATAGACTTGGATAATTTTTCTCTGTCAAAAGGAGATTTTCTACCACTTTTTTTTACAACTATAATTTCTCTATATTGTACTCTTTCAAATGTAGTAAATCTTTCATTGCATTCGCATAGTCTTCTTCTTCTTATAGATGTACCGTCTTCAGCAGGTCTTGAATCTACAACTGAAGTTTCACCTTTTTTACAAAATGGACAAATCATTTATTTCCTTAAATTTTTATATATTGGATGTTTAGAGCATAATTCTATCACTTCTGATTTAACTTCGCTCTCTATTTTTGAGTTATCACTTGGATTTTCTGAAAGGCCTTTTATTGTTTTGGTAATTAAATCACCTACTTTTTGAAATTCTTCAGTTCCAAAACCTCTAGTGGTGGCTGCCTGAGTTCCTAATCTTATACCAGAAGTTATCATTGGACTTTCTGTATCAAAAGGGATTCCATTTTTATTACATGTTATGTTTGCCCTGCTCAAGCTTTCGGCTGCCAAGTTTCCTTTAACATTAAATGGCCTTAAGTCTACCAACATTAAATGGGTATCTGTTCCTCCAGAATAAATTTTAAAACCATTATTGATTAAATTTTCACTTAAAATTTTAGCATTAGATATAACTTTATTTATATATGTTTCAAATTCAGGTTTTAGAGCTTCTAAAAAACCTACTGCCTTAGCTGCAATTATATGCATTAGAGGCCCACCTTGATAACCTGGA
>QCLN01000016.1 GCA_003214525.1 Pelagibacteraceae bacterium AG-414-M23 | reverse complement strand
CTAAAAAGTAATATTTTTATTTATATTGAAGATGATGGACCAGGAATACCTATACAAGAGAGAGAAAATGTATTTAAACCTTTCTATAAAATAGATAAAAGTAGATCACAAAAAAGCTCAAGCGTAGGTTTGGGCCTTTCAATTTCATCGGATATCATTAGATCACATGGCGGAAAAATAGAGCTTGGAGACTCAAAGTTTGGAGGGTTAAAAATTCTTATTTCACTCCCTTTTTAGTTTTTTTTCTTTTAATAACTTTTTCAATTTTTACTAATTTTTTTTCTAAATTTTCAATTCTTTGAGTTAACACCTCAGTTTCTTCACTGCCAGTAAGTTTCAATTTGTAAATTAATTCGTCCCTTTTAGATTTTAAAATAGAAATAAATTCATTAGATAAATCTTTATAATTATATAGTCCTTGCTCAATTAGTTTAGTTATTTGATTGAAAATTAATTTTGATTTTGACATAGCTAATTTAATTTTTATAGTTTAGTTTATAGTATTTTTTACTAATGTTTATCAACAATTTTGATCCTGTGGCTTTCAATATTTTTAGCCTAGAAATAAGATGGTATTCATTATCATATATTTTTGGAATTATTTTTGGATGGCTATATTGTAAAAAAATATTAATAAAAAATAATTCATTTCAAAAATTATTTGACGATTACATTTTTTACTTAATTCTAGGTATTATTATAGGAGGAAGGTTAGGATATGTTGTAATTTACAACTTGAGCCATTATTTTGCTAATCCATTAGAGATTTTAATGATCTGGCAAGGTGGCATGTCTTTTCACGGTGCGGTAATAGGGGTGATATTAACAACATATATTTTTTCAATAAAAACTAAAATTAATATTTTTTACTTTTTAGATCTTGTTGCTTTATCTTCGCCTATTGGAATTTTTTTTGGAAGAATATCTAATTATATAAATTCTGAACTTTACGGTAGAGAGTCAGATATTTTTTGGTCCGTAAAATTTTTATTAGTTGATAATTTAAATCGTCATCCGTCTCAAATCTATGAAGCTATTTTGGAAGGATTAATTTTATTCATAATATTAAATTTCTTAATTTCGAGAGATAATAAAAAAGATGGATATATATCCGCTTTTTTCTTAATTTTTTATTCAACTTTTAGATTTCTTATTGAATTTACTAGAGAGCCAGATGCACATATTGGATTAATGCTATTTAATTTATCAATGGGTCAATTAATAAGTATTATTTTTTTCTTTTTAGGAATATTCATTTGGAAATCTAAAAAAAATGTTTAATAAAAAAAATATTAAAATTCCATTAGATAAATTTATAGATAGAGCTCTTTATCATCCAAAAAAAGGCTACTACATGCAGAAAGTTCCCTTTGGACAATACGGAGATTTTGTTACAGCACCTGGAATATCTAAGATTTTTTCTGAGATGGTTTTTTTGTGGCTAATTTCTTATTGGGAAAAATTTTATAAAGACAGAAAAATTAATATTGTAGAACTTGGGGCTGGAAATGGAGAAATGATATTTCAAATTATAAGTTCAGCAAGGAATTATAAAAAATTTTATAATAAATGTGATTTTATAATTTTTGAAAAAAGCAATAAATTAATTAAATTGCAAAAAGAAAAACTTAAAAATCAAAATGTAAAATGGTTAAAAAATTTAGATAAGTTACAAAATAAACCAACAATATTTGTTGGAAATGAATTTTTAGACGCATTACCAATCAAACAATTTATAAATTTTAAAGGTAATTGGTACGAAAGATATGTTCAAAAACATAAAGGTATTTTTAATTTTACTAAAGTTAAATGTAACATAGAAAGAGTTGAAAACAAAATAAAATTAAAATTATCAAAAAATCAAAATTTTTTAGAAATATCTTTTGAGGAAATAAAAATAATAAAAAAATTAAATAATATAATAAAAAAAAATAATGGATGTGTTCTTTTTATTGATTATGCCCACTCAAATCAAAAAATGTTTGATACTCTACAAGCTGTTAAAAAACATAAAAAAGTTGATATCTTAAATGATATTGGCAATACAGACATTAGTCATATGGTTAATTTATCTTTTTTAAAAAAAATTACAAAAAATTTGAATCTAAAAATTAAATTTACAACTCAAAGAAAATTTTTGTTAAATTTAGGAATTATGAAAAGAGCTGAAATATTAGCAAACAGAGCAAGTTTTTTGGAAAAAGCAAATATATTTTATAGAATTAATCGTTTAATAGATAGAAGGCAAATGGGTGAACTGTTTAAAGTAATACTTTTACACAAAAAAAATAAACAATTTAACTTAGGTTTTAAATGATAAATTCAAAATTACTTAAAAAAACTAATTTGGTTAATCATGGTTTTTTTAACAAAATAAATGGTTTTTCAAAAGGTATATACAAAAGTTTAAATTGTGGAAAAGGCTCCAAGGACAGTAAAAAAAATATTGAAAAAAACCTTAGCTATGTAAAGAGTAAAATACTATCAAAAAAAAATATTGTTCTTTTATATCAAACTCATAGTTCCAAATTTTTTTATTTAAAAAAAATTCCAAAAAAAAAGTTAATTGGTGATGGTTTTATTACAAATGTTAAAAATCTACCATTGGGTATTCTTACGGCTGATTGTGCGCCAATATTAATTTTAGATAAAAAAAAAAAAATTATTGCAGCCGTTCACTCTGGTTGGAGAGGTGCATATAAAAATATTGTTATAAAAATATTAACAAAATTAACTAGTCTTGGATCAAAAAAAAAAGATATAATTGCTGTTATTGGTCCATGTATAGCTCAACGTAACTACGAGGTTGGAAGGGAATTTAGAAATAAATTCATTAGAAAAAACAAGAATAATCTAATTTTTTTTAATTTTAAAAAAAGAAAGATTTTCTTTGATTTGTCAAAATATATTTATAATCAATTATTTAGTTTTGGAATTTTAAAGATAGATGTTATAAACAAAGATACCTTTGATACAAAAAACAATTTTTTTAGTGCAAGAAGATCTTTGAAAAGAAATGAACCCGATTATGGTAGAAATATATCGGTAATTATGCTTAAATAGGATACTAATGAAAATAATTACGGGTAATTCAAACAAAAACCTAAGTTTGAGAATATCTAAATATTTAAAAAATAGACTTGTTCGTTCTACTATAAAAAAATTCTCAGATGGTGAAATTTACATAGAGATCAATGAAAATATTAGAGGTAATAGTATTTTTGTAATTCAATCAGTATCATCTCCAGCAAATGACAATTTAATGGAATTGCTGCTGTCTATAGATGCCTTAAAAAGATCATCTGCAAAAAATATCACGGCTGTTATCCCTTATTTTGGATATGCTAGACAAGATAGAAAGGTCGTTCCTAGAACATCTATTTCTGCTAAATTAGTATCAAATCTAATTACAAAAGCGGGAGCAGATAGAGTTGTTACAATAGATTTGCATGCAGGACAAATACAAGGATTTTTTGATATACCAGTAGACAATCTCTTCGCTACACCAATCTTTGCTAGACATATTAAAAGAAAAATTAAAAATAAAAATTTGATTTGTGTTGCTCCAGATGTTGGTGGAACTGAAAGAGCAAGAGCCTTAGGTAAATTTCTTAATGCTGGATTAGCAATAATTGATAAGAGAAGACCTACCCCTGGAAAATCAGAAGTAATGAATGTAGTAGGATATGTTAAAGGCAAAACATGTATTATAGTTGATGATATAATTGACTCGGGTGGTACAATCGTAAACGCTTCTAATGCTTTGATAGAAAGAGGCGCAAAAGAAGTTCACGTTTATGTAACTCATGGAGTTCTTAGCGGGAAGGCTGTTGAAAAAATTAAAAATTCTAAAATAAAAAGATTAATTATAACAGATACTATTGATAACACTCGGAAGGTAAAAGGAGCAAAAAATATTGAAATTTTAACAATTTCACATCTAGTTGGAGAAGCAATTAAAAGAATTTCAAACTCTACGTCCGTATCTGATTTATTTAGGTAATTTTCTTCTTGTAAAATTATATCTACTAAGCTAAAAGCTACCATTTTTATGAGTAATTTAGAAGCAAATCTAAGATCAGATATTACAAAAGGAAAGAATAATATTCTTCGAAAGCAAGGAATGGTTCCTGGCATAGTGTACGGCGGCAAAGATAAAAATGAACTTATTAGTATTTCGAAAAAACATCTAAAGATTCTATTAGATAAAGAAAATTTTTTATCTAACGTTTTAAAAATAAAAATTAATGGAAAAGAAATAAATGTTCTTCCTAGAGAAGTTTCTTATGATGTAGTTTCAGATGAACCAATTCATGTAGACTTTTTAAGAATGGTTGAAGGAAGAAAGATTGTAATAGAAATTCCTGTTAGGTTTATTAACAACGAAAAATCTCCAGGCTTAAAAAGAGGTGGAGTTTTAAATATAGTAAGAAGAAAAGTTGAACTTAAATGTCCAACCGAAGGTATACCTAAAGAACTAGTTGTTGATTTAGATGGTTTAGATATAGGGGCAAGTGTGAAAATTTCTGCAATTAAGCTTCCAGAAAATGTCTTTCCAACAATTACAGGTAGAGATTTTGTAATTGCCACTGTTGCTGCTCCAACAGTTGTTAAAGAGCCTGAAAAGCCAGCCGAAGAAACAGCTGAGGCTACAGAGGGAACTGAAGGCGAAGCTCCAAAAGAAGGTGAACAGGCTAAAGCGGCAGATGATGCAAAAAAACCAGAGGCTGATAAAGATAAAAAAGAACCTGCTAAAGATAAAAAAGAATCTGCCCTAGAGAAAAAATAATTTGTTTTATAATCCAAAAAATAACCTTTAAAATATGATCTTATTTGTAGGTCTAGGCAACCCAACACCTGATAGTCAAAACAATAGGCACAATATTGGATTTAAAATTATAGATGCTATTAATCAAAAATTTAGTTTATCGAAACAAAAACCTAAGTTTAAAGGTTTGCTTACAATGGGAAATATTGATGATAATAAAGTATATGCAATTAAGCCATTAACATTTATGAATAACTCAGGCACTTGCATAAGAGAACTTATAGAATATTTTAAAATCGATTCTTCAGATATAATTGTTTTCCATGATGATCTTGATATTGAATTTGGAAAAATTAAAGCTAAATTTGGAGGATCGAATGCGGGTCATAATGGTATTGCATCATTAGATAAGTTCATTGGAAAAGATTATTCAAGGGTAAGAATAGGAATTGGAAAACCTGATAAAATTAAATTAAATGATTTTGTTTTAGGCAACTTCAATGAAGAAGAGCAAATTAAACTTAATGAAATTTCAAAAAAAATAATTTCATCATTAAGTATGTTGATAGAAAAAAAATTAGATTTATTTTCAAGTAACGTAAATAATTAAACATGGGGTTCAAGTGTGGAATAGTTGGTTTACCAAATGTAGGTAAATCTACTTTATTTAATGCCTTAACTAATTCTAGCAAAGCCCAAGCTGCAAACTTCCCTTTTTGCACTATTGATCCCAACTTAGGTATAGTTCCCGTTATTGATGAAAGATTAGATGTTTTAACAAATATTTCAAATTCAAAAAAAAAAATTTATACTACTATTTCATTTGTCGATATTGCAGGTTTGGTTAGAGGGGCATCTAAAGGAGAAGGACTTGGTAATAAGTTTTTATCTCACATAAGAGAAGTAGATGCAATTATTCATATGATTAGATGTTTCGACTCTAATGATATTCAAAATGTAAATCCTAACGTTGATCCAGTTAGAGATCTTGAAATTATTCAAACTGAAATGAGATTGGCTGATTTAGAGTCTATACAAAAAAGATTAGACAAAAAAAATAAAAAAAATTTTTCTAATGAACAAATTGAAATGTTAGAAACTGCATTAGATTTTATAAATAATAATAAAAATATTGATGAAATTCATAATCTTTATGAAAAAAAAGAGATAGAAATTAGTGGTTTATTATCATTAAAACCAAATCTATATGTTTGCAATGTGGATGAGGCAAGTGTTGAAAAGGGCAATATTTACACTAAAAATTTTATTCAGAAATTTGGAGAAAAAAATACAATTATAATTTCAGCAGAAATCGAGAACCAGCTTAACTCATTGAATAATGAAGAAAAAATCAATTATATGAATATGTTAGGAATAAAAGAAACAGGCATAAAGCGCCTTACAAAAAAAGGTTATAATTTACTTAAACTTGAAACTTTTTTTACATCAGGACCAGAGGAGTCAAGAGCTTGGACAATAAGTAAAAATTGTTTAGCTCCAAAAGCTGCAGGAAAAATTCATACTGATTTCGAAAAAGGATTTATTAAAGTAGAAACAGTATCCTATAAAGATTTTGTCGATAATAAAGGGTGGCTTGATTCAAAGACTAGTGGCAAAATGAAACTAGAAGGAAAAGAATATGTTGTTAAAGATGGTGATGTTTTAAACTTTCGTTTCAATACGTGACCATATTTTCTTCATAGTCAAATATACAAGTGTTGTAAGTATAATTAGATATATTATTACCCTAAATCCAGTTTTATGTCTTGTCTCTAAATGAGGCTCAGCTGACCACATTAAAAAACTAACAACATCTTTTGCCATCTGTTCTGTTGTTGCTTGAGTTCCATCACTATATTCAATTATTCCATCTGATAATGGTGCCGACATCTTAATTTTATTTCCATACATAAACTTATTATAATAAACCCCGTCATCTAATTCCATATCAGCTGGAGGATCTTCATATCCTAATAGAAGCGAATAAACATAGTCTGCCCCACCTTTTCTAGCCTTAACTAGAACTGACATGTCAGGAGGGTATGCGCCTCCATTTGCAGCTGTTGCTGCTTCTACATTCTCATAAGGTGTTACAAATTTATCAGATAACTTCGCTGGTCTAGTAAACATTTCTCCTTCACTATTTGGACCATCTATTACTTCAAAGTTTGCAGCTATTGCCTTTGCTTGGCTTTCAGAAAGCTCTGGGCCACCAGGTTCTGAAAGATTTCGGTAACTTAAATATTTCATTGAATGACAGGCAGCACAAACCTCTGTGTAAACCTGGTATCCTCTTTGTAGTGATGCTCTATCAAATTTTCCAAAAAAACCTTTAAAACTCCATTCTGGACTTAAAAGTTGGGCAGTTTTTTCTGCTGCAATTGAATTAAATCCAAAAAATAAAAAAAATACTAAAGTAAATATAATATTGAAAAACTTTCTCATTAAATTTCTTTCTTAAATTTGGCCATGGCTTCATTGGGCGATCCACCTATAACAGGCTCGGTTATACTTAATGGAACTTCTAAAGTTTTTTCTTTTTTTCCTAATATTGGAAGAATAAGTAAAAAATGAATGAAATAATATGCAGTTGCAACTCTTGCAATTAATAAATAAGTTCCCTCTGCGGGCATTGCTCCCATGTAACCAAGTATAATTACATCAGCAACTAAAAACCAATAAAACTGTTTGTAAATTGGTCTAAATATAGCAGACCTCACTTTAGATGTATCTAGCCATGGCAATATAACTAGTACAAAAATTGAAGCAAACATGGCTATAACTCCTAAAAGTTTATCAGGTACAGATCTTAAAATTGCATAAAAAGGTAAAAGATACCATTCAGGAACAATATGGGCTGGGGTAACCATTGGATTTGCTTCTATATAATTATCAGCATGTCCTAAAATGTTAGGAGAATAAAATACAAAAAAAGCAAAAATTATTAAAAATAGTAACAATGCAAACGCATCTTTTACTACAATGTATGGATGAAAAGGCACTGTATCATTAGATGGTTTTTTTATTTCAATTCCAATAGGATTATTATTTCCAGGAACATGAAGTGCCCAAATATGAAGCATTACTAGTCCTAAAATTAAAAACGGCAAAAGATAATGTAAACTAAAAAATCTAGTAAGAGTTGGATTATCTACTGCATACCCTCCCCAAAGCCAATTAACTACGCTCTCTCCAATAAATGGTATAGCGCTAAATAAATTTGTGATTACAGTTGCTCCCCAAAAACTCATTTGACCCCATGGTAGAACGTATCCCATAAAAGCTGTGGCCATCATTAAAAAATAAATAATCATTCCTATTATCCAAATTACTTCCCTTGGGGACTTGTAAGATCCATAATACAGAGCTCTAAAAATATGTATATAAACTGCTAAAAAAAACATGGAAGCGCCATTTGCATGAACATAACGTATTAACCATCCATAATTTACATTTCTCATAATGTGTTCTACACTTTCAAATGCCAAATCGGCATGAGCTATATAATGCATTCCTAATATTACCCCTGTAACTATTTGGGTAATTAAACAAAAAGTTAATATTCCTCCAAATGTCCACCAATAATTTAGATTTTTTGGCGTAGGATATTGTTGTAAATGGTTTGAAAGAGTAAGAAGTGGCAAACGATCATTAAACCACTTTCCTAACTTTGAATCAGGTTGATAATCGTGGTCACTCATTTTTATCCTATCTTAATTGTTTTGCTATCAATAAATACGTATTTTGGAACTTCTAAATTTGTTGGCGCAGGACCTTTTCTTATTCTTCCTGAAGTATCATAGTGTGAACCATGACAAGGACAAAACCAGGCATTATAGTCTCCCTTGTCTGTTAAAGGAACGCACCCCAAATGAGTACAGACTCCGAGCATGACAAGCCACTCAGGGTTTTTTGCTCTGTCTTCATCTTTTTCTGGATGTTTTAAATCTTTTAAATCTACTGCTCTTGCACTATCTATTTCTTCCTGAGTTCTTCTTTTTATAAATACCGGTTTACCTCTCCATAAAACAGTTATTGATTGACCTGGTTGTAGTCCACTAATGTCGACTTCTGTGCTTGCCAAAGCTTTTACTGAAGCATCTGGATTCATTTGATCAATTAAAGGCCAAACAGCAGCACCAACGCCCACTGCCCCTGCGGCTGTAGTCGCTGTTACTATAAAATCTCTTCTATTTGGGTTTTTTTTATCAGATTCGGACATCTTTACTATTTTAAATCTCCTTTAATATATGATTTCATATAATAAAAGAGATATTTTTCTATAGCAACAATGACACATAAGATAAGTTATTCAGGCCCTAAAATAGCCCTTTATCAACCTGATATTCCTCAGAATACAGCAGCAATTGTAAGGACATGTTCTTGTTTAGGTGTTCAACTTGAAATAATTGAGCCGTGCGGTTTTTTATTATCGGATTCAAGATTTAAAAGAGTAGTCATGGATTATATGGATATATCTTCAATCAAATTTTATAAAAGTTATGAAGAGTTTGTGGAATCTAAGAAGAGTGAAAGAATTATATTAGCCACAACAAAAGCAAAAGATATATATACGGATTTTAATTTTAAAAAAGATGATACTTTGTTATTCGGAAGAGAAAGTTCTGGAGTTCCAGAAAGTTTGCATAAAAGCATTAAATTTAAAATAAAAATACCAATGAATGAAAATAAAAGATCTTTGAATCTTGCAACATCAGCAGCTATAATTATTTCTGAAAGTTTAAGGCAAACATTATACTAAAAATGAAGACAAATTTAAAAAAAGAGTTAACAAAACAATGGTTTAAAAACCTTCAAGAAATTATTTGTAAAAATATTGAAGAATTAGAGAAAAATAAAATATTTTTTAAATCTAAAAAATGGCTTAAAAATAATAACAAAAATGAAGGTGGTGGAGAGTCTAGATTATTAGAGAATGGAAAAGTATTTGATAAAGTTGGAGTAAATTTTTCTGAAGTGTATGGAAAATTTCCAAAGGAACTCAAAGATAAAATACCAGGAACTCAAAAAAATAGTAATTTTTGGGCATCAGGAATATCTATTGTAATGCATATGAAGAACCCTTTTGTTCCAGCAATGCATTTTAACACTAGATATATTTATACTTCTCATGGCTGGTTTGGCGGTGGTATAGATGTAACACCTTGTTTTAAAGATGAAAAATTAAAGAGATGGTTTCATAAAAGTCTTAAAAAAATGTGTGACAGACATAATAAAAAATATTATAAAAATTATAGTCAGTGGTGTGATAATTATTTTTATTTACCACATCGAAGAGAGACAAGAGGTATAGGAGGAATATTTTTTGATTATAAAAAATATAATTGGGAAAAAGATTTTCATTTTGTTAAAGATACTGGATTAGAATTTATGAAAGTATTTAATGAAATAATTAAAAAGAAAAATAAAATTAAATGGTCAAAAAAAGAAAAAGAAGTTCAGTACCTAAAAAGAGGTAGATATGCTGAATTTAATCTTCTATATGATAAAGGAACAAAATTCGGCTTACAAACAGGTGGTAATATAGATGCAATTTTAATGTCTATGCCACCTTTTGCGAAATGGAAGTAAATGGAAAAAGAACCAATTACAATTCAAGGTCTTGAAAAATTAAAAAAAGAATTAAAATTTTTAAAAGAAGAAAAAAGACCAGAAATAGTTAATGCAATTTCTGAAGCAAGATCCCATGGAGACTTAAAAGAGAATGCTGAATATCACGCTGCAAAAGAACAACAATCACATAATGAAGGAAGAATTCAAGAAATTGAAAATAGTATAGCTACTGCAAATTTAATTGATGTTACAAAACTTAACAATGATGGCAAAGTCATATTTGGTTCTACCGTATCTTTGCAAAATTTAGATACGAATGAAAAAATCGAGTATAAAATTGTAGGCAAGGATGAGGCCGATCTCAAAAAGAAATTAATTTTTTTTAAATCTCCAATTGGAAAAGGATTGATTGGAAAAAATAAGGGTGATTTAGTCGAAATAAATACACCAAATGGAGTTAAAAATTTTGAGATTTCAGATGTCAAATACGTTTAGATTTTACTATATCTTTAATTTGATCATTAGAAATTTTAAAGTTATTATTTAGCCATTGTTCTTCGATTTCCTTAATTATTGATCCTAGTAGCTTGCCTTCTTTTAAATTAAATTTCTCAATTAAATCCTTTGCTTTTACTGGCATTATAGGAATTTTAAATTCAATAAAATATTTTTTGAGATCTATAAAATAATCTTTATTTTTCTTGGTTGTTAAAATTTTATAATCTAAAATATCAATTAAGTTTTCTTTTCCTTTTTTTTGTAAAATTTTTGATAAATTTTGTTTGGAAAAAAAATCTTTTTTTGGATCTTCAGAAAATATAGAACTTAGGTGATTAATTTTATCCTTCTCTTTATTTGATAAGTTATATTTATAGATAAAATAATCACAGTCTTCAGTCTTATCAACTAAAAGTAATGATAAAATAAAAGCAAAACTTTTCTTTTTCAAAATATCATTGCTCAAGTCATCTATATTATTTATTTTATTAATATGTTTTAATTCTGGAAAAATTAATAAAAAAATTTCTTTAGAAACTTTATCTAAATTAATTTTATTAAAATTTTCTATAGAAATTATCTTTTTAAGTTCTTGTAGTTGTCGTTCTTTTGAAACTTGTTTTAGACCACTTAGATGTTGTTTTATAATTTTAACAGTGTTTTTATCATGTTGATTTCTGCTGTAGCCTAAAAAAAATCTAATATACCGAAGTATTCTTAGATAATCCTCTTTTATCCTAGTTGCAGGATCTCCTATAAATTTAATTAATCCATTATTTAAATCTTTTTTTCCATTGAATGGATCAAATAAATTTCCATCAATATCTGAATAAATCGAATTTATGGTAAAATCTCGCCTAGATGCATCCTCTAACCAATTGTTAGTATACTCTACTTGCGCATGTCTGCCGTCAGTTTTGACATCTTTTCTTAAAGAAGTTATTTCAAAACTTCTATTATTAATAACAGCAGTAATTGTTCCATGATCAATTCCAGTTTCATAAAAATTGATATTATTTTTTTTTAAAATTTCTATTACAGATTCTGGCTTTATATTTATTGATAAATCTATATCGTCAACTATTTCATCATTAATTAATTTTCTTACACAACCTCCAACAAATCTTAATTCCACCTCACTTGAATAAGTATTGAATGTTTTGAACAAATCTTGAATTTCTTTATTTGAAGCTAGTTCTATAAAATTAGTTTTATCTTTAAATGTCTCTTTTTTTGATTTAAATAAATTATTTATAAAGTTAATCATATATGGCTGGGGCGCTAGGATTCGAACCTAGGATGGCGGTACCAAAAACCGCTGCCTTACCACTTGGCTACGCCCCAAAATTGTTTTTGATATATCACAAAAAAAAAGCTTTATATAGTTTTTGATACAATACTCCAATGATTTTTAAATTTTTTCTTAATTATTTTTAACCCAATTATAGCAGATTTTTTGTTTGAAAAATAAGCAACTATTGTAGATCCTGAGCCAGTCATTCTGACAAATTTGACTTGATTAATATTAGACAAAAATATCTTTAATTTTCCTAAAATTGGGTAAAGTTTAAATGCTGGTGCTTCTAAATCATTTTTAGCATACTTTAAAAATTGAATTTTAAAGATTTTGCTAGAGATTTTTATTCTATTATTAGAAAAATATTTAACCCTTCTGTAAATTTCTTTAGTTGAACACCCTGTTTTTGGTTTTACCAAAAGTGCGAAAAAAGCCATTTTAACATTATATTTTTTGATTTTTTTTTTATTTAATAATATTGAGTTTTTACGATCTAGTCCTAAAAACACATCAGAACCAATTTGATTACAAATATTAAATATCTCTTTTTTTGATAGTTGGATTATTTTCTTTTTTAAAAAATATTCTAAAAGAAATGCAGCGTTCATTGAGCCTCCGCCTAACCCTGACTGTTGTGGAACATTTTTCTTTACATGAATTTTATACTTTTTTTTTAAAAAATTTTTTTTATCCAAAATATTTAATAATTTTGAAATAGTATTTTTCTTATTTATATTTTTTGAAAAAGGACCAATAAATTTTATAATATGTTTTTTTTTATTTATCCGTTGAATATAAATTTCATCGTGAAAGTTTAAGAAACTAACTACGCTTTGTATTTTATGAAGTCCATTTTTTTCTTTTCTTAGAACATTTAAAGATAAGTTTACTTTTGCATATGATTTTATTAAAGTTTTTTTCATACTTACAAATTTTTTAGTCCAAATAATAATTTTTTATTTATATCTTTTTTTAATTTTTCCTCAGCTTCCTCTGATGATAGTGCCGCATTCCAATAGTAAGTGGCTTGTAATTTCATATTTAATCTCCAAAGAACATCTCCGTAATGATCATTCACAACAGGATCTTCGGGCATTATCAATAAAGCATTTTTTAAATATTTTTCAGCTGATACATAATCTTCGGTTAAGTAGTAAGCCCAACCTACAGAGTCAATAATATATGGATCAGTTTGTTTTTGTTTATATGCCTTTAATAACATTTCCATTGATTGTGTAATTTTTATTTTTCGTTCAAGCCAACTGTAAGCTAAATAGTTTAAAACATATGGCTGATCTGGGCTTAGTTCTAAAGATAATAATAAATCTTTGTCAGCTTTTTTATAATCTTTGAGTCTTTCATGGCTTCCTCCTCTTCGATAAAGAATATCTGCATATGAATCAGAGTCTTTGCCAATTCCCTCAAGAGCAAAGTTATAATTTTCAATTGATTTATTGTATTCTTTGAATCCTTTATAAATATTTCCTAAATCAAAGTAAATTTTTGGAGATTTAAGTTTTAAATTTTTTATTTTTGAATTTAAAAAAGTTAACGATTTCTCTTTTCCTTCAGTCTCTTTTAAAATATTAAACTCTTTTTTAATTCTATACCAATAATAAATACCATCTTTGTCATTAAATTTCCTTAGAGCTTCTTTTGCCTTTGTATCCATATTCATTAAGTAATAATTTTCAGCAGCTAAGGAAAGATTAAATTTAAATTTTGGGTTAAGGTAATTTGAAATATTTAAGTAAAAATTGGACATATCATAATCTTCTTGTGATGAATAAAGATTTGAAATTAAAAAAAACATTTCAGCAAGAACATCAGTTTCAGATTTACAGGAGAAAATTTTAGAAAAATTATCAAACTTAGATTGGTCAATCCAATATTTGGATTGTAGAATTAATAAAGTGCTTGTTATTGGTTCTATATTTAAAGATACAATCTTTGCAGAGTCATATTCATTTTTACTAATTAAATTTGATATGTAGAAAAATAAGTATCTTGAATAATCTAAACCCTCTGAATTTAGCAATTCAGAAAAATAATTGTTGGCTCTATCATCACTTAAATAGCAGTATTGAAAGGCTAAAAGAATTTTGTTTAAATTTCCGTAATTTTTAACCTTTGATATTTTTCTTTCTAAAAATAGTTGGTTATATGATTTTAATATATCATAAATAATTTGCTCATATGAATTTGGTATCAATATACTTTTCATATCCGATAGGTGATCGCTTGCTTTATTAAAATTGCTGCTTTTCAAAGCATCGATTGTTAATAAAAAAGTTTTTTGAAAATTAACGATATTATTTTTTGATTTAAAAAATTTGATTTGATTTATTGCTTCACGAACTTTATTATTTAAGACTAAACTTTCAACGTATTTATCAAAATAGCTTGGATAATCTCTTAAAATACTTTTTGTTGAGTTAAAGTATTTTATAGCTAGTTCGTTAGCTCCATTTTCGTATGAAACAAGAGCCGAAAAATAATTTGATAAATATCTCTGGTTGAAATTATTATTTTCACTTGATTTTGAAAATACTGATGAATGGTATAAAAATAAAAGAAAAATAAATAAAACTTTTAAAATTCTAACTAACATTGTTTTAATATATGGAAATAGAGCATAAAAATCAAAACAACAATAATTTTGAAGACATTATGGATTTATTCGAAATTGATTACGTTTATGAAAATAGGCCAATTAAAAGAACTTTTGATAAATCAAATTTAGAAAATAAACAATCTTTGCTAGAAAAATTGAAAAAAAAAATTTTAAATATTTCAGATTGTGAATTAAAAAAAAATTCTAATCAGATGGTCTTTGGCGATGGTGATTCCAGCAGTCCAATCATGATAATTGGTGAAGGTCCGGGGCAAAAAGAAGACGAAATGGGTAAACCATTTGTTGGAGATGCCGGTGTTCTTTTAAATAGAATGCTTGAAGCTATTAATATTAAAAGACCTAAAGTTTATATCACTAATGTAGTGAACTATAGACCTCCAAATAACAGAAAGCCAGAAACGTCAGAAATAAATAGATACTCAGTTTTTTTAAGAGAACATATAAGTATTATAAATCCTAAAATTCTAATACTGATGGGTGGTACCGCCATGGAGGCTTTATATGGCCAAACATTAAAAATATCTAAAGAAAGAGGCATCTGGAAGGAGCTAATTGTTAATCAAAAAACATATTTAACAATTTTAACGTTTCACCCAGCTTATTTATTAAGACAACCAGATCAAAAAAAATACTCTTGGGTCGATCTAAAGATGATCAAGAAAAAAATAGATGAACTAAAAATTAAAATTTAATGAAAAAAACCATTGTTGGAGTCGACGAAGTTGGAAGAGGAAGTCTAATAGGGCCAGTTTTTGCGGCTGCAGTTATGTTTAAAAAAAATTTAGATAAAAAAAAATTTAAAGACTCAAAACAACTTTCAAAAGATAAAAGAAATTTTTTAGAAAAGTATATTAAAAAAAACTGCATCTGGACAATTGGATCAGCTTCCTTAAAAGAAATTGAAAAACTAAATATTTTAAATGCAAGTTTGTTAGCCATGAGAAGAGCTATAAAAAAAATTAAATTAAAAAATGCTATTGTATTTATTGATGGAAATAAATTGCCAGATTTAAATGGCTACAAATTAAAATGCATAATTAAAGGTGATCAAAAAATCCCAGAAATATCAGCGGCATCTATTATTGCTAAGGTCGCAAGAGATAGACTTATTACAAAAATGTCAAAAAAATTTAGAAAATATGCTTGGGATAAAAATGCTGGCTATGGAACAAAAGAACATTTAAAAGCAATGAAAAAATTTGGAATAACGAAGTATCATAGAAAAACTTTCAGTCCTGTACACAATATATTGAGTCCCGATTAAATCCTATCGCAAGAACAGTCAATTTTTTTCAATCTCTGGTTGACGTGGAATCCACACTGGAGTCTAATTGTTTTTTTAAAAATGCTTACAAAAAAATTAAATAACAAAATAATTAATGGAGATAGTCTTAAAGAATTAAAAAAAATTCCTGATGAAACATTTGATCTTATTTTTGCAGATCCTCCGTACAATTTACAATTACAAAATAAGTTGACTAGACCAGATAGCTCAAAAGTTAATGCTGTGAGTGATAAATGGGATCAATTTGAAAGTTTTAAAACATATGATAAATTTACAAATGAATGGTTAAGTGAATGCAGAAGATTATTAAAGAAAAATGGGTCTATTTGGGTAATTGGAAGTTATCATAATATATTTAGGGTTGGAAAAATAATTCAAGATTTAGGTTTTTGGATATTAAATGATGTAATCTGGAATAAAAACAATCCAATGCCCAACTTCAGAGGAACAAGGTTTACGAACGCTCACGAAACATTAATTTGGGCATCAAAGAGTAAAAATTCAAAGTACACTTTTAATTATCAATCAATGAAATCATTTAACGACGATTTGCAGATGAGATCAACTTGGACTTTGCCTATATGCAATGGCAAGGAAAGATTAAAAAACAATGGAACAAAAGTTCATTCAACACAAAAACCTGAGGCATTACTTCATAGAATTATATTGGCATCTTCAAACAAAGATAACTTTATTTTAGATCCTTTTTTAGGATCTGGAACAACAGCTGCAGTTTCAAAAAAATTAGGTCGTTCTTATTTTGGAATAGAAAAAGAGAAAATTTATTTCGATGCAGCTAACAAAAGAATTAAAAGTACAAATATAATTAAAGACGAATATCTTGATACAATTCAAAATAACAAATCTAAACCAAGAATTCCTTTTGGTTCGCTAATTGAATTAGGAGTAATAAAACCAGGAACAGAAATTTATGATCAAAAGAAAAAAGTTTATGCAAAAGTTATGATTGATGGAAGTATTAAATGTAAAGAGAATGAGGGATCAATTCATAAAGTAGCCGCCCA
>QCLN01000015.1 GCA_003214525.1 Pelagibacteraceae bacterium AG-414-M23 | reverse complement strand
AATAGCTGAGATTGCAAAAGCAAATTCAGTTAATTCTTTTCTCTATGTCTCCTCTGGGTTTGCAGATCCAAAAAATTCAGGAGCTTATTTGAGGTATAAAGGAGAAGTAGAAGAGGAGCTTAAAAAACTTAATTTTTCAAATCTTGGAATAATGAGACCCTCATTTTTATTAGGCAATAGAAAAGAAAAAAGATTTGGAGAGAAAATGGGTATATTTTTGTTTAAATTACTTTCACCTTTATTTTTAGGACCATTAAAAAAAATGAAACCAATTCAATCTGAAAAAGTTGCGCAAGCAATGATTAAACTTTCTAATAACGACTCTACGAAGATAGTATTTGAGTCAAATGAAATAGTTGAAGTAGCTAATAACTAGTGAGATAAAAATTTTTCAGCCTCAAGAGCGGCCATACAACCCATTCCTGCAGCAGTTACAGCTTGTCTAAAGATTTTGTCTTTAACATCTCCTGCAGCAAAAACACCAGGTACATTTGTTTCTGTTGAATCTGGTTTTGTTGTTAAATAGCCCTCTTTATCCATATCTAATTGATCTTTAAATAGTTGTGTTGCTGGATCATGTCCAATTGCAATAAACAATCCATCAATTTTTTAATTCATCAATTTTATTTGTTTTTACATTTTTAATTTTTAATCCCTTAACATTTTTAGGATCATTGTCTCCGATTACTTCTTCTACAACGCTATCCCAAATAATTTCAATTTTTTTATTAGCCATTAATTTACTTTGAAGCATTTTTTCTGCTCTGAGTGAATCTCTTCTATGAATTAACTGAACTTTTGAAGCAAATTTTGTAAGAAACATTGCTTCTTCTACAGCGGCATTTCCACCACCTACAACAGCTACTTTTTTATCTTTAAAGAAAAATCCATCACATGTTGCGCATGCCGAAACACCAAATCCTCTAAATTTTTGTTCAGACTCAATGTTTAACCATCTTGCCTGAGCTCCCGTAGAAATAATTATTGAATCTGCAGTGTAGACTTGACCGCTATCTCCTATAGCTTCAAATGGAGTTTTTTTTAAATCAACAGACTTAATGTGGTCTTGAATCATTTCTGTCCCAACAGCCTCGGCCTGCTCTTTCATTTGATCCATCAACCAAGGACCTTGAATAACTTCAGCAAAACCAGGATAATTTTCAACATCAGTTGTTGTTGTTAACTGTCCACCTGGTTCTATTCCGTGAACTAAAATAGGTTTTAACATAGCTCTAGCAGCATAAACAGCAGCTGTGTAACCCGCAGGTCCTGATCCAATTATTAACACTTTTGTATGTTTAGTTGGATTTTGTGTCATACGATGTCTATATAGTAATTAATGAGTAAATTAAAAGGTTTATTATTAACAGAAGGTTTGCATGGAATGTTAAGCCAAGTTGAGGGATTAGCCAAAGCTCTTGATTTAGATTATTTTCACGAGAAAATTGAATTGAATAATCCTTGGAACTTACTTCCAACTTTAATTACTCCAGCCAAAAAATTTGTTTTTAAGAATAAAATAAACAAAGACTTTGATGTAATAATTTCTTGTGGAAGAAAAAGCGTTATACCATCGATTGTACTAAAAAAAAATTCCAAAAAAAAAGTAGTAAATATTCATATTCAAAACCCTAAAGTATCTCTGCAAAATTTTGATTTTGTGATAGTGCCAGATCATGACAATATTAATGGACCTAATGTCTTAATTTCAAAAGGCGCAATTCATTATCTTACAATAGATGAAATCAATAAAGCAAAAGATTATTTATCTAAAAAAATTGAAAAAGAAAAAGATGTTGTAACTTTGATATTAGGAGGACCGACGAAATACTATAATTACAGTAACGAAAATATTATTCAGATATTTTCAAAGATTAATAAACAAATTCTTGAAAAGAATTTACAATTGATTGTAGTTCCATCAAACCGTACACCAGAAAAAATAATTCAATTTGCAAAAGAATATTTTAGTAAAAATAATTTAATAGTAGATACTGTGGATAAAAATGCTTATCTATCGAGTTTAGCATTAGCCAAGTATATAATTGTTACTTGTGACTCAAGCTCTATGATCTCGGAGGCAGCCCTTACAGGAAAACCTATTTATGTTGCAATGTTTCCAGCGACAAGAAATGACAAAAGATTTCAAAAATTTAGAAATTTATTAGAAAATATGAATATAATTAAAAAATTAGAAAATGAATTAGATACTTGGAGCTATGAAAAATTAGATGAAACAAATAGAATAGCTAAACAAATAAAAGAAAAATTATCATAATGTCATTTTTAAATTCAATAAATAATAATTCAAAAAAATTTAATGATCCATTTACTCATTGGGAATTAAACAAACCTTTAACGGAAGAACAAATCAATGAAATTATCAATGCTGATATTGCAAATCCTACAGAGCATGAATTAAACTATGATGGCACAAGAGCAATTGATGGTGGGGTGGGAAAATTTAGACAGGGAATAGCTGATGGTGGTAAAGCCTTAAAATTTAGATGTTTTGTAACAAAGAAAAATTCAAATAATTTTCCGCATTTAACAAAATTTATTAATGAACTTCAGAGCAAAGAGGCCACTAAGAAAATTTCTGAATTAATGGCAAAAGATTTATCCAATGCTTATGTTAGGGTAGAAGTTATCTGCGATAGGCAAGGTTTTTGGCTTAAGCCTCACTGCGATATTAAGGAAAAATTAATGTCATGTTTATTATTTGTAAATAAACACAATGAAAGTGAGGAACTAGGTACTGATTTTTATGATAGCAATTTGAATAAAGTTAAAACACTTCCTTACAAGGACAACTATGGCTACATCTTTTCAAGCGGACCAAACAGCTGGCATGGTATGGAAAAAAAAGAAATAAAAAAAGAGAGAAGATGTCTTCAAGTAAACTATGTAACTTTTGAAACAGACTGGAAAGTAGACTAATTTATTGATCCCAAAAGTCTGTAAAGTGAAGCTATAATTCCATGCCCAGACAATTCAATAAGTAATATTATTGCAACAAAGAAAAATATTTTTTTTTTCATAATTTAATTATGTTTTATTTATTCAACTTTTATTTTATCTCCAATTTTAATAATTCCAGAAGTTAAAATTTCACACCTTAACCCGCCTCTTCTTAAAAATTCTTTAATAATATTTGTTTTGTCGAGTCCAGTTTGTAAATCTTTGCATGGTCTACATAAATCGTTGACCTTAAGTTTAACTTTACCAACAAAGATATTCTTTCCAACTAAATGATTTAATTCAATACCTTTAGTAATTATGTTTCTTCTAAATTGTAAGTAATTAAAATTAGTATTGAATGTTTTGTTATAATAATCAATGTTTTCACTTTCAATTAAAGTAATTTGTTCTCTGTCACCATTAAAATCGTGAAAATATCTATCACCAATAATTCCTTTTGAAGCAATTAGTTCAACAGTTTCTTTTTTTTTTATTTCTTTATTATTTTTTTCTGTAATTCCAATTTCAAATACGAATGACATTATTTCTCCTGAAGTGATTTTACAGACAGTTTTTTTGTTTTGAGAGATTTAATAGCTTCTAAAAAAGCATATGCTGTTGACATATTTGTGCAATAAGGAACCTTATTAATTAGAGTTGATCTTCTTATAGCTCTTGCATCACTTACTCTATGTTTTTGACTTCCGCCACCAGTATTAATAACTAAAGATATTTTATTAGAATTTAAAATATCAACGATGTGAGGGCTCCCCGAACTTAGTTTATTAATTGTTTTACACTTCATTCCATTTTCTCTAATTGTATTAGAGGTGCCTTTGGTACCTGATAAAAAAAATCCTAGCTTTGATAATCTTTGAGCAATTCCTACAATTTCTTGTTTATGATTATCTTTAACCGATAAGAAAGCCAACCCACTTTTTGGTAAAGAATTATAGGCAGCCATTTGACTTTTTGCTATTGCCATTCCAAAATCATCATCAAAACCCATTACCTCACCAGTTGATTTCATTTCAGGTCCAAGCAAAACATCACTGTCTGGAAATTTATTAAATGGAAATACAGCTTCTTTTACTGCAAAACGTTTATTGGTTTTATATTTTAATTTATATTTTGAGAGTTTTTCTCCTGCCATTATTCTTGAAGCAATTTTAGCTAGAGGAATTCCATTTGCTTTTGATACAAAAGGAACTGTTCTGCTTGCTCTAGGATTTACTTCTATTACAAAAATTTTATCTTTTTTAATTGCATATTGTATATTTAAAAAACCTTTAACTTTTAATGCTAAAGCTAATTTTCTTGTTTGTATTTTTAATTCTCTTAAAATTTCTTTTTTGATTGAAATTGGAGGTAGACAACAAGCCGAATCTCCCGAGTGAATTCCTGCTTCTTCGATATGTTGCATAATACCTGCCACGTAAACATCTTTGCCGTCAGAAATGGCATCAACATCAACTTCCATTGCGCTATCTATGAATTTATCAATTAATATTGGATTTTCCTCAGATGCTTTGAAAGCTTCAGTAATAAACTGTTTAAGCTGGCTTTTATCATGAACTATTTCCATAGCTCTTCCACCTAATACATATGAAGGTCTAACTACTACTGGAAGACCAATTTTTTCTGCTATTTTTATTGCTTGATCAAATTTATATGCAATACCACTTTCTGCTTGCTTTAAATTTAGTTTTATTAATAAGTTTCTGAATTGATCTCTATCCTCAGCCAAATCAACGGATGCATATTGTGTTCCTAAAATAGGTAATTTGTTTTCATGTAAAAATTTAGCAAGTTTAATCGGAGTTTGTCCTCCAAATTGAGCTATTATTCCTAAAAGATTTCCTTTTGATTTTTCTTTTAAAATAATATTGTACACATATTCTTCAATTAAAGGTTCAAAATACAATCTATCGCTTGTGTCATAATCTGTGGAAACAGTTTCAGGATTGCAATTAACCATTATAGTTTCGTATCCCGCCTCTTTTAATGAGAAGCTTGCTTGACAACAGCAGTAATCAAATTCAATACCTTGGCCAATTCTATTTGGACCTCCTCCAAGAATAATAATTTTTTTCTTGTCACTAGGATTTGCTTCACACTCTATTTTTAAAGTTAAATTTCTCTGATATGTTGAATACATATAAGGAGTGAATGACTTAAATTCAGCAGCGCAAGTATCTACTTTTTTAAATACTGGAAATACTTTTAATGCCATTCTTTTAGATCTAACAATTTTTTCCTTCATTCCAATTGTTTTGGCTAATTTTTTATCAGAAAATCCTATAGATTTAACTCTGTTAAACTCTTCAAACGTTTTAGGTAGGCCCATTTTTCTAATTTTATTTTCTTCATCAACTAACTCTTTGATTTGATTCAAAAACCATGGATCAACTTTAGAAAATTTATATATTTTACTTAAAGGAATTTTTTTTCTAAATGCCTCTGCTATTAAAAGTAATTTATTAGGAATATTTATTTTTAGTTGCTTAAGAACTTCTTTTTTTGAATAATTGAAAATATTATCTAATCCAGATAGTCCAGTTTCAAGCGATACAAGAGCTTTTTGAAAAGATTCTTTAAAATTTCTACCAATTGCCATTGCCTCACCAACCGACCTCATGGAAGTGCCCAATATAGCTTTTGTATCTGAGAATTTTTCAAATGTAAATCTTGGTATCTTAGTAACCACATAATCAATTGTTGGCTCAAATGAAGCTGGAGTTACTTTTGTAATTTCATTTTTAAGTTCATCCAAAGTATAGCCAACAGCAAGCTTTGCTGCAACTTTTGCAATTGGGAAACCAGTCGCTTTTGAAGCCAAAGCAGATGATCTAGAAACCCGAGGGTTCATTTCAATTATTACCATTCTTCCATTTTTAGGATTTATGGCAAACTGAACATTGGATCCACCGGTTTCAACGCCAATTTTTCTTAAACATGCAATAGATGCATTTCTCATTATTTGGTATTCTTTGTCAGTCAGTGTTAAAGCTGGAGCTATTGTAACAGAGTCTCCTGTATGAGTTCCCATAGGGTCAACATTTTCTATTGAGCAAATAATTATACAGTTATCATTTTTGTCTCTTACAACTTCCATTTCAAACTCTTTCCAGCCTTCAAGACATTCCTCAACTAAAACTTGGTTTTGAGGTGACTCTTGCATGCCCTCCATAACTATTTTGAAAAAGTCTTTTTTAGTTCTCGCTATCCCCCCACCAAGACCACCTAGAGTAAATGAGGGTCTGATTATAGCCGGTAAGCCAATTTTTTTTAAAGCTTTTCTGGCTTTGCTAAAATGATTTAATATTTCTGATTTAGGTAAACCAATACCAATATCAGACATATTTTTTCTAAATTTTTTTCTATCCTCAGCATTTGCGATTGCAATAGAATTCGCACCGATTAACTCAATTTTATATTTTTTTAATAATCCAATTTTTTCTGCTTTAATTGCTAAATTTAAAGCTGTTTGTCCACCCATAGTTGGAAGTATTGCCTGAGGTCTTTCTTTTTTTATTATCTCTTCAAGAACTTCTATTGATATTGGTTCAATGTAAGTTTTATCAGCAACACCTGGGTCTGTCATTATTGTTGCAGGATTAGAGTTAATTAATATTACTTTATAACCTTCATCTCTAAGAGCTTTACAAGCTTGTGTTCCGGAATAATCAAACTCACAAGCTTGACCAATAATTATTGGACCTGCTCCAATCACTAATATTTTTTTAATATCTTTTCTTTTTGGCATATTTTTTAATTTCTTTTATAAAATCATTAAATAAATAATGGCTATCTTGGGGACCGGGACTTGACTCAGGATGATACTGAACAGAAAATACTGGTTTATTTTTTAATTTTATTCCCTCAATACAATTATCAAAAAGTGATCTATGAGTTATCTCTACGTTTTTTGGGAGACTTTCTTTTATTACTTCAAAGCCATGATTTTGACTCGTGATTTCAACTTTTTTTGATGACAAATTTTTAACAGGATGATTGGCTCCTCTATGTCCTAATTTCATTTTTTTAGTTTTAGCATTTAATGTAAGAGCAAGAATTTGATGGCCCAAACAAATTCCAAATACTGGTAAATTTGATTTTATTAATTTTCGAACTGTAGGAATTGCATATTTTCCTGTAGCCGCTGGATCTCCAGGACCATTAGATAAGAATATTCCATGCGGTTTAAGTCTTAATAAATTTTCGGCACTTTCTTTACAAGATACAACTTTAACTTCACAATCAAAGTTAGAAAAATATCTTAAAATATTTTTCTTTATTCCATAATCTATTGCAATAACTCTATATTTTTTTTTATTATTTTTTTTATAACCAGTTTCTTTATTCCATGTCTTTAAACCTTTCCAAGTATAAGTTTTTTTTGTCGAAACTTCTTTGGCAAGATCCATTCCATTTAAACCAGGCCAGGTTATTGTTCGTTTCATTAGTTTTTTTATATTAAATTTACTTGATTTATTATTTGAAATAGTTCCTTTAGGAGCGCCCTTGTCTCTAATAAAACTAGTTAAACTTCTTGTATCAAGTCCAGTAATTCCTACTATTTTATTCTTTTTTAGCCAAATATCTAAATGTTTTAAAGATCTGTAATTTGATGGATCAGTCACTTCAGAATTAAAGATTACACCTCTGGTCCAAATTTTGTCTGACTCTATATCATCATTGTTCGTTCCAACATTACCAATGTGAGGAAAAGTAAAGTTTATTATTTGTCCAGCATAAGACGGGTCTGATATAATTTCTTGATAACCAGTTAGAGAAGTATTAAAGCAAACTTCACCCGTTGCTTCCCCTCGGTAACCAAGCCCAATACCTTTAAAAATTGTTTTATTTTCTAAAATTAAAATGGCTGTTGAAAAGATTGATTTAATTGCAATTTTATTTTTGTGTTTTTCTTTCAATTACAACTCATGAGTTAAAGGTTAATACAATAAAACCTATATTTGCACAACACCTCTATAACAAATTTTTTAAAAAACAATTTTTTCTTTTGAAGAAATTTGACTATAAAGTAAGTTAAAAGATATGAGCCTAAGAGACAAAATCGAGGATGATTATAAAAATGCTTTGAAATCTAAAGAGAAAAATAAAATATCAACTTACAGGTTAATTTTAGCGGGCATAAAAGATGTAGATATTAATAATAGGTCAGGAGCTGAAAAAAAAGAAACTGACGACGAAGATATAAAGAAATTATTAAAAAAGATGATTAAGCAAAGATCAGAATCGATAGAAATTTATAAAAAAAATAATAGAAATGACTTACTAGAAATAGAACAGGGAGAGATGATCGTGCTTAGTGAATATCTTCCCAAACAGTTAAACGAAGAAGATACAAAGAAAATATGTTCTGAAATAATTAATTCAACAGGAGCATCATCTTTAAAAGATATGGGTAGAGTGATGGGAGAATTAAAAAAAAAACATGCTGACACAATCGATTTTTCAAAAGCGGGAGCTATTTTAAAACAGTTGCTTAATAAATAATGAAATATCCAAAAGACTATCTTGATGAAATAAAAGCAAGATTAAAAGTTTCAAATGTAGTTTCAAGAACTGTAAATCTAAAAAAAAGAGGAAAAGAATTTGTTGGACTATCCCCCTTTAAAAATGAAAAAACTCCATCTTTCACAGTTAATGATGAAAAAGAATTTTATCATTGCTTTAGCACTAGTGAGCATGGAAATATTTTTGACTTTGTTATGAAAACTCAAAATTTAAGATTTGGAGAAGCAGTTAAATTCCTAGCAAGCATGGCTGGAATGAAGCCATACACTTTTTCAAAACAAGATGAAGAAAGAGAAAAAGAATGGAATACATATAAAGAAATTTATAAAAATTATGTGGATTATTTTCATAATGAATTATTAAAAAACAATAATTCATCTAGCGCAAAATCTTATATTAAAAATCGTGGACTAAAACTTGAAGACGTACAAAATTTTAAACTAGGATTTGTTACTAGTGAAACTGATTTTTATGAATATCTTTTAAAAAAATTTGATGAAAAAGATATTAATAACTCAGGCATATTTTATTTTGATGAAAAAAATAAAAAGCATATCAATAGATTTAGAGAAAGAATAATTTTTCCTATAAATAATATATCTGGTGATGTAATCGCCTTAGGTGGTCGAGCCATTAAAGAAAACAACTACTTAGCAAAATATATAAACTCTCCTGAAACACAATTTTTTAAAAAAGGATCAAATTTGTATAATCTAGATAAATCAAGAAGGTTATCAAATAAATTAGATTATGTTTATTTGGTTGAGGGTTATATGGATGTTATTGGTCTATATAAAAATGATATTAAAAATGTAGTTGCAAATTTAGGCACAGCATTAACTCCACGTCAAATTTCAGTACTAGATCAATTTTTTAATAACATAATAATTTGTTTTGATGGTGATGAAAGTGGATATAAAGCTGCTTTAAGAGCTGCAGAAAATTCAATTATTGAACTTAAGCCTGAAAAAAAATTATTATTTTTATTTTTGCCTGACAAACATGATCCAGACAGTTATGTGAATGAATTTGGGAAGAATAAATTTTTAGAATTTTCAAATCAAAATGTAATTGAAATACATAAATTTATTTTTAATCATTATTATAAAGAAGTTGACAACAACCCATCTTCTAAAGCAATATTCGAAAAGAAATTAAAATTCATAGCTTCTACTGTTAAAGATGAATATATAAAAAAGTATGTTCTTGATTATTATTTAGAAGAAATATCTAAACTTTCACCAAATTTAAATAGAAAAAGTAAATACAAACAAGCTTCAAAAGTAAGATCATTAAAAAGTACACAAAAATATTATAATGAAACAAAATCGCTTACTTCCATTGAGATAAAAGAATTTTCCTTTCTATATATTCTTATTAACAAACCTGAATTTATAAGAGATAATTTTCATTTAATTGAAAATGTAAGGTTGTTTACAAATGAAAATAAAATGCTTTTTGAAGCAATACTTAAACAAAGCAATAACTTTAAAGAATTTGATATGAGTAAATTTGAAATTGATAAAAATTTAATTGATAGAGTTTATAAATATGCATCAATTAAAAATATTTGGGATAAAAGTTCAAAAGATGATGAAAAAATTGAAAATATTTTAAGTGAAGTTTTAAAAGATCTTAAAAATTATGAATTAGAAATTAGGATACAAGATTTAGAAGAAAAATTTTCTAAAGATTTAAGCGAGGATACCTTTAACAAGCTAAAAGAGCTAAAAAAATCGCAAAATTTGAACTAATTAATAGGAAATTACCCATGGATTTTTTGGAAATTATCAATATATATCATTTGGTTTAATCGTGGAAAAAATCATAACAAAATCATTTGCTAGACTCATGGGCAGGGGTGTCCATAGAGGTTTTATTACTCATGAAGAATTATTTAAATCTTTGGGTAAAAGAAATCTATCTGAAGAAAATTTATCACAAGCTTTTATTCATATTTTAAATGACAAAATATTTTTAGTAGAAAAGAAATCAGATTTTAAAGCTTTAAAGAAAAAAGATAGACCATCAAAAGAAGACGGCAAAGTATCTGAAAAAAGTGACGATCCTATAAGAATGTATTTAAGAGAAATGGGAGGTGTAGAGCTTCTATCTCGTGAGGGAGAGATAGCTATTGCAAAAAGAATAGAAGCTGGGAAAAATGTAATGCTCGAGGCGCTCTCCCAAAGCCCACTAACTGCAAACCAAATAAAAGAGTGGAATGAAAAATTAAATAAAAATGAAATTTTAGTAAGAGAAATAATTGATATAGACACAAATTATATGGAGGATGATGAAGCGGCTTCAAATTCTAAAAAATCAGATGATACAAAAGAAGAAGAAATAAATGATGGAAATAGTTCAAATTCGGATGATGATGAATTCAATCCTACTTTAGCCGCTATGGAAGAAGAAATTAAACCAAAGATACTTAAATCAATTAATATTTTGTCGAAGGAATATTCAAAATTATCAAGATATCAAATAGAAAAATTAAATTGTATTTTAAATGTAACTGATTTTTCAAAATCTAAAGAAAAAAATTATAATAAAATATGTGACACTATACTTGAAAATATGAAATCTTTGCAATTATCACCGGGGGTGTTGGAGGATTTAGTGCAAAAACATTATGAGCAAAATAAAAAAATAATTTCCTTAGAAGGCAACTTGCTTAGACTTGCTATTGGAAATAAAATAAGTAGGGAAGAATTTATTAAGTTTTACATTGGAAACGAGATAAATCCTAATCTTAAAAAATTCTTAGATACCAATCCAACTTGGAGTAAGTTTTTTCAAAAAAATAAAGAAGAATTTAAAAATATTAGAGAAAGACTAGTTGAAATTAGTAATAAATTAAATTTTTCTGTGACTGATTTCAAAAAGTTAGTAAGTAGAGTGCAAAAAGGGGAGAAGGAATCAAGAATTGCTAAGAAGGAAATGGTAGAAGCTAATTTAAGATTAGTTATTTCTATAGCAAAAAAATATACCAATAGGGGATTGCAATTTTTGGATCTTATTCAAGAAGGTAACATTGGCCTTATGAAAGCAGTTGATAAATTTGAGTATAGAAGAGGATATAAATTTTCTACGTATGCAACATGGTGGATAAGACAAGCTATAACAAGATCTATAGCAGACCAAGCTAGAACAATTAGAATTCCAGTTCATATGATAGAAACAATAAATAAAATTGTAAGAACCCAAAGATTAATTTTAAGTGAGTTTGGAAGAGAAGCAACTCCTGAGGAGTTAGCAAAGAAACTTAGAATGCCTTTAGAAAAAGTAAGAAAAGTTTTAAAAATATCTAAAGAGCCAGTTTCTCTTGAAAAACCTGTCGGAGATGAAGAAGATAGTAGCCTTGGAGACTTTATAGAAGATACAAAAGCATTAGATCCAATGGACCAAGCTATAAAATCAAACTTAAGCGAGGCAACAACAAAAATATTATCTACACTTACTCCAAGAGAAGAAAGAGTTTTAAGAATGCGTTTTGGAGTAGGTATGAACACAGATCATACTTTGGAAGAAGTAGGACTTCAATTTTCCGTAACAAGAGAAAGAATTAGGCAAATAGAAGCAAAAGCACTTAGAAAATTAAAACATCCAAGTAGATCCAAACAATTAAAAAGTTTCTTAGAGAGCTAATTTTTTTGGGCCGTTAGCTCAATAGTTAGAGTACTGCATTGACATTGCAGGGGTAGTTGGAGCGTAACCAACACGGCCCACCATTAATTTATATTTCTTAATATTTTTTTTATAATTAAATTTTCTTTAAAATTTAATAGTCTATTTCTATAAAACATTTTTCTTTCTAGTTTATTATAGAATTTGGAATCTTTTAAAAAAGGAAGTTTATCTTTTATTACTTTTCTTGTTTTTTGAAAATGGAATGAATTTCTCATTTCATTTAAACTTGGATCATTTACATTGTTAGTTATAGAGCTGCTTTTAAAGCATTTAGAAGCATCTACATTAAGTACAGCAATTGAATCGAAAAATTCTATAGAGTAAATTTTTTTAGAATAGAAATTCATTTTTTTTTTTATTAATCCAGATCTATAATTTATAAATTCAATTATTTTGTTACAAAAACTAATAAATGAAAATTTAGAAGGATTATAAAACTCTTTTTTTAAATAACTTGTTGCCATATCCTCTACAACAATCATTCCTCCATCTTTAATATATGGAAGAGTATAATGAACTGTGCTAATTTGTTGTAAATTTTTATGCCCTCCATCATCTAATACAACATCTACTTTACCTTCTTTTTTGAAAAATTTTTTCCAAAAATTTGGATCACTTTGATTTCCTGTATAAATTTTAAATCCATATTTAGAAAGTTTTTTGGAATATGGATTTGCGTCAATTCCAATTATTTTTGCTTTTTTTCCAAAGAATTTTCTCCAAATAAATAAAGAACCCCCATTTGCAACACCTATTTCAACAAATTTTATTTTCTTATTTTTATATTTTTTAAATATTTTATCGTATACTAAAAAATAACTATCCCATTTAAGACTTAAACGGTCTGATTTTTTAAAATATTTAAAAGTTTCTGATTTATCTAATTTCATAATAATTTTTATGCTTTAAACATATATAAAATATAGAAAAAAAATCTATTTTTTAATTTATTAAAGTGACTTATTTATTTTATTTTAGTATATATAAAAAATCTTTAGGGCCTGTAGCTCAGTTGGTTAGAGCAGTACACTCATAATGTATTGGTCCCAGGTTCGAGTCCTGGCGGGCCCACCAAGAAGATTAAAATAATACGTAAAAACTTAGTAAACTTAAAATTATCAAATAAGTATTAAATTAGCTTTACTTTTTTTTCCCCGCAAGTCTTTGAAGTAAATAAATTTCTTTTTCCGTCAGCTTATATTTTTCCTCTTTGATTTCTTGATTTAAAGAATAAGCCGAAATTATTGAGATTATAATCATAATAATTGGAAATATTATAATATAGATATTTTCTGGGGCCAAAATTGGAATTAAAATTGAAACTAGAAACCATCCTAAGCCACATCCCTTCAAAATAGTTTTTTTGCTTTTTAAATCTTTAATTCTCCAAAATAAATAAAATAGGAATGCAAATACCAACGTAACAACTGCCAAACCCCATCTTAATGCAACTAATGCATCTATACCATTTCCATAAAGTTCCTTATGAATTAAGTATGCAACAAATCCTTTGTATGTAAAAAAAATGAATGAAAATATACAAATTAAAATTGATAATGCGAATGTGATTTTTGGAGAAATATTTATTTTCACTTAGAATTAAATTCTTCTAAATTAGCTATTAGAGTGCTTACATCGCCGTTTGCACCTTGAATAACAGAATTAAATTCCTCTTTTTGGGTTCTAGCTAGACTTAGTCCTTCAATAATTAAATCTCTAATAACCGGGTTACTAGGGTCTTTTGTATAAACCCGCCATTCTATTTTTACCTCGGGCCTTTCTGATGTTGCAATAAGAACAGAAGATACAATCGTATACTTTTCGTTTATAACTTTTTGTGACAATACGTTTATTTTTGGGTCAGAATACTGAGATAGTCTACTAGAAAAACTTTTTAAAAAGTACTCTCTAAAAGTATTTTTATATTTAGTAAGCCGTTCATCATTTATAGATTTTCTATGTTTGCCCAATGAGTACATTCCAATACCATTAATATCTACTGAACCTTCAGCTAATTCAATAAGCTTATCTGCTTTTTGTTCTATAGATATATCTTCTTTTAAAATATTTGAGGCCGAATTGGTGACTTCACCAATAAATTCCATTGGATCTTTAGCATTAGCAGAAGTTATAAATAATGATAAAATAATTGCTAAGAAAATTTGATTTACAATTTTCATGATTAAATTAATCTATTGAGTTTCTATTTCTTCCCAATCACTATCATCCAATGTTTCGGTTATATTGTCAGAATTTGCAATTCTTTTTCTTCTATCCTGTAAATACAAACTTTTAACAGATGCATAAAAATCAAGTGAGTTTTCCTCTAAATTTTGAAATGATTCTAAATTTTTTGCTCTAAAATCTATTCCGTTGGTTGCTACTGAGGCATAATAATCAAAATCCGAAACATAACGAGTATCATTTCCTACTGTTATATTATACCAAGCGTCACCCCCCATATAAGTTGTTAAAGACCCAAGTGTATCTCTTAAAGTTGAAGGTCCTAAAATTGGTAAAACTAAATAACATCCTTCTCCAGCCCCCCATGTGGCTAATGTTTGTCCCCAATCTTCTTTTTCGTAATTATTTAAGCCGAGATTTGAAGCTGGATCAAACAACCCTAAAATTCCAATTGTACTATTAACCACAAACCTGCCTGTATTTTTTCCTGCCAAACCAAAATCACCCTGAAGTATATTGTTTGGTATTGTAACAACTAATGATAAGTTGCTAATTGCGTTGCTTGTTCCCTTTCTTATAGGAGAAGGTAAATATCTATAACCTTTAGCAAGTGGCTCTACTATAATGTTATCTAAAACTTCGTTAAAGGCGAAAATTCCTCTGTTAATTCCTTCAAAACAATCTTTAACTTCACCGTTGTTAGATTCTTTAGATAACTCGTTTTGCCCATCACTACCCGCAAATGAAGAGGTACCTATAAATAATGAGATAATGAATATTCTTAATATCCTGAACATAGAAGTAATTTTTATTGTATCTTTTACAAAAGTAAATCTATATTTTATATAGTTGCCAATGACCATAATGCGCACAAAAACCTTACTAAATTATTCACCTAATTTTTCAACCTATAGGAGAAATATAAAATCGGTTAAATATCTAATCTATCACTACACTGGAATGAGAAGCGAAAGTAAGGCAATAAATAGACTAACAGATGACAGGTCAAAAGTTAGTTGCCACTATTTTGTAAAAAAAAATGGTTCAATAATTATAATGGTACCAGATCTCTACGAAGCATGGCATGCTGGGAAATCAAATTGGAAAAAAGATAAATCTTTGAACAAAAAATCTATTGGAATCGAAATTTCAAACAAAGGTCACAAGTTTGGATACGAAAATTATTCTAAAAAACAAATAAAATCATTAATAAAATTATCTAAATATTTGATTAAAAAATATAGAATTAAAAAATCAAACATACTTGGACATTCGGATATATCCTTTGATAGAAAAAAAGATCCTGGTGAAAAATTTCCTTGGCAGTATTTATCTAAAAAAAAGATTGGCTTTTGGCACAATATTGATGAAAATAAATTAAAAAAACTTAGAAATAAAAAAATTTCTAATTCTGATAAAATGAAGTTTTTTAAATTTTTATTTAAAATAGGGTATTTTGGAAAAATTTTAAGAAAAGAAAAACAAAATAGACTAATTAATAGTTTTCAAAGGCGATTTCGGCAAAAATTAGTAAATGGAAAAATCGATCAGGAATGCTTATTAATCGCAAAAACACTAAGTAAAATTAGTTGAACATTTAATTTTCTTGAAAAATCTAAAATAATGAATATTTTGTAGTTGCCAGATAAACGACTTATCGCATCAAAGAAATTTGATGAGGAAAGTCCGGGCTCTACAAAGACACAGTGCCAGTTAATGACTGGCGGGGGCAACCCCAGGGATAGTGCCACAGAAAATAAACCGCCTCAACAAGGCAAGGGTGAAAAGGTGTGGTAAGAGCACACCGGCTGGTTGGCAACAAGCAGCGCATGGAAAACCCCACTGAGAGCAAAACTGAGTAGAGATGACATTGTTAGAAATAACCAAAAGCAGTCTTTGGCTAGTCATCAGGGTTAGTTGCTTGAGCCTTAAAGCGATTTAAGGCCTAGATAAATGATAGGTTTAAATGACAGAACCCGGCTTATAGTTTATCTGGCAAAAATCTAAAACATACCTTTAAACTTATAAACTTAGTACAATTTTTGTAAAATATAAAAAATAAGGCTAAAAATTAGATATTGACCATTAAGAAAAAAACCCATATTATCCCATAAAAACCCATTATTGGGTAAATTATGGAATATGTTTTTATCTACGTACGAAAACAAATTGGACAAAAAAGGAAGGGTGTCGGTGCCTGCATCATATAGATCTTATTTATCTAATTTAGGCTATAATGGTATAGTCTGTTTTCCTTCGTTTAATAATCAATGTGTAGAGGCTTGGCCTCAAGATAGAATAGAAAAAATTTCAAATACAATAGACTCTTTAAACCCTTTTGAAGAAAAGAAGGATTATTTTGCAACCTCAATATTGTCAGAAAGTATAAATCTTCAATTTGATGGAGAAGGAAGAATTATTTTAACAACAAAGCTACTAAAACATTCAAAAATTAAAAACAACGTGCTTTTCGTTGGTCAGGGAAAAACATTCCAAATTTGGGAACCAGCGGTGTTTGAAAAATTTAGGGTAAATGCCAGAAAAAAATCAAATATTCATAGAGCCAGCCTTAAATGGGAAAAACAAATAAACAACTAGAGGGGATAAAACAATGACAATTAACTTTAAAGCACCAGACATAAGAGAATTAAAGCCAAGAATATTAGTTCTAGGAATTGGAGGAGCTGGAGGAAATGCTATCGATGGTATGATAGATGCCGGACTACAAGGAGTTGAGTTTATTGCTGTAAACACAGATGCTCAGGATCTAAAATTAAATAAAGCAAAAACAAAAATTCAATTAGGAGTAAACTTAACAAAAGGTTTAGGAGCTGGAGCAAAACACGATGTTGGGCAAGCTTCTGCCGATGAATCTCTGAATGAAATAATAAATATTTTACAAGGTGCAAACATGTGTTTTATCACTGCAGGAATGGGGGGAGGAACAGGAACTGGTGCTGCCCATGTAATTGCAAGAGCTGCAAAAGAATTAAATATTTTAACCGTAGGAGTGGTTACTTTACCTTTCTTATATGAAGGTCCATCTAGAATGAGAAGAGCCCAACAAGGCTTAGAGGAATTAAGAAGACATGTTGATACTATAATTGTGGTTCCTAACCAGAATTTATTTAAAATTGCAAATGAAGAAACTACATTTGAATCATCATTTCAACTTTCAAATGATGTTTTGTTACACGGTGTACAAAGCATAACAGATTTAATGGTAAGACCGGGTCTAATCAATTTAGATTTTGCTGACGTTGAATCAGTTATGAGCGCGATGGGCAAAGCTATGATGGGTACTGGCCAAGCAGAGGGTGAAGGAAGAGCTATTAAAGCTGCCGAAATGGCAGTAACAAACCCTTTAATTGATGACTATACCTTAAAAGGCGCAAAAGGTTTACTAGTAAATATTACTGGAGGCAAGGATCTTAAATTGTTTGAAGTTGATGAAGCAGTAAATAAAGTAAGAGCAGAAGTAGACCCGGAAGCCGAACTAATAATAGGCGCAATTACCGATCCCCTTCTGGATGGTAAAATGCGTGTTTCAATAGTTGCAACTTCATTAGATGGTCAACAACCAGAGTCTAAATCAGTTATTAACATGGTACATAGAATACAGAATAGAAATCCAGGGTACTCTGATTTCTCAAATCTAAATATGTCGGAGTCTTTTAATTTTCAAGCATCAACAAATGCTCCTATTTCAGATGGAGCAACAGCTCTAAAATTAGAAGAGGAAGTTCATGTAAATAATGAAACTCAGTATTCAGAAAGCATAAATGAGTCTAGCGAAGCCAATGATCATGTGGCTAACGAATTTGCACAAGAAACATTGGCAAATGAAACTCATGATCTTGAAAAACAAGATATTCAAGAATCAGAACCATCTAATGGTTTAGAAAACTTTGGCTTACAAGAAGAAGAAAGTCTTGAACTTTTTGATAATGCTAATGAAAACCAGAGTACATTAGAACAAGAGCATAAAGAAACAGAAGAAGATGAACTAGAAATTCCTGCATTTTTGAGAAGACAAAAAAATTAATGTTCTTCAAAAAAATAGATGAGTGCCACTATCAATTTGGAAAAAAAACACTTTCCTGTATTGCTTGATGAGATTATCAAGATTATTTCCCCTCAATATAGTGGCACTTTTTTAGATTGCACGTTTGGCCAAGGCGGATACTCAGAAAAAATTTTAGAAAATTCAAAAAATAGAGTCATTGCATTTGATAGAGATGCTAATGCAATTAAACTATCAGAAAAATTTAAAAAGCATTTTAAAGATAGATTTGAATTTAATCACAAAAGATTTAGCGAAATAAAAAGCATAAATTCTAAAAATATTAAAGCGGCAATATTTGATCTAGGTTATTCAACTGATCAAATTTTTGATGAAAAGAAAGGATTATCATTTAATTCAAAAGGAGCATTAAACATGAAAATGGGATTAAATCATTTTTCAGCTCATGAAGTAATTAATAAATTAGATAAAGAAGATCTGACAAAAATTTTTAAATATTTTGGTGAAGAAAAAGATGCAAAAAAAATCTCTCAAGCAATATTTAGAAAAAGAAATAATAATATACTTAAAACTGAAGATTTAGTTGAAATTATAAATAAAGAAAAAAAAAATTATAATTTTAAAATAAATAAATCTACAAAGATTTTTCAGTCGCTTAGAATTTTTGTAAATCAGGAAATTAGCGAGTTAATTTATGGATTAATTAATGCATATAAATTATTACCAATTAATGGATATATTGTTGTTGTAACATTTCATTCATTAGAAGATCGGATTGTGAAATTTTTTTTTAAAAATTATTCGGAAGATAAAAAAGTTTCAAGATATTTGCCAAGTTCAAAAAATGAAAATAAAATTTTTGAAATATTAAATAAAAAAATAATTATTCCTTCAGCGGAAGAGATTAAAAAAAACCCACCATCAAGATCGGCAAAATTAAGGTATGTGAGAAAAGTTAAAGAAAGTGCAAATTTTGAGGAATTTTTATCAAAATTTAAAAATTTGATAGAAATTGAGAATATTGGAAAAAAACTATGCTAAGAAAATTTTTAATTTTAACAATATTAATATTAATAATTTCAACTACTTTTATAAAAAATCATACTAAAAAATTAGATGATGAAATATTTTCAATTAAAGAAAATATTAATTATTTAAATAGTGTTAAAGAACTTGTTAAATTAGAACATGATTATCTTAGCTCTCCAGAAAAATTACTAGAATTGAATAATTTATATTTTGATATTGGACTTA
>QCLN01000014.1 GCA_003214525.1 Pelagibacteraceae bacterium AG-414-M23 | reverse complement strand
CTGGAGTAGAGCCAGTTGAAAAGTTAAATAATGAAAGTCTTAAAGAGGCAGAAAAAATGCTTAAAGGTAAAAAATCCAAGATTAATTACAGTTTCAAGATATGATAAAAGAAAAAGTCATGATAAAATTGTTATGGCTTTAAGAAATTTAAAACAAATTTACCCCAATATAATTTACACTTCTATCGGATATGGGGAAGAAGAAGACAATATAAAAAAATTAACTAAAGAACTTAGTTTAGATAAACAGGTTTTATTTCTTAAAAATATAAGTTTTGAGTTAAAAAATGCTTTGGTTGCAAAATCACATGTATTTGTAATGCCCTCAATTACCTACAAAAAATCAGTTGAAGGTTTTGGAATAGCATATGTAGAAGCTGCTCAATTTGGCGTTCCTTCGGTCGGAGGAAAAGATGGAGGGGCGGCAGATGCAATCAAGCATAATGAAACAGGTTTAATTTGTGATGGAAATAATTTAGATGAAATTTATTCTAGCATAGATTTAATATTAAAAAATAATTCATATAAAGAATTTGGCATAAAAGCTAAGGAATACTCTTTAAACTTTCACTGGGATAAAATTATAAAAGAATATTTAAAATTATTATGATAAGATTAAATTATGATCGAGAAATTTAATGGTATAATTTATTTAGTAATTTTTATCGTTCACTTTGTTGGATACGCAGTTTACGCATTTAGGTGCGTCGTTGGAACTAAATCCTTTTTAGATCAATACGCTATGCATGAAAGTGGAGCAATCATGGTAAGATTCTTTGGATCAATGTTTATAGGATCTTTCGTAATGGCAATGTATATTATGTTTATTCGACCAGATGGTTTAAATGGAACTTGGGGTTTTTTTAATTTAATTTTTTTACAAAATTTATCAGCTTTTATTATTGGTTTTTATACAATTAAAATAAATAAATTAGGTCATACAGAAAAAACTTCTATCGAAGGAGTGATAGCTCCTGGCATTTTAACAATTTTAAGTGCTATTCTTTGTTACGGATTAGCAGATAAAATTTATATTTAGTTTAAATTAATTTTTTCTAAAACTTTTTCTGTGGATAGTTTTGCTAAATCACTAACTTGAATTGCTTTAAAATTTTCTCTTTCTATACTAACTTTGTAGGCTGTTGTGTGAGAACCAAATAAGGTTAAGCCTTTGACTCCTAAATGTGCAGTCATATGTGCAGGACCTGTATCGTTTGAAATTACAAATGAGCTATCTTTAATTAATGACGAAAGTTGAGAGATATCTAAAGCTTTACCGTTATCTAAAATGCATAATGCATTAATATCTTTTGCATCATTAATTTCATCTGGGCCCGGTGCCACTACAATCTTGTATTGATCATTATATTGACTTTTTATTTTTGCAATTAGTTCATTGTAATAAGGCCATTTTTTTTGAGCAAGATGAGGTGAGCAAAATGGAAATAAAAGAATATACTTTTCTAATTTATATTCTGATTTTATTTTTGATATATCTATACAACTCCATGTAAAATCAGGAATCATTGTATGTTTAATAGTTAATCCTGATGTCTGTAGTTGATAGTTGAATCTCTCCAGAACAGATTTCTTATCAAATTCTTCTTTCGTTTTATCTGAAGGAAGGGTTGTTTCGGAAGATGACCAAATATCATTATTTGCATTTGGAAATAAAATTCTTTTATAAAAACTTGTTCTTGATGAATTTTGTAAATCAAATACTTTTACAAACTTATATTTTTTTATAATTCGCATAAGTAAAAATAAATAAATTAGATTAAATCTTGACAATCTTTTGTCTAATATGACTTCTTTTAAGTGTGGATTTCGTTTAAATAGCTCAAAATAAGGTTTTGTTGTTAATAAATATATATCATCTTCCTTATGAAATTCAGAAATGTCTTGAATAGCTCCACTTGCTTGAGCTATATCTCCTAATGATCCATGTTTGATGATTAAAATATTAGACATATTTTTAACAATTTATCATACTATAAAATAAATTATATGAATAAAATTTTAGTAGAAGTTTCTGCTGGTGAGCTCTTGGATAAACTTACAATATTAGAAATAAAACAAGAAAAAATTAAAGATCCAGAAAAACTCAAATATATTAATGATGAATATAGTGTTTTAAAAGATCAATTAAATAAAAGTGTTAAATCAGATCCAAAATTAGATGCATTGTTTAATTCTTTAAAAAAAATAAATAAAAAACTTTGGATTATAGAAGACGATAAAAGGTTATGTGAGAAAGGTTCTGATTTTGGAGATAAATTTGTAAAACTTTCTAGAGATGTTCATTTTCTAAACGATGATCGTGCAAAGATAAAATTAGAAATAAATAATTATACTGGTTCAAAAATAAAAGAGATAAAAGAATATACTAAATATTAATAATTATATCTTCTTTCAAGAAATTTTATGAAATTATGTACTAAAAATGTCATAAATAAATAAATACTTCCAGCTACAATGAATACTTCTATTGGTCTAAATGTGGTTGATATAATATATTTAGCAACCCCAGTTAAATCCATCAATGTAACTGTACTAGCGAGAGATGTTCCTTTGAGCATTAATATTATTTCGTTACCGTACGCTGGCAAAGATTGTTTGATAGCTATCGGTATTTGAATTTTGTAAAAAATAATTCTACTTGATATGCCAAGACTTTTTCCTGCCTCTATAAAGCCTGGTTTAATTGTTTGAAATGCCGACCGTAAAATTTCTGATGTGTAAGCACCTGTGTTTAACGCAAAAGCAATGATTGCACACCAATAAGGTTCTTTAAAAATAACCCATAATACTGTTGATCTAAAATATTCTATCTGACCTAATCCATAATAAATAATGAATATTTGAACTAAAAGTGGTGTTCCTCTAAATATATAAGAGTAGCCATAAGCAAATTTATTTATTATTGGATTTTTATTCATTCTTAAAACTGCAAATAAAAGTCCTATAAATAACCCAAAAAATAATGATGCTGATAATAATTTTAAAGTAACCACGGTTGCATTAAGCAACTTTGGAAAACTATTTATCATCAGTTCAAAATCCATCAGTGTGCCCTACTGTACTTAACTTCCAATCTGTTTAATAATTTCATGCTAAAATATGTTAGCAATAAATATAAAACTGCAGCAAATGAATAAAAAAATAAAGGATCTCGAGTTGATCCCGCTGCTATATAAGATTGGCGCATTATTTCCACTAATCCAGTAACAGAAATAAGAGATGTATCTTTTAAAGTTATTTGCCAAACATTGCTTAAATTTGGAATTGCTAGTCTTAACATTTGTGGCAAAATAACTTTATAAAATTGAATATGTTTTTTTATTCCTAAAACTTTTGAAGCTTCAAATTGACCCTTGTCTATAGATTGAATTGCTCCTCTAAAAACCTCTGTAGAATAAGCTCCTGATATAATGCCAATTGCAAATGCACCTGTGATAAAAGCGTTAATTTCAATGTAGTCATTATAGCCAAACATTGAAGCAACAAACATTATTGCGCCACTACCTCCAAAAAAGAATAAATAGATTACTAAAAGTTCTGGAACACCTCTAATAACTGTTGTGTATAAATTTCCAATTAAATTTAATGGTTTATGTTTAGATAATTTTAAAGGTGTAAATATAAGTGCAAATAAAAAACCAATTAACATAGCTGTTATCGAAACAGCTATGGTCATTAGGGTAGCATAGAATAATTCATCACCCCATCCAGTATCTCCAAATGCTAGAAGTCCCATACAGACTGGCGACTATATATTATATAGTCGCCAAATCTAAAAATATTTACATAGAAGCGTCGAAACCGAACCATTTAGTAGCAATTCTACTAATGTCTCCATTTTTTCTTGCTTTATCGATAGCTTTGTTAAATGCATTTAAAAGTTCAGTATCATCTTGTCTAATACCAACACCAACACCATTACCAAATGCTCCACCTGAAAAAGTTGGTCCAACTAGAACAACTGATTTTCCAGATTTCTCAGCGTAGTCTGTAAAGGCAACAGCAGCAGCTAATGCCGCATCACATCTACCAGAAGTTAAGTCTAAGTTTACTTCGTCTTGAGTTTTATAAGTTCTTACATTTACACTTCCAACATCACCTGAATCTAAAAAGTTTTGGTGAATAGTTGCCGTTTGTACACAAACTGTTTTACCAGCTAGTGCAGCTGTAAGAGTTTTAAGAGCTTTATTAACATCAGATCCACCTAAAGATAAGTTAATACCTTCCGGTGTATCCATGCCTTCTAAGCTAGAACCTTTCATAACAGCAAGTGATGCAACTTCATCAGCATAACCTTGTGAAAAACTAATTACTTTTTGTCTTTCAGCAGTAATTGACATTCCTGCCATTATTGCATCGAATTTTCTCATTATAAGTGCTGGAATCATTCCATCCCAATCTTGCTCTACGATTTCACATTGTTTTTCCATGTATCTGCAAAGGGACCAAGCTAGTTCAACTTCAAATCCGATTAGTTTACCTGCTTCATTCTTTGAATTCCATGGAGGATAAGCGCCTTCAGTTCCAATTCTTATTTTATCGGCGTATACATTTCCGATAATAAACAAAGAAGCTAAAACTGAAATAATAGTTTTCTTGAATATATTCATTATTTTCTCCTTTAATAAAAAATTAGTATTTCACAAAATTAGTAAATTAAAAAGATAATAAATTAATGATTTACAGATGAATAAAAATTCCAAGAACTATCGAAACTAGGAATATAAACTCTATCAAGAGTAGCATTTCCAAAGTTTCTATTGAATACATTCTTCCAATTATCGACCTGTTTTGGTCTTTTGTCTTGACTACCAACTTGTGCAGTAACCACTCCATTTGGTTTGAGAATTCTTATAATTTCATCCATATTTTTTTCAGCGAGATCAATACAAAACTGATCGTCATTTAAATCGATAAATATTTTATCATAACAATCATCTTCAACTTTTTTAATACTTTCAAAGGCATCTCCCCAAACACATTTTACAGAATTTTTTTCAGTAGCATTTTTACCGATGGTTCCCATATGCTTTCTACAAACTTCAACAACTTCAGGATCTAATTCATACCAATCAATAAATCCAAATCCTTTAGATATACACTCTCTTGCAACTCCTCCATCTCCACCACCAATGATAGCTGCTCTATCTTTTCTGTTATTTAATTTCATCGCAGAGTTTACAAAAGTTCCGCTATAAATATATTCATCACTTTCTGCAACTTGTAAATCACCATCTATAAATAATGATTTACCATATTCTACTAAATCTAATATTTCAATGTGCTGCCCTACTTTTGATTTGAATTCTTCAAGAACTTCTTTTACTAAATAATTTTTTTGTAATCCTTTTGTGCTTGTGTTGTCATAATAAAAAGAAATTGTATCTCTATTTAACTCTTTTTTTATAATTCTTTTATGTGCAATTTCTTTTTTTATAACATCTAAAGCGATTGATGGTGCGACTGTTCCACAGGTATAAAAATCAAAACTAATTATTCCTTTTTCTGGATATGTGTGAAAGCTAATATGACTTTCAGCTAGTAAAGCTACTAAAGTAAAACCCTGTGGTTCAAATGTATACTTAGCTATATTTAATACTGTCACTTTAGCTTTTTCTGCAATTTTATGAACTAAACCTTCAAAAAAAGATGCCTCGTATTCTTTTTTAGTTCCAATTATATCTAGAGTAATATGCTCCCCTACTTTAATCATATCTCCCTTAATTAATTATAAAAAGTTAACCTTTTTTATAATGAATTATTTTATCTAAGATTTTACTCATCTCAGTAGATGAAAGAATCTTAGGTTGTCCTAATTTTAATGCAATTATGTACTGATGACAAATATTTTCTACTTCTTGTGCAAGTTCAAAAGCCTGTTTTAAAGTTCCACCAATTGTTAACTGTCCATGATTTGACATTAGACAAGCCTTTCTCTTTTCTAAAGCTTTAATAATATTTATTGATAAATCTGGCGTACCAAAGGTTGCATATTCTGCACATTTAATATCGTCTCCACCCGCTAAAGCGATCATATAATGAAAGGCAGGAATAGATTTTCCATGAGTTGAAACTGCTGTGGCGTGAGGAGAATGAGCGTGAACAATTGCTTTTGCCTCTCTTTTTTTAATATAAACATCTTGATGAAAACGCCATTCTGAGGAAGGGTTTAATCCTGAATTAAACATTTTAAGATTGTCATATTTTTCATTTAAGGAAAGAAAAACGATATCTTCAGGTTTTAGAGTTTCGTACTTAATTCCAGAAGGTGTAAGTAGAAATCCTTCAACATTATTTTGCATTACCCTTATAGATAGATTTCCTGATCGAAGAGGAGATAAATTCGTCGTATTTAGTTTAATTGCGTAGTCAATTAATTGTTTTTTTAAATCATCATTCATAAATAAGCACTTGATTTTTTTTGAGATAAAATACAAACTCAAAAATATAAAAAATTATGTCTGATACAATAAAATATTTTTTAGAAGAAAGCAAAATGCCAAAAACTTGGTATAATATTGCTGCAGATTTACCAAAACCTCTCTCTCCTGTATTACATCCTGGAACACTTAAGCCAGTTGGACCAGATGATTTGGCGCCTTTGTTCCCAATGGCTCTTATAGGACAAGAGGTTTCACAAGAAAGAGAAATTGAAATACCTGAGCCTGTAAGAAATATTTATAAGCAATGGAGACCTTCGCCTTTATATAGAGCAAGAAAACTTGAAAAAGTATTAGATACTCCTGCTAAAATTTATTACAAGTATGAAGGTGTAAGCCCTACGGGAAGCCATAAACCTAATACAGCGGTTGCTCAAGCATTTTACAACAAAGAAGAAGGTACAAAAAAAATTACAACTGAAACAGGTGCGGGTCAATGGGGAAGCTCTCTTGCCTACGCATGTTCAATTTTTAAAATCGAACTAGATGTTTATATGGTTAAAGTAAGTTATGAGCAAAAACCATACAGAAAAATGATTATGCAAACGTTCGGGGCAAATTGTTATGCAAGTCCATCTAATCGAACACCTACGGGCAAAGCAATTTTGGAAAAGGACCCAAATAATACAGGAAGCTTAGGTATTGCAATATCAGAAGCTGTAGAAATGGCTGCTCAAGACAATAATACAAAATATTCTCTAGGAAGTGTTTTAAACCATGTGTTAATGCACCAAACAATAGTTGGAAATGAAGCAATAATACAAATGGAAATGGCTGATGATTATCCAGATATATTAGTTGGATGTACGGGCGGTGGAAGTAATTTTTCTGGATTAGTGTTTCCATTTCTTGGGAAAAAATTTAGAGAGAAAAAAGATATTAGAGTAATCGCATGTGAACCAAAATCTTGTCCTTCTTTAACAAAAGGTAAATTTGCATATGATTTTGGAGATACAGGAAATCGAACACCTTTAGTAAAAATGCATACTTTGGGGTCTTCTTTTATGCCTCCATCTACTCATTCAGGTGGTTTGAGATATCATGGTATGGCACCAATGGTAAGTCATCTTGTAGATATAGGAGCCATTGAAGCTAGAGCATTTGGTCAAAAAGAATGTTTTGATGCAGGTGTAAAATTTGCAAATGCAGAAGGAATTGTTCCTGCTCCAGAAGCTACTCATGCTGTAAAAGGAGCAATAGATGCAGCTCTTGAATGCAAAAAAAATGGAGAAAAGAAAACAATTCTATTCAATCTATGTGGCCACGGGCATTTTGATATGCAAGCATATGGGGATTATTTTAATAACAAACTTTCTGATGATAAATATAATGAAAAAGAAGTAAATTCAGCATTGGAAAAATTACCCAAAATTGCTTAACAAGGAATAAATTTTACTCATAAAGTTGAAGACTAATCAAGATGTATTTTATAAATCCATTTAAAGCTTTAAGACCTGCTGAAAAAGAAGCGCATTCAGTTACAATAGCAAGCACAGATCATTTGTCAGAAGATATGCAAAAAAATCATTTGAAAAAAAATCCTTGGAGCTATCTAAATGTTTTTAATGCAGAAAACAAAAAAAAATCAAAAGAACAATTTGAATTAATGAAAGATAAATCAATAATAACAAAAGAAAAAAAACTTTCCTTTTATATTTATAGAATTTCTAAAGAAAATTTCAAACAAGTTGGAATAGTTGGAACTGCAAAATTGTCTGCTTATGACAATTTGCACATAAGAGGTCATGAGGAAATTTTTTTTGAAAGATCCCAAAAAAGAATGAAACAAATGGATAATCTAAATGCACAAATAGGCCCCATATATGCAGTTTATCCTGACAATAAAGAGCTTAATGATTTAATAGGAAATGAGTTGATTGATACTCCTATATATTCCTTCAAAGGTATGGATGGATGCAAGCATGAGATGTGGGTTGTTAATGAAGAAAATAAAGTTAAAACAATTAGCGACTTATTTAATTCAATAAATAGAATTTATATCGCTGATGGCCATCACAGAATGGAAGCATTATTAAAACTATCACAATTTAAACAGCATCAAAATCCAAATCATACTGGTAATGAAGCTTATAATTTTTTTATGATAGCAATTTTTCCTACAAGCCAAGCAAGAATCCTTGATTATAATAGACTTATAAAAGATTTATATGGTTATTCACCCAAAGATTTTATTAAAGAAATTAAAAAAAAATTTAAAGTTGAAAAACAAAATTCTTCATACAAACCAGAAAAATCTCAAATATTTGGGATGTATTTAGAAGAACAGTGGTATTCTTTAGAACTTAAGGAAAAACCCCATCAAAATTTGTTTCATATAATTAATTTAGATATAAATTTATTACACTATTATTTATTAGAACCTATTTTAGGAATCGGAGATCCTAGATACGATAATAGAATTGATTTTATAGCTGGATTTCATGGTTTAGAGGGTATTGAAAAAAAAGTTAATTCTGGAGAAGCAAAGGTTGGTTTTGCATTATTTGCTACCCAGATGAAAGATATTATAAATTTTGCTGATAAAAAGCTAACTATGCCACCAAAATCCACATGGTTTGATCCAAAACCACTGGATGGTTTGGTCGCATATGATTTTGAATAAAATAAAACTAAAGCTTTCAAAAAATAATTATTATCGTTATACGTAAAAAAATCATTTTTATGGAAAAACCAACGCTAAAGCCCAAGAACATAAACTTTTCAAGTGGACCTTGTGCTAAGAGACCGGGTTGGACTATTGATGTTTTAAAAAATACTCCAATAGGAAGATCTCATAGGCACAAAGTTTGTAAAGAAAAGTTAAATGAAGTAATAATTAAATCAAAAAAAATTCTTCAATTACCTGATAATTATCACGTTGGTATAATGACTGGATCAAATACTGGAGCGTTAGAATCCGCTCTTTGGTCTTTATTAGGATTAAAGGGAGTTGATATTTTGGCTTGGGAAAATTTTGGAAAAGATTGGGTCACAGATGTAATTAATCAATTGAAAATCAAAGATGTTAAAAGTCATATAGCTGACTATGGACAACTTCCAGATTTAGGAAAGGTAAACTTTGATAATGATGTAATTTTTACTTGGAATGGAACCACTTCCGGCGTTAGAGTTCCAGATGCAAATTGGATACCAGAAGATAGAAAAGGTTTAACCATATGTGATGCTACATCAGGTATTTTTGCGATGGACATGGATTGTAGCAAACTTGATGTAATTACTTGGTCGTGGCAAAAAGTTTTAGGAGCAGAAGCTGCTCATGGAATGATAGCTATATCTCCTCGTGCAGTTGAAAGATTAGAGTCGCATACTCCACCTTGGCCAATTCCAAAATTATTTAGATTAGCAAGTAATAAAAAATTAATTAAAGGAATATTTGAAGGGGGAACAATTAACACTCCATCAATGATTTGTGTTGAAGATGGCTTGGATGCTTTGAGCTGGGTTGAGTCATTAGGTGGTACTAAAGAGTTAGTAAATATTTCAAATCAAAACTTAAAAATTGTAGAAGATTGGATTGAAAAAAGTGATAATTTTAAATTCATGTGTGAAGATAAAAATATTAGATCCTCAACAAGCATTACAGTATTAATTAAAGATGAATGGTTTGCAAAACATAACGAAGAAGACCAAAGAGGATTATTAAAAAAATTATTCTCAATTCTAGAAAAAGAAGGTGTAGCTAATGATATTAATGGCTACCCAAAAGCACCACCTAGTATAAGGATATGGGGCGGATCAACTGTACAAAACAATGACATGAAAGCTCTTTTGCCTTGGATTGATTGGGCTTATAATTCTGTAAAAAATAATGCCTAAAGTTTTAATTTCAGACTCAATGAGCTCTGTTGCTCAAAAAATTTTTGAAAAAAACAATATAACAGTAGATGTAAAAACTGGTTTATCAGAAGATGAGATTATTAAAATTATTCCTGAATATGATGGAATGGTTGTTAGATCGGCAACAAAAGTAACTAAAAAAATAATTGAAGCTGCAAAAAATTTAAAAGTAATAGGAAGAGCTGGCGCAGGAGTAGACAATATAGATGTTCCAACGGCTAAAGAAAAAAATATGATTGTTATGAACACGCCAGGCGGAAATGCTAATGCTACTGCTGAACATGCATTTGCATTAATTATGTCTGTACTTAGAAAAATACCTTTTGCCAATGAAACTACGCATAAAGGTCAATGGGAGAAAAAAAACATCAAAGGTACTGAGCTTTCAAAAAAAACATTGGGTATAATTGGTTTTGGAAATGTCGGCGTAAGACTAAGTAATCTTGTTAAAGGTTTCGATATGAAAATATTAGTTAATTCAAAATCATTAGAATCTAGAAAAAAAGATTATCCTCATGTAGAAAATTCAAGTTTTGATGATTTGATCAGCAAAAGTGATATTGTGAGCTTTCATTGTAAAGCTGCTTCGGATGGAAAACCTTTGTTAACAAAAGAACATTTTAAAAAAATGAAACCGACTTCTTATGTAATAAATGCAGCAAGAGGAAATATTATAGATGAAAAAGATTTAAATGATGCATTAAACGAAAACTTAATTGCAGGAGCGGCTGTTGATGTATTTTCTAAAGAACCAGCTAAAGAAAATATCCTATTTAAAAATCCTAAAGCTGTGCTTACCCCTCACATTGCAGCATCAACAACTGAAGCATCAATAGTAGTTGCTGAAATGGTTGCTAATCAAATATCTGATTTTTTATTAAACGGTGTAAAAAAAAATACTGTTTAAATTAAAGAAAAATTTAAATATCCAATTGTTTGATCTGTAGAATTTTTTACCGATATTTTTTTAAATTTATGAAGTTTTTCATCATCAATTATTTTTAATTCAGATATTAATCCAGCTATAGCAACCTCGGCGGCTCTTGATGCCCCATCATCAATTTTAACAACTAAAGCAGATTTTTGTTCAGGAATTATTGCAACAAAAACTCCTTCAGCTCCATTTTTAAAAAATATTCTTCTTTTTGAAAGTTTAGTTAAAGCGCAATTAATACTATTTGTTCCTCCAGTTAATTCTGGAAATTTTACACAAGATTCAAAAATTCTTTTAGCAATATCAGAATTTTCATTGAGCTTATTATAATCACCAAATTGCGCCATTGCGTAAGCAAATTTTTTAATTGAAATTAATGGGTTAGGTAAAGTGCAACCATCTATGCCTATATTGTTTACTTTGCTATGTGATAAATTTTCAATGAGGTTGATTAATTCTTTCTGAATTGGATGATTGTTTTGATTATAATTTTCAATAGGCAAATCTTTAAATTGACTAACTGCCAAGTGACCACAATGTTTTCCTGAACAATTATGGAAAATCCGTCTTTTTTTTTTATAATTATTTTTTGCTTCAAACTTATCTTCTAAATTCCATGGCCAATCATGTCCACAGCAAAGATTATCCTCACTTAAATTAATTTTTTCCAACCACTCCATAATCATTTTTTGATGAAATGATTCAGAATGATGTGAGGCAGTAGTTAATGCTATGTACTCATCAGATATGTTTAATCCTTTAGCGACTCCATTTTTGTAAAGATTTAAAGACTGTATAGGTTTTAATGCTGACCTTGGATAAATAAGTTTTTCTGAATTACCCCACTCTTTTAGAATTTCTCCTGAAGAATTAATTAATACTGCGACACCTTGATGAAAACTTTCTATTTCGCCACTTCTTGTGACTTCAACCATTTTGACAGATTCCATATATTTATTTATTAAATAGTTTTTTTTAATCCTTCGGAGGATGCTTCACAAATACCTTTTTCGGTAATTAATCCTGTAACATATTTTGCTGGTGTTACATCAAAAGCTAGATTCATTGCTTTACTTTTTTTTGGATAAATTTGTATTTTTTTTACACTTCCATTTTCGTCCAAGCCTTCTATGTGAGATAATTCTTCTGAATCTCTTTCTTCTATAGGTATATCTTTATAATTCTTTATATCCCAATCAATCGTAGAACTTGGTAAAGCAACATAAAAAGGTACATTGTTATCTTTTGCTGCTAATGCTTTAAGATAAGTTCCAATTTTATTACAAACATCTCCAGTAGCTAATGTTCTATCAGTTCCAACAATACAGATGTCAACCTCACTTCTTTGCATTAATATTCCACCAGTGTTATCAGCAATAATTGTATTTGGAATTTGTTCTTCATTTAACTCATAAGAAGTCAAATTTGCACCCTGGTTTCGTGGCCTTGTTTCGTCAACCCAAACATGAACTGGGATTTTTTTTTTATGAGCATGGTAAATTGGTGATGTTGCTGTACCCCAATTTATTGTCGCAAGCCATCCAGCATTACAATGAGTTAAAATATTTACTGTATCTTTTTTTTTATTGTAAATTTCTTCAATTATTTTAAGACCATTAAGCCCAATATTTTCACAGAACTTAACATCTTCTTCACAAATTTCTTTTGCTTCATTTAATGCTATTTCTAAAATTTTATCACTATTAACACCTGATAATTTATTTATCATTCTATCAACTGCCCACTTCAAATTTATAGCTGTTGGTCTTGCGTTAATTAAATTTTCTGCTGATTTTTTTAAAAATGACTGATCATTATTTTCAATAATTGCTAAAACTAATCCATAGGCAGCGGTTGCACCTATTAAAGGCGCTCCTCTGACTTCCATAGTTTTTATAGCATTAATTGCATCTTTTACTGTTTTAAGATCTTTTATAATAAATTGATGTGGAAGCTTTGTTTGGTCAATAATTTTTACAGCATTATTTTCAAACCAGATTGTTCGATATTCTTTACCTTCAATTTTCATTTAATTTATTTTAGAACTAATGAAATTTAAAATTGTTGAATTATAATATTCAAAACAATCTGCTCTATCTATGTCATGGAAATCTTTTATTGACTTGCCCCAAACTTTACAGCTTTTTCCTTTCACTTTATTATCTTCTGAAACTACTATTCTTTGAACTCCTGAAGCTTCCTCTACCCAGTCGGAAAGCAATCCACCAAAAGGATCTTTCGGATGAGTAAAAACTAAAACTGGTAAATTTTTACTCTTAATGATTTGGTCGATTTGCATTTGCCTCATATCAGCAGGTCCTGGACCATCTTTTTTTTTAAACTTTTTTAATGCTTCCTCAACACCATTCTTTTTTACATTATAATTTTTTGTTAAACGTCCATAACATTCAGGAACGAAAGATATTCCTCCAGCCACAATATTCTGATGTCTTGCTAATAGCATCATTGTCATCCATCCTCCACATGATCTTCCTGTTATAAATATTTGATTTTTTTTAAAGCCTTGGCTCACAAAATTATCAATTAGTTTTAAATTTGCATCTAATCTTTTTTCAAGTTTTGGCTTACCTTTATAAGGAGGTTTAAATTTTTTTTTATTCCATAATTTTTTGTAATCATCTCCCTTAAGCTTTCCGGTACAAAATATGTAAACTAATATTTCTTTATCATCTACTTTTTGTCCAACTAAGGATGCCATGTTTTTCATGCCCCCCTTCCAGACGCAGTCACTAGATGGACCGTCATGACTACTTTGTCCATGGTTATAAATTAATAAAATTTTATTTTCTGGATTGCTTACATTTTGATTTTTAGAATAACTAACATTATTACTCAAAAAACCATTCTTGGTCATTTTATCGGCATAAACATTAGTGCAAAATAATAAAATAGATAATAGTAAAAATATTTTTTTCATTTTTTTAATACCCTTCCCGCTATTGTATTTAATTTATCTATTGTTTTTTGAGTTCTTTTTTCAGGTGCGGTAATAATTGCTACATCCAAACAATTGTTTGTTGGATCTTTAGGATCTATATGCTTTTCAAAATTCTCAATTAAATTTTTAATCATATTTTTTGCTTTAGCAGCATTTCCCAAAAGAACTTTTATTACTTGTTGAACATCCACGTTTTCATGGTCTGGATGCCAACAATCATAGTCGGTAACCATTGAAACTGAAGCATATTTAATTTCAGCTTCTCTTGCTAGTTTCGCTTCAGGCATATTAGTCATGCCAATTACATCTGCTTTCCAAGATCTGTATAAATTTGACTCTGCTAACGTTGAAAATTGTGGGCCTTCCATAACAACATACGTTCCACCTCTTTTATAATCTATATTTTCTTTTTTTATAGCTTCTTCACAGGCATTCATTAATCCATTAGAAGTTGGATGCGCCATAGAAACGTGAGCAACTATTTCATCATCAAAGAAAGTTTTATTTCTAGCAAAAGTTCTATCAATAAATTGATCAACTATTACAAACTTTCCAGGTGGCAAATCTTCTTTTAGTGAACCTACCGCAGATACAGACACAATATCTGTAACTCCCAATTGTTTTAAAGCGTCAATATTTGCTCTAAAATTAATTTTAGATGGTGAAATAAAATGGCCTTTTCCATGCCTTGGTAAAAAAAATACTTCTTTTTTATTAAATTTTGTTTTTAGAATTTGATCAGATGGAGTTCCCCATGGAGTTCTTATATCTAAAAACTCTCTTTCTTTAAAATCTTCAACATCATACAAGCCACTACCACCAATAATTGCTAATTTGTTTGTCATATTATTTAAAATGATTTATTTATTTATTTATAACTCAAAAAATTATGGATTTAAAAGAATATATTAGATCAATACCTGACTATCCTAAAAAGGGAATTCTGTTTAGAGATATCACAACATTAATAAAAAATGAAAAGGCCTTTGCAGAAACTATTAATCAAATTGTTGAAATATCTAAATCATTTGATTTTAATAAAGTTGCAGCAATTGAGTCTAGAGGTTTTGTGTTTGCCTCAGCTGTATCTTATGTTTTAAAAAAACCATTTATAATGTTAAGAAAAAAAAATAAATTACCTGCTGATGTTCACTCTATAGATTTTGAATTAGAATATGGAAAAGCGACTATAGAAGTTCATAAAGACTCAATTGATGAAAAAGAAAAAATATTGATTATTGACGATTTAATAGCCACAGGTGGAACGGCAGAAGCTGCTGCAAAACTAGTTGAAATGTCAAAAGGAATTGTATCAGGTTTTATTTTTGTAATTAATTTATTTGATCTAGGTGGTAATGATCAGTTAGAGAAAAAGTATAAAATAAAAAGTTTAATTTCTTTTCCAGGACATTAGTTATTTGGTCTTAAGTATGATTTTTTACCTATCATAGAATTAACTAATCCGAGGATACGCATTTTATAAATTGTTCTTTTGTGCCTATTAAATATTAATGCATAAAATAAATACTTTAAAGAAGCTGAAACTAAATTTTTCAACGTTTTTAGCAGAGCAGTGGTATAACCATGGTGCTTTCTATTAAAATAAAACTTTGACCACATCCAATGCCAATTTCTAATATATTCTAAATTATTTGATTGATCCAATTTTGTTGTATATGAGCCAATATGTTTTATTTCAGAATTTTTGATAATAAATATTTTTTCATTTTTATTTTTTTGCCTTATGCATAAGTCAGTATTTTCAAGATATAAAAAGAAATTTTCATCAAAATAAATTTGATCTTCAAATTTAGTTTTATTAATAAGCATTGAAAAACCATCAATTGTGTCAACTTCCATAATATGATCATGAATAATTGGATAATTATTTTTTATTTTATAATTGGGAAAATTTTTATCTTCATTAATTGGAGAAATAATTGAAAAATTATCTATATTTTTTATTGCTTCTATTAAATTCAAAAAAGTATTTTCTTTAAAAAGCACATCTGGATTTAAAATAAAAGCATATTTCGTTGTAGTTTTTTTTATTCCTATGTTATTTGAAGCTCCCATACCTTGGTTTTCATTAAGGATCACCTCAATATTGTCATATTTGGATTCTAAATCTGATTTTAAATCTCGGTCATATGAATTTTCAACTACAATTTTTTTTGAAAATTTTGGAAGAGAATTAATACAATTATAAATGATTTTTTTTGCTTTATAGCTAACTATGATAAAAGTTATTTCCTTTAAATCTAAATTCATTTTATATAACAAGTATACTTAATCCTATTAATGATGTAAAAAAAAATAATGAGTAAAATTTTAGTTACTGGTGGCCTTGGTTTTATTGGAAGTAATCTAATAGAAAAACTTTTAAAAAGAAATTATAAAGTATTAAATATAGATAAAGTTTCTTATGCCTCAAATTTCTATAATACAAAAGAATTTTCAAAAAATAAAAATTATAAATTTTTACAATGTAATTTAACAAATTTAAAAAAAGTAAGAAAAATAATTAACAAATATAAACCACGCGGGATATTTAATGTTGCAGCAGAAACTCATGTTGACAGATCTATAGATGGTCCTAAAAGTTTTATAGACTCAAATATAATTGGCACATTTAATCTGCTAGAAATTATAAAAGATTATAAAAATAAAATTAAATTAATTCATATATCTACAGATGAAGTTTATGGTGATGTGCTTAAAGGTCGTTCTAAAGAAGATGATCCATATAAGCCTAGCTCACCTTATGCAGCTTCAAAGGCTTCATCAGACCATCTGGTTTCTTCATATGTTAAAACATTTAATATTCCAGCTATAGTAACTAATTGTTCAAATAATTTTGGTCCCAGACAACATCCAGAAAAATTAATACCAAAATTAATATATAATATTTTAAATAATAAAAATTTGCCAATTTATGGAAAAGGTAAAAACTCTAGAGAATGGATATATGTTGAAGATCATTGTGAAGCTTTAATTAAAGTTTATAAATTTGGTAAATTGGGAAACTTTTATAATATTGGATCTAATTATAACTTTGATAATTTAACAGTTGTTAAAAAACTACTTTCTATATCTAAGAAAAAAATTAAAATTGGTAAAAAAGTTAAAATAAATTTTGTAAAGGACAGACCTGGTCATGATATTAGATATGCTATTGATAGCAAAAAAATCAAAAAAGAATTGAATTGGAAACCAAAAGTGAACTTTGTGACCGGTTTAACTAAAACATTTGACTGGTACAAAAATAATCAAAAATATTATTTAAAATTAAATAAAAAAGATATTATTAATAGAATAGGAATAAAAAAATGATTAATAAAGGAATTATTTTATCTGGAGGAATGGGCACAAGAATGAGTCCACTAACTAAAGCTGTAAATAAACAACTTTTGCCAATTTATGATAAGCCTCTAATTTTTTATCCTTTATCAATTTTAATGCTTGCAAATATCAAGGATATATTAATTATAGTCAACAAAGGTCAACTAGATCAATATAGAAAAATATTACCTCTAGACAATAATTTAGGAATAAAAATTTCTTATGTTGAACAAAAATCTCCAAATGGATTGCCTGAAGCTTTTTTGCTTGGTAAGAAATTTATTGGCAATAGCAATGTTGCTTTAATATTAGGAGATAACTTCTTTTATGGTCAATCATTATCAAAAACACTAAGATCATGCACAAAATTAAAAAATGGTGCAAAAATATTATTGCATAGAGTAAATAAGCCAGAAAGATATGGTGTTGCCAAATTAAAAAAAAATAAAATTATTTCGCTTAAAGAAAAACCAAAAAAATTTGTATCTGATCTAGCGGTAACAGGTTTGTATTTTTTTGATAATAAAGTAATAAATTACACTAAAACTCTTAAACCTTCAAAAAGAGGTGAACTAGAAATAGTTGATTTGCTTAAAATCTATCTTAAAAAAAAACAGTTAAATGCTGAATATTTAGGTAGAGGTGGTGCCTGGTTAGATACAGGCTCAATAGAGGATTTTTATAAAACTAGTTCATTTGTTTCAGCAATTGAGAATAGGCAGGGATTTAAAATTGCTTGCTTAGAGGAAATATCATTAAACAAAAAATGGATAGGTAAAAAAGAGATAGCAAATTCAATTAAATTTTATGGAAATTGTGATTACTCAAAATACCTAAGTAAATTAATTTAAAATATGAAAATAAAAAAAACTAAATTTAAAGATCTATTGATAATAGAAAATGTAAAATTCAATGATGATAGAGGTTATTTTAGACAGATATTAATTGAAAAAAAAATCAAATTAAAATTTCCTTTTAATGTGATATCTGTTTCAAAAAAAAATGTTATACGCGGTTTACATTATCAGGCTAAAAAACCGCAAGGAAAATTTATTTCTGTAATAAAAGGTAAGATACTTGATGTTGCAGTTGATTTGAGAAAAAAATCAAAAACTTTTGGAAAACATTACAAAACAATCTTATCTGAAGATAATTGTAAATCTATATATATACCGAAAGGATTTGCCCACGGTTTTAGTTGTCTAGGTAAGGAAAACATTGTTATTTACAGTTGTACTAATTATAGAAACCAATCTTGTGAGAGAGGTATTCTATGGAATGATAAATTTTTACGAATAGATTGGAAAGTAAAAAAACCAATTCTTTCTAAAAAAGATAAAATAAATCCTAAGTTCAAAGATATATTTTAATTATTCATAAAATGACTAAATTATCTATGTATTGTATGGCTTTACAAAATGAGAATTTGGAGACAATAAAAAATTTAAATTATATTCCGGTAGGATTAAAAAATAATGATTTTTCAGAAGAGTGGTTAAGAGATAATACCAAAGATAATATTTCCCAAAAAAACCCTTACTATGGTGAATATACTTTTTATTACTGGTATTGGAAAAATTTACTAAAATTTAAAAAAGATGATGAGTGGATTGGATTCTGTTCTTATAGAGAATACTGGGGGTCAAAAAATAAAAATAAAACTAATAATTTAAATGATTTAGTGCTTCAAAATTACGAACCTGAGTGGTCTGGCTATGATTCAATTATAGGTAAACCAATTTTAATTGGAGGAACGAAACTAATTAAAACATTAAAGTATGGAAAAATGGCTCTTTTAAGAAATCCAAAAGCAATATTTTTTAAAAAAGGAAGATCAATTAGATGGCAATTTGATATGTTTCATGGTTGTGGAAATCTAGACAGAGCAATTGAGCTATTGCCAGAAAAGGATAGAGAAGATTTTAAATATTACTCAAGAAATGAGACATCATTTTCAAGAGGAAATATGTTTATTTCAAATTCAAAAAAAATAATTAATGATTATTTTAGTGACGTATTTGAATGGCTTAATAAATGTGAAAAAATATTTGGTTTTAATTTAGAAGGTTATGGTAAAATTAGAATGTATACTTTTCTTGCAGAAAGATACTTGCCTTTTTGGTTTAAAAAATACACAAAATTTCTTGAATGGCCAGTGGTTTATTACGATATAAATAAAAATGATTAAATATAAATTTAAACAATATAAAAAGAGAAGTGGTACCCTGGTTCCATTTTCTTTAATAAATCAAATTCCATTTAAATCAAAAAGAATATTTATAATATATGGAAATAAAAATTTTGTTAGAGGAAATCACGCGCATTATAAATGTAAGCAGTTCTTGGTGCCAATATATGGATCAATGACAATTGAATATGAAAATAAAAATAAAAAAGATAAGATTAAACTTAACTATAAAACAAAAGAAGGATTTCTTTTAAAACCTAAAACGTGGTGTAAAATAAAGTTTAACTCAAACCATTCTATTTTAATGGTTTTTTGCGATAGGGAATACGAATTTAAAGATTATATAGAAAAATATAAAGACTTTTTAAAAATAATTAATAAAAATAAAAAATGAATTTATTAGTAACTGGTTGCTGTGGACATATAGGTTCTTATATTGCTGACAATATAAATAAAATAAAAAAAATAAAAAAAACAATCTTAGTAGATAATATTAAATCCAATAGATTTTGTTCATTATTTAATCTTAAAAAAGATAATAAAGTTAAATTTTACTTAAGAGATGTAGATAAAAAGAATAGTCTGAATGATTTTAAGAATATTAAATATGTAATCCACTGTGCATCAATGACTAATGCGGAAAAAAGTTTTGGCAAAGAACGAGAAATGTATAGGAATAATATAGATTGTTTAAAAAATGTAATTGAATTCTGTAAAAAAAATAATTCAAAATTAATCCATATTTCTTCAACCAGCGTTTATGGGAAACAGGCAAAAATTGTAGATGAAAATTGTGAAGAAAAATATTTAAAACCTCAATCTCCTTATGCTGATATAAAATTAATTGAGGAAAAAATGCTACAAAAAAATTCTGATTATCTTAAATACAATACTTTTAGATTTGGTACTATTGCCGGCGTTTCTAAAGGTATAAGATTCCATACAGCAGTGAATAAATTCTGTTTAAACGCTGCGATAAATGAAAATATTTATGTTTATAAAACTGCACTCAATCAGTATAGACCTTATCTTTCTTTAAGTGATGCGTTTAAAGTATTTAAGTTTTGTATAGAAAAAGATTTTTTTGAAAATGAAATTTTTAACGCTCTCTCTGGAAATTTTACTGTAAAACAGATTCTTAAAAAAATACAAAAATATAAAAAAAATATAAAGATTAAATTAGTCAAAACAGAAATAATGAATCAGCTTTCTTACCATGTTAGTTCAAAAAAAATTGAAAATAATGGTTTATATTTAAATGGGAAAATAGAAAAAGATATTAGAGAAACTTTAAAACTATTAGGTAATATTTAATGATATGCAAAATTACTAAGAAAAAATTAATACCTTTTATGTCATTTGGAAAAATGCCTATCGCAAATGGTTTTTTAAGAAAAAAACAATTTAAAAGTGAATTTTTTTTTAATCTAGAAGTGGGCTTTTCTAAATCTATTTCATTATTTCAATTGAATGAACACCCAAAACCTAAACAAATGTTTAATAATAATTATCCCTTTTTTACTGGTAGCTCTAAGGGAATGATCCAACATTTTAAAAAATATTCTCAGTGGGTAAAAAAAAATTATGGTAAAAAAATTAAACACTTAATAGAAATTGGTTCCAATGATGGAACTTTTTTAAGTAATTTTGATAATAAAAAAATTAATGTTATGGGTTTTGAACCATCAAAAAACGTAGCTCAAATTTCAAGAAAAAAAGGTATTAAAACAATAAATAAATTCTTTAATTTTAACAATGCAAAAAAATTTAAAAAGCTTAAAAATAACATTGATGTAATTACAGCTGCAAATGCAATATGTCATGTGCCAAATTTAATAAGTCTAATTAAAGGAATTAATTTTTTACTAAAACAAAGAGGTGTATTTATTTTTGAAGAACCGTACCTTGGATCAATGTATTTAAAGGGTTCTTATGATCAAATTTACGATGAGCATATTTTTATTTTTTCTCTATCTTCAATAAATAAAATTTTTAATTTGTTTAATTTTGAATTAATTGATGGGATTCCACAAAAAACTCATGGTGGATCGATGAGATATGTTATTGCCAGAAAAGGAATTTTTAAAAAATCAAAAAGAGTAAATAGATTGCTATTAAATGAAAAATTAAAAAATATAGACAATTACAAAGGTTGTTTGAAATTTAAAAAAAAATGTGAAAATTCTAAAAAAAAATTAATCTCAATGCTAAAAAAATATAAAAAAAATAAACTTAAGATAGCTGGTTATGCAGCAACATCTAAAAGTACAACAATACTTAATTATTGTAATATTAATACTAAATACTTAGATTACATTTGTGATACTACAAAAGAAAAAATTGGAAAATATTCCCCCGGCATGCATATACCGGTAGTGTCAATGGATCATTTTAAAAATAATCCTCCTGATAAATCTTTTTTATTTGCCTGGAATCATAAAAAAGAAATATTTATAAAAGAAAGAGAATTTACAAAAAAAAAGAGGTGGTTTGCCCATATCAAAATATAGATGAAAATTATTTTTACAGGTGGAACTGGTAGATTTGGATCGATTTTCAAAGATCAAACGAAAATTAAGAATATACTCTA
>QCLN01000013.1 GCA_003214525.1 Pelagibacteraceae bacterium AG-414-M23 | reverse complement strand
CATCAATTGAAATTGGAGGGGTAGAAAAGAATTTGTATAAGGTGGCAAATTTTTTCTCCCACAAAAAAGAAGATGTTTATTTAATTACTTTTAACAAGAAAAAAAATTTAAATAATTTCAATAAAAATATTAAAATAATAAGCAATAATTTTTTGTGTAAATTTAATTTTCCCTACTTCATTAAAGCTTTGCTATGTTTAGCATATTATTTCTTAAAATTTAGGCTTCAAAGAGGTTTGATATTTTTTTCATTTCAGTCAAACCTATATTTTATACTACTTGCAAAACTTACTCGAAATAAAATTATAGCTAGATCAAATGCTGCTCCGAACTACTATATCTCAAACCAGTTTAAACTTAGAATATTTCAATATATCTATAATCTTGCAGATAAAGTTATTGTAAATAGTAAAATATTTAAAAATATTTTTTATAAAACTTTTAAAGTTATGCCAATTTGTATCTATAATCCCGTTTATAAAAAAAATAATTTTCGAAAAATTTTAAAAATTAATAAACGAAAAAAAAATAAAACTATCAAATTTTTAAACATAGGGAGATTGACTGATCAAAAAAACCAGATGATTATTTTACAAGCTCTCAGTAAACTTAATAATTTAAATTTTAAATTAACTATTATAGGAACTGGTTCAAGAGAAAAAGATTTGAAAAAATTTATATATATAAATAATTTACAAAATAAAGTTAAAATAATAAAAAATATTTCAGAGACAGGAAAATATTTAAAAGAATGTGATGCATTTATTTTAAGCTCAAGATTTGAGGGTTTGCCTAATGTTCTAATAGAAGCGCAAATAATGAAGAAATTTATTCTTTCTTCCAATTGTCCTACGGGACCCAGTGAGATCTTAATGAGAGGAGAAGCTGGCTATTTATTTAGAAATGATGATTACAAAGATTTAAAGAGCAAAATTAAAAGATATGTAATTAAAAAAAATACAAATGAAGTAAAAAATAAAATTAAAATTGGTTATAAGAACTTAGAAAGATTTGAAGAAAAGTTTAATTTAGAAAAATATTATAAGGAAATTATAAGTATCAAATGAAAAAACATGTAATATTTTTTATGTCCGATTTTACTTTTGGTGGAGCGGGTAATTCAATTTCAAAACTATGTTTAAGTTTACCAAAAAAATATTACAAAATTTCAATTATATGTATAGGAAGATGTGACTATAGAACAATTTTCAGAAAAAATAATATTACTGTCTTTGAATTAAAAAAAAGAAAATTATTATTTTCAGTATTTTCAATCTATATATTGCTTAAAAAAATTATTAATAAGAATTATAAAAATATTTTAGTGTCTAATATACATTATAATAATATATTTTTAACTATCATAGCAAAGAAGATCTCTGAACTAAAAATTATTTTAGTTGAAAGAACGCCCTTGCAAGAATTGAATATTTATTTCTCGAAATTAGATTATTTTAAGAAAAAAATTATTAAGTTTTTGGTATATTTAGTTTATCCATCATCCGATATAATTATTGCTAATTCATATGGAATTAAAAAAGGTTTTAAATATCCATTAACAAAAAAAGTAAAAGTTATTTACCCACCTTCTTTAGAAAGCATAAAAAGAACGACTAGTTTTTCTCAAAGAAAAAATAGATTTAAAATTGTATGTTTTAGCAGACTGTCGAGAGAGAAAAATGTAGAGTGCGCGATAAAAGCATTCAAATACTTTAAAAATGAAAATATTACATTAACTATTTATGGTGAGGGTATTCTTAAAAAAAAATTAACTTCTCTAATAAATAAGCTAAATTTAGAAAAGGTCGTATTTCTCTATAAACATAATACTGCACCCCAGTTAGAGATGAAAAAATTTGATATTCTTCTATCTCCATCTTTTTTTGAAGGTTGTAGTAATACTATTATAGAGGGATTAAATAATAATCTTGTAGTAATTGCTTCAGATTGTCCAGGTGGAAATACTGAAATTTTATCCCATGCAAAGTCTGGCTTAATGTTTGAAACCAATAATGAATATGATTTATTTCTTAAAATTAAGAAAGCAATTATTAATTTTAATCAGATAAAAATTAATTCAAAAAAATATAAAAAAAATTTAAGCAGGTTTTTACTGGTAGATAACGTTAAAAAATTTTCTAAAATTTTTGAGAAAATTTAATTTTGTGATATTTTTTATACCAATTTAAAGTATTTAACAAACCTGTTTCGAAGCTTGTAAATTTATTAAAATTAGTTTCTCTAACAATTTTTGAATTATCTCCATGAGTTTTAATTACGTCTGCTTGTTGATGCTTTCTTTTTTTAATCAATGGCATTTTAATGCTATTTGAAAGTATACTAAATATTTTAGTTAATTTAATTGGTTTATTTGAACAAATATTATAAATTTCGTTCTTAGTATTATTTTTGAATTTGACTTTCTTTAACATTGCGACAACATCCCTGATATAAGTGAAGTCCCGGTGATGATTTCCATAGTTGTTTAAAAAAAATATTTTATTTTTGAAAGATGAATCTATAAATTTATAGATCAACATATCTGGTCTTCCCCACTCGCCATAAATAGTAAAAAATCTTATACCTATAAATTTAATTTTGTAATACTTTGAATATATACTTGCCATTTCTTCATTATTTTTTTTTGAAAGACTATAAAAATTATTTGGATTAATTTTATGATTTTCTCTCAGAGGGAATTTTTCTGAATTTCCATAAACTGAGCTGGAGGATGCATATACAACTTTTTTAATTTTTTTTAATCTTGCAAGTTCAATAATATTAAAAAATCCTATATAATTTGAGTTTAGATAATTCTTTGGCTGAACAATAGAATGCCTCACACCAGCTTGAGCAGCTAAATGAATTATTTTTTCAATTTTATACTTTGTAAAAATATTTTTAAGAGCGTTGTAATTTGATAAATCTATTTTAAAAGATTTAAAATTTTTAAACATCTTCAGCTGCTTAAGTCTATTTTTTTTTAATCTAACAGAATAGTAATCATTTAAATTATCTATGCCAATTACATGTTTTTTATCCTTTAGAAGTTCTAATGATAAATTAAAACCTATGAATCCAGCAGCTCCTGTAATTAATATAAAAGACTTTCTTTTCATAGTTTATTGAATTAAATAGAATTTAATTTAACTAGTTAAATCTTATGAACAAATATTCTGAAATAATCAAGAGATTAATCAATAAGTTTAATTTTAAAATAGAACACAAAAACTCTTGGTACAAAAGAAATGAACATTTTATTGCTGAAATTGATGAAAATGAATTAAAAATAATTAAAAAAATCTCTAACTATTCAATGAGTACACCTGCAAATCATTGGGCTATTATACAGTCTATTAAACATATTTCTAAAAATAATATTGAAGGAGATTTTGTTGAGTCAGGAGTGTGGAAAGGTGGAAACTTAATCTTATTCAAAATTATGTCTGATAAACTAAATTTAAATAAGAAAATTTATGCTTTTGACACATTTGCAGGAATGCCAGAACCTGGAGAAAAAGATTTTGATTTAAAAGATATAAATGCAAGGCAAATTTACGATAATTATAAAGATAAAGATATAAAATGGTGCTATTCAACTCTCGAGGAAGTAAAGTCAAATATAATATCATTTGATAAAAAGTATATTGAAGCCATTAATTTTGTTAAAGGAAAAGTTGAAAATACTTTAGATGATGAAAAAAACATACCAGAAAAGATTTCTCTATTAAGGTTAGATACAGACTTTTATGAGTCAACAAAGAAAGAGTTGGAAGTATTATTTCCAAAATTAGTTTCAGGAGGAGTATTAATAATTGATGATTATGGACATTGGAAGGGTTCAAAAAAAGCGGTAGACGAATATTTCCAGTTAAGTAAAAAGTTTGAATGGTTACATAGAATTGATTATGCTAGCAGACTACTTGTAAAAAAATAATCACCTAGAAATTTTGCCAAAAAAATTTAGTAAATAATTAAAACCTTCACTTGAATATACTTTCTTACAAATATTTTGGGAATTTTCTATTATATTTTTTCTTAAATGATCATTATTTAAAAGAAGATCTATTTTTTCATGTAAATCTGAAAAGTCCAAGTTGTAACTAATGTATGTAACATTATCTTGATAAATATTAGGCCATGTTTCTAAATAGTTTACATTTGGAAATATTACAGCTGCTCCCATTTTTATTGCTTCAAACTCTCTATAACAAACCTCACCCCATCCAAAAGCGCCAACGGAGATCTTGCTATTTCTTAATTGTCTTAAGTATGATTTGTGATCAAGTCGCTCTGAAGGAAGATTGAACCGGTCGTTTAAAATTTTATTTACTTTATTTCTTTGGAAATGAATTGTTTTCTTTTTATCATTGTTTCTTAAATTAAATCTATAAAAAATATTTTGAGATTTATTTGTATCATTATAATACCCTAATGTGTATTCAAGCAGTTCCTTATAATTTTTTTTATATAAAGAGCTCAAAATACATTGATATTTTGTAAGTTTGTTGAATTTAAAAATGTTAAAATAATTACCTACACCAATATTCCAACCTAGAACAAGTTTATCTTTATATTCATCAGATAATGGGCAGAACTTAAAATTGAAATTTTCTTCAAGCTGAAAATTTTTTTGGTAAAAATCAGCATAATATCTCCCTCTAAATAAATTTAATTTGTAAAGATCTTTATCCATGTAAAATTGTTTTTTAACGTAATTCTTTACATACGGCAAAACCTCAAAAGAAGTTGTTCCAGAACTATCGGTTAAATCCAACCAAATAATATTTTGATTTTTTTTTGATATTTCAATTATACTTTCTAAGTGTTTATGTTCAACATTTAGGTTTATTTTTTTTCTTATTTTATTTTCTATTGTATCTGTAAATATTCTACTATCTATAATTATTGCATCAGAATTATAAAATTGATTAGTTGATGAGTCATAAAATTTTATATCATAACCTGCATCTTTTAGCTCATTTTGAAAGAACTTTACAAAGAACCAATAACCAAAATTTTTTCCCCAATTGAAATTTGGTCCTTTATTTAAAATGCCAATTTTAATCATATTTTTTCTGAAGATATAATTTATATAATTTCCCAGATCTTTGGTGCCAAGTATTTCTAGATGCAGTTAATAATGAATTTTTAGATATTTTCTCTTTTAGACTATTATTTTTGGACAGTTCAAAAATCGCATTTTTCCATGAAAGTGGATTTGAATAATTCTTAATTAATATTGAATTTTTTCTATTTATTAATTTTTCTCTTAAAACTTTTAGGTCAGAGCTAATTAAAGGTATTCCTGAGGCAAGATATTCAAACATTTTTAAAGGAGAGATAAATTTAGAAATGTCATCGTTAAAATCTATAGAATTAATTGACACTTTTGATTGATATGGCATCAATAATAAATCAGCTTTACATATTAACTTTATTGTTTTTTTGTAGCTAACCAATGGAAAAACTTTAAAATTTTTAAACGATTTTATATTTTCATCTCTTAACCCATACAAATAAAAATTTTTATCAGGTGTCAAACTTGCTAATTTTTTAATAACTTCAACACCCCTTCCCTTATAAAAACTTCCCAAATAATAAATGTTTTTGATATTTTTTTTTAAATAAATTTTTGATTTAAAATCTCTTAAATCACAAGCATCGTGCAAAATAACAAATTTTTCATTTCGTAATTTATAAAATTGAGATAGTCCTTTTGAAATAAATATTATTTTAATTATCTGTTTCGAATTAATAAAATTTAAATTTAATAATAAGAATTTTGTAAAACCTTTTAGCTCTTGATGTATTTCTAAAAAATGCTTAACTTTAAATAAAGTTAAAAATACACTTGAAATTAAACTCCTAGATATTATTAAATTTTTTTCACCTTTTAATTTGAGAGCAACTTTTAAACCATAAATTAACCTTAAAAATACTGAATTAAGAGTAAAATACTTAAAAATTGAATCTATTTTAATTTTTTTCTTGCTATGTAGATTGAAAAATTTTCTAAAGGAAACAAAACTATTATTTTTATTTAATCTTGGACAAATCAATAATGCTTCGTCTACATAACTTAGCATATTATCTATCATTTTAAAAATATGTATAGCCTGCGCCTTATCAGATGGAAGTGCCAGGTCCGTAATATATATAACTTTTTTTACCAAAATATTTTAAAATAACTCTATGTAATTTTGATTATTTTTTTTAATTTTCAAAATTTTTGATTTGAATATATCATGATTAACTAAATTTATAATTAAATCATAATCTTTAAAATTAAAATCTTGTAAAATTTTTATATTTTTTATTTTTTTATTTTTTAATAATGGGTCACAAACATGAATATTTTTAAACTTATTTTTCAATAACTTATAAATATCTATAGCGTACGAGTTTCTAAAATCAGAAACATTTTTTTTGTATGTTAGTCCCAATAGCAATATTTTGGTTTTTTTTGAATTTATTTTAAATTTTTTAATCTCATGAATTAATTTATTATACATAAACTTATACATAGTATTATTTGTTTTTCTTCCTGATAAAATTATATCCGTTTTAATTCCAAATTTTTTAGCAAATGTAGAGTAATAGTACGGATCAACTGGTAAACAATGACCACCTACAAGGCCTGGATTAAATTTTAAAAAATTCCATTTTGTAGATGCAAGTTTAATTACATTTTCAAACTTTATATTAGATTTATGACAAACTTTATAAATTTCGTTCATTAATCCAATATTTAAATCTCTTTGTATATTTTCTATAACTTTCGCACTTTCAGCTTCCCTGATATTTTTAGTGAGTATTAATTTTTTTGTAATACTCCCATATACTTTTTTTGCAATTTTCATCGCTGAATTGTTTCTTGTGGACACTATTTTATAAATCTTATCAATTGAATGATTTTTATCACCAGGATTAATTCTTTCTGGTGAGTAACCTATAAAAAAATCTTTATTCAATTTTAATTTACTATTTTTTGCTAATATTTTTGCACAAAAATCCTCTGTTACACCTGGATAAACAGTAGATTCAAAAAAGACTAAATCATTCTTTTTCAAAACTTTACTAATCAAAAGACAACTCTTTCTTAAATAATCAAGGTTAGGAAGGTTGTTTTTATAAACTGGTGTAGGGACTGTTATTATAAAAAAGTTACTTTTTTTGAGTTTTTGATAATGATTGGTAAAATAAGAACTCTTGGTGAGAAATAATTTTTGTTTTACAAATTCTTTGTTTGTGTCAATTCCTTTTTTTAGATTCTTAATTCTTAAAATGTCTACATCAAAACCTATTGTTTTAAAATTTTTTTGTAGTTTTAAAAATATTGGCAAGCCTACATATCCTAGGCCAATTACTGATGGATAAATCTTCATGTTAATTTAATTATATTTATCATAAACGTAGTTCAAGAAAATTTTTTTTATATTGTTTGGTTTGTATTTTAATTTTCCCCAAACCTTACTAAATATTTTATTGATTTTTTTTGAAGATGGTTTGTTTTGAGTAATTTTAACAATATCGTTAAAATTCCTTATTTTTTGTACAACTTTGTCTTCAATTAAATCATCGGCAAAATCATTTTTTGATATTATTTTTAAAGGCATTGCACCATATAGGGGAGCTTCTAAAATTGCTGTAGATATATTTGCAATAAAATAATCCATACGAACTAACTGATTCACTTGATCTAAACTTTCTAATTTAAAATATTTAATATTTTCCTTTACGCAGAATTTTTCCCATTTTGACTCGATTAGCTGGGGTCTTAATTTAACAAATATGTTAATTTTCTTTACTTTGTTCAATTTCCTCAAGAGTTTAGTTGTTGAATAAAAATTTAGATCTAGATCTATTAAATATAAAATATTAACAATATTTATATTATTAGTTTTTTTATATTTTTTCTTAATATAACCACTTACAAAAATTTTTTTTTTTTTATATCCTCTATTTGCTTCTATAAGTTTTTTTTTAAAATATTCTGACCAAACTATAAAATTATCAAAACATAAATATTTAATACCAACAATATATTTAGTAAATTTGTAATGCATATAACCAAGTGATTTTATATTTAAGTCCCTGCATACTTTTAAAAAAACTTGAATTACTCTCTGATCATCTATGCTAAGAAATTTTTTTATTTTTAAAAAGGTAAAAATTTTTTTAATTTGTATATAATTTTTTTTTTCTTTTTTATGTAAAACCTCATAATTTTTTTTTAAAGTATTTTTTTTAAAAAAAAATGAACTATTGAAATAATCAATTGGTAAGTAAAAAATTACATTTGGATACAAAAAATAAGATCTTAGTGAGTCAAAAAAGGAAGGGCATCTTATAATATTCAAAGATTTATTAAAATTATAATTCTTTAAAACATAATCACTTCTAAAATCATATAAACCTTTTTTTTCTCTATGTACTATAAAATAATTTGCTATATTTATTTTTTTTATCTTACAAAAAATAATTGAAACATATGATAAAAATAAAAGTATTAAGTTTGCGATAAAACTCGTTAATGTAAATTTAGGAAATATAAATTTTTTATTCCAAATCAATGAATGAAGTTGATTTTTTGAGATTTCGAAATCTTCATCTTTATAATGTTTGATTTCAAGTTGATTGAATTGATTTATTATTTTTTTATGGCTCAACATTATTGACTAATTTTTAAAATAACTTAGTAACTATATATATATGCATAATGTCAAAATTTTGGACTGTACGCTAAGAGATGGTGGTTATTACAATAATTGGGACTTTTCAACAAATTTAAGTAAAAATTACTTAAATGTACTATCTAAAACATCAGTGGATGTTATTGAGATTGGTTTTAGAAAACCAGTAAACAATATTGTATCTGGATCAAGTGGTTTAAAAAAAATTGGTAAATTTTTAATTTCTGAAGATAAATTTTTATCAAAATTAAATATCCCTAAAAATAAAAAAATTTCTGTAATGATAGATTTATCTGATTACTTGGGAGAAGATGGTCTTGAAAATTTAAAAAGAAATTTTATTAAATCAAAAAATAGTGTGGTAAATATGGTTAGAATTGCTTGTAACTATAACGATAAAAAAAAACTTGGGAAAGTTGTTAAATTCTTAAAAAGTCAAGATTATATTGTTTGCGTAAACTTGATGAAATTTACGATCTTAAAAAATAATCAAATTTTATCATTTTTTAAATCTGCTTTAAATTATGGTGCAAATTATTTGTATTTAGCTGATAGCTTTGGCAATTGTTTGCCTGGGAGAATAAAAAATATATCGAAATTAGTTAAAAAAAACACAATAGATATGAGTATCCTAGGTTTTCATTCTCACGACAATACTGGAAACGCTTTAAATAACACGATCGCTGCAATAAAGGAAGGATTTGGAATTATTGATACCTCGATAATGGGGATGGGAAGAGGTGCCGGAAATCTTAAGTTAGAAGATTTTTTAAAATATAAAAAAAATTTTCTAGAAAAAAAAAAAATAACTTCATTTTCGAGTAATTATATGCATCCATTATATTTAAAATATAAATGGGGTAAGAATAAATATTATAATTATTCTGCTAAAAATAATATTCATCCAACTTTCGTACAAAGATTTCTTGAGGAAGAAAAATTTAAAAAAAAACATATATACAAAATCCTACAATTTTTGAAGAGAAACAAAGCAACACAATATGATATGAATATCTTTGATGACTTATTTTTAGAAACAAAAAAATTAAAAAAAATTAGTGTTAGTAAAAATAATAAACTGGTAATTTTATGCGACAATTTAGATACAAAAAAAGTAAATTTAAAAAAATTAAAACTAAAAGGTTATCAAACTTCTTCATTAAATTATTTAAATTTTATTAATTCAAATGACTTGGATTATATTTTTATGTGCAACGCCTATAGAGTGTTCACAGAAGTTGAAAAAGCTATAAGCGTTAAAAATATAAAATTGATAATTCCTAATTATAAGATTTTATATAACATAATGAGGAGTAATACCAAAAAAGTAATTAATTATAATATTTTAAAAAATAGTGAAATTAATATTAAAAAAGATTTTTGCTCATATAACAAAAATCTTGTTCTAATATATGCTCTATGTTTTTGTGTATCGAATAATTTTAAAGAAATGATTATTTATGGTTTAACAAGAAATAATTCGAATTTAAGAATTGTGAGACAAATTAAAGACTTTATAAAAAAAAATAAATTTAAGTCAAAAATAATTTTAAAATAATTACCTTAATAAAAATATAGATATACTTTTTCTAAACAGATTTTGCCCTTCATTTTTGTATGTTATTGGCCCAACTCCATGAAGAGAGTTAAAAGTTTTTATATGTAAAGACATTTGATTTTTTTCAAAAGGCAATTCTCTAATTAATTCTGTATGATCAAATGGCACTGTTTTATTATAAAAATTAAATTTGTATTTATCAGTCTTTGCTTGAAAAATTTTTGTTCCAAGGTTTTTAGCTTTATAAATAGTATCATTATCTATTACGGGTATTATAAAACCTATTAACTTATTTCCACCATCTGTATGAGGTAAAATGTAACCATTTTCTACAGGTATAGAAGAAAATTCAAAATCAATTTTTGGTTTTTTAAAGAAAAAATCTTGAATTTTTTTTTTTATACTTAAATTTTTTATATTTTTGAATCTAAGATCTACTTGATTGCCGAGCAAAAAATCATCTAGATTATCTATAAATTGATCGGATTGAAGATACTCATAAAATTTTTTTGTGGCACTAGTAGTTTTTAAAAATTTTTCAAAACTCTTTAAAGATTTTTGTGAATTTGAAAACCTATATTTCTTAAATTTATTTTCACCATACTTAGTTTCTAGTTCCTCGAAATGACTATGATCTGGATATTCATTACAAATTTGGTTGTAAATTCTATTATCTAAAAATTCGTTTAATATGCAATGTGGAAAAGGATCGTAAAAAAAATTTGAATTTTTGAAATTAATCATTGTCTTTTGGAATAAACTTCTTTTATATTAATTTATTAATTAGTAAATATTTATTATTAATCATTAATAATAAACAATGAAAAAAAAATTTGTCTTAATTATACCTGCTAGATACCACTCGAGTAGATTGCCTGGGAAACCATTGATTAAAATTTTGGGTATTCCTATGTTAATTAGAACTTACAATCAATGTAAAAAAGTAGTTTCAAAAGAGAAAATAATTGTAGCAACTGATGATTTGAGAATTATTAAAATTTGTAAAAGTAATAATATAAATTGTATAATGACTAAAAAAAGCTGCTTAACTGGCACAGATAGAATTTCTGAACTATCAAAAAAAATAAAAGCAGACTTTTATATTAATGTTCAAGGAGATGAGCCAATATGTGATTTAGGCGATTTAAAAAAATTAATTAAAACAGCAAAAAAATATCCTAATAGAATTATAAATGGCTATACTAAAATAAATGATAAGAAGTTATTTTATTCTAGACATATACCAAAGGTAGTCTTCAGAAAAGATGGAAGATTGCTTTATCAATCTAGATCCCCAATACCGATTAATAAAAAAGGTAATTTTTCTCATGCTTGGAGACAAGTTTGTATTTATTCTCTTCCATATAAAGCTCTGAAAAAATTTTCAAAATTAAAAAGAAAAACTCCTATTGAAAAAATAGAGGATTGTGAATTAATTCGCTTTTTAGAACTGGGTATGGATGTGCATATGATTAGGATGTCAAATAATTCAATATCAGTTGACACCAAGAAAAATTTAGCAGAAGTTGTAAAAAGAATTAAATCTAAAGAACAAATACATACCTGATCTTAATTAATTAAACTTGATATTTATTTCAAAATTTTTAACAATTGATTTAGTAATATCATGTGACCTGATTTATTCAAATGATAGCCATCTTTTGTGTAATGTTCATTTTTTTTAAATATTTTATTATCAATGAAAAATTCTTTAAATTGCTCTTTTAAGAAATTATTATAAATGTTAATTATCTTATACGTGTGTGGCCTTTCTCTATCAACTTTTTTATTACTATGAATGCCTATATAGATAATTATTGTTTTTTTGAATAAAGACTTAATCTTGATAATTTGTTTTTTAAATTCATTAATTTCTAATTTTGGTTTATGGTTAAATCTTAATAGATTTGAATTGTACAAAAAATTATCTTTATAAGTTTTTTTTGAAACTCTAAACAAAGACAATATTTTAAAAATTTTATTAGATAAATTATTTGATATAAATTGATTTTTTACGTCATTAACACCAGAATGAATAATTAAAATATTTGGTTTCCATTTTTCATAATAAGAAATTGCAAAATCAGTGAGTTGTTTAGATGTAATTCCTCCCCAGATTACTTGTTGAAAATTATAGTTATGAAGTTTTTTTTTTAATTTATATAGATATAGATCCTCGTTATCGACCCAATCTTTTTTTTTTAATGAATATCTTGGTAAACAATTGGAATCTCCTATGACTAAAATTTTTTTCTTTTTTATTGGCATATTATTGTATTTTATAAATTAAATCCTACAAAACATTATTCAACTAAACTGCAAAATATATGACCAATTAGATGATGAACTTCTTGTATGTTGGCTGTAGAATTTGATGGAACTATATAACTATAGTTACTTAAATTTTTACACAAACCTCCTTTATTACCTAATAAACATATTGATTTGATATTTAAATTCTTTGCCATTTTAAGAACATTTGCAATATTTTTGCTGTTTCCTGACGTAGAAAAAGCTATTAGCAAATCACCCTTTTGGCCTAATCCCTGTAATTGTCTTGCAAAAATTTTATCGTAACCAAAATCGTTTGCGATGCAAGTTATAACTGATGTATCAGTAGTTAATGATATTGCCTTGTAAGGTTTTCTATTTTTTTTATACCTTCCAACTAATTCACCAGCTATATGTTCACATTCAGCAGCACTTCCTCCATTTCCAGCAAAAAAAATAGTTTTTTTATTTTTAAAAGTTTTTTTAATTTCTTTAGTTATTTTTTCTATACAATTAGAAATATCTCTATGATTATCTTTAATTAGTTTTAGATGTCCAAATATATGATTTTTAATTATTTTATTCATAAAATATTTTTATATTAATTTTAAGTCAAATTGTAGTTTTTTCTATTTTATAAAAATGAGTTTTAATTTTATCTACACATGCAAATGTAAGATAACTAAAAAAGATAGTGGACAAGAGTGTATTAGAAAAGAAAGGAATAGCTAGAATATAACACTGTATTAAACCATCTAGCGTTTGTTCATATAAACTGCCATTTGTCCAAACGAAAAAATTTGTAATTAAATAAAAAATAAAAGAACCAAAGAATGAGTGAACAATCAGGTTTTTGTAATTAATTTTATTAAATATAAAATAATATAATATTCCAATAATCATCAAAGTAATATACGTAAATATCATTTCTGGATACAGGCCAATTATCAAATCACTAATAAACATTGAAGTAAAAAAAACAATTGCTGTTAGAATAAATGATTGAAATAAAATTCCACCAAGAATAACAATTGATATAATTGGAGTAAAATTTGGTGGATGAGGTATAAGTCTAGAAAAAACTAACAGAATTATTAAAAAAAAAATACTGCTATTTTTATTTATTATTTTCATAATTTTAAATTTTTATCAGATTTTAATAAAATAAATACTAAAAATTATTCCTCAAACCAAAATTAAATGTTCTAGGCATTTGCGAATAGTCTCTTGCAGTTTCATATTTTTCATCAAATAAATTTGTTATATTAAAAAATAACCTATAATTTTCAAATAAATTATAATTAATATTTAAATCGTTCACTAAATAATCATCTGTTCTTTCATCGTTAAAAGTTCTATTTCCATTTCCATAATCCCTTGCAACATCAGACCATTTAGTACTTAATAAGAAGTTTAAATTTTCAAATCCAGGAAACTTTAAATTAGTATTTAAGTTTAATAAATTCCTAGGAACTCTGACTAATTGTGAATTAGTGTAACTTGAACTTTTGTCAGGATCGTCTTGTTCTGCTCCATCATAGGTAGAAGTATATGTATAATTTAAACTAAAATTTAAAAATTTATTTAACTTCAAATTTGATATTAATTCTAATCCCTGGGATTTAACAGTGCCTGAATGATTTCCAGCATCCCAACCAGATGCTTTCCATCCCTCAAGAACATCATGATATTTAATATTAAAATAAGATATATCAATTTTTAAGCCAATATCTGGAAATGATTTTTCGATACCAATATCAAAACTTTCACTGTTTTCAGCTTTTTCATTTCCATCATAACCTGCTGTTGAATAAAAATAAAATTCATACAAAGAAGGGTATCTAAAGCCTGTACCATAAGAGCTTTTTATTTTTGTTAACTTATCATCAAAAAGATAAGCTAATGTGATTCTATGAGAGTCCTCATTTCCAGCTAAAGAATGATTGTCAAATCTTGACCCAAAAGTTCCAAAAATATTTTTAGAAAATCTTTTTTGAAAATCAAAATATTTTGATGTTGTGTATGCATCTTTATTTTTTCTGCCTGATAAATCTTTATTATAACCGATTGAATCGTCCTCTCTTTCAATCCCAAAAACTATACTATTATCTAAATTTAAATTATAATTACCTTGATAAAGAAAAGAGTACCTTTCACCATAATAACTATCTTGCTTAGTATTTTTACTATTTACGGCTGCATTATAAATTCTTTTAATATATGTATTTGCAACAGTGAATTTATTCTCAAGATTTTTTAATGGTTTATATATTAAACTTATGTTTCCAGATGACTCTATCGCATCTACATCTTCAGTGTGATCATAATTAGGTGAGCAGCCAAAAAGACTAGAAACACACTCTGCATCGTATTGTAAATATGTGTCTGCAATTCTATAGCTACTTTTTAAATCAAAAGTTTTTGAAAATTTATAGTTATAATTACCTATAAAACTATTATTTCTATACCTATCTTTTTCATCATTATGCATCATTTGTGAAATTCCCTCAGTCTGAAATCTTTGAAAACCAACAAAATAATTTTTATAATCGTCACCTCCAGAAATTGAAGTTGATAAATTATGAGTTCCTTTAGAGCCTGTTAAATAATCAAAATTTTTATTAAACCCTGGTTTACCTTTTTTGGTAGTAATATGTATAGTTCCCCCTATGGCTCCACTGCCATAAACAGAACTTTGATTTCCTTTTAATATTTCAACTCTTGATATTTGGCTTGTTAAAATATTATTAAAATCAAAATCATTTGAAACATTTGAAGGATCAGACATTTTTACTCCATCGATATAAACGGTAGAATATCTTTTAGGTAATCCTCTTAATTGAATAGCAGAAGTCGTACCATGGCCACCATTTTGAAAAAAGTTGGTACTTGTTGTATTAGACGATAAAACATCACCTAAAAAGTATTCGGTGCTATTTTTAAAATAATCTTCATCGAAAATTGTTACAGAAGTTCCTACAGTTGATAAAGACTGGGGGTTTTTATTTGGGGCAATAACAATAATTGGAATTTCTTTAGAATATAAATTTTTTGAGTGAGTTAAAATTAGAAAAAATATTAAAAAAAAATTAGTTATTCTTTTTTGCATTACAGCACCTTTAAATTTTTATTCTGGTATCGAATACCAAAATAATTTTTATATTATCTGTGCCGATGTCAATTTTTCATTGCAGAACTAGACTCTTCCTGGCCTTCATTCAACAGCGGACTTTACTGGGTGGCGCTCCGACTATTACGGTTGCAGGAACAGCCAGTGAATTTCACACTGATTTCCCACCATGCATTTCAGTATGGAATACTTATATTTTTTTTCGTAAAAATGTAAAGAAATTTTAAAATATAAAAATTATAATTTTAAATTAATTTTGAACTAAATTTTAAAATTTTATATTTAATTTTTGCTTTTATTGCAGTTTTTTTATCAGACTCACTGTCCCCAATCAAAATAGACTGTTTCATTTTTATACTAAACTCACGTCTAGCTTTCTGAATCATGCCTATATTTGGCTTTCTTAAATTTTTTTGCAACCTATACCTACAAATTTTTGAATTTTTAAAATATGGTGCAAAATATATTCTATCGACATTTCCTCCATTTGATCTTATTTTATTTATCATCCAATCATGTAAATTAATCACGTCTTTTTCCTTATAATATCCTCTTCCAACTCCAGACTGATTTGTAATGATAAATATATAAAAATTTCTCTTATTATATTTTTTTATAAAACTGAGTATACCTTTTCTCCAAATAAATTTATCTTTTTTAAAAACATATCCAGTATCCTTATTAATTACACCATCTCTATCAAGAAAAAGAGCAGGTTTAGTAAATGTTTTTTCAATAAATTTTGGTAATTTTTTTAAATTAGAAAGATGGCCCATATCGATAAAATTGTTAGAATATACCTTTCCAGATATTTTTTTAATTTTAATTAACTTTGTAAACACATTCTTCTCTAATGAGCCCAATTTAAATAAATATGGTATAATTTTTTTTGATAAAATGCATACTCCTGAATTAACTAAATTTGATCTTTTATTTAGATCCTCTTTAAGTAAATTTTTTCTAATAAGCATAAAGGAATCGTAGCTTCTTTTAGTCTTCATTTTTTTAAGTGCAATAAACGCTATTTTTTTACTTTTAAAATACTGATAAATTAAATCAGTTATATTTATATCGAAAAAAGTATCTCCATTACAAAATAAAAAATTTTTTTCCAGTTTTTTTCTAACGTTATACAAAGCACCGGATGAGCCTAAAAGTTTTTTTTCTTTAACACAAAATGTTTTGACTCCAAAAAATATTTTATTATGGAATTTTTTTTTAAATAATGGATATTTATAGTGACCCAATAAAAGTATTTTTTTTATTCCAAATCTGCTTAGATTTTTGATGATATGCTCCAATATAGTAAGATTTTTAACAGTTAATAATGGTTTAGGTGTTTTAAGAGTTATTTTTCCTAGTCTTTTACCATAGCCACCACAGACTATTACTGCTTGGGTAATGCTCATTTTAATAATTATTTTTATTTTTTTTAAAATTAAAAATATTAAATATATTTTTTAACTCAACAATACCATCATCTATAGATACGGAAGTTTTAAAACCTAATTTCTCAATTTTTTTATTACTAACAAAATAGTCTCTTTTATCTGGATCTTTTTTGTTTTTAAGAAGATTAATTTTAATACCTTTAATATTTTTTGTTATACGTTTCGCTAACTGTATTTTTGTTAGATTAGCATTTGATAAACCTACATTATATATATTTCCCTTCATTCTATTAAAATTCTCTATGGCAAAAATAAATGCGTAAGCTACATCTATAACATGTATATAATTTCTTCTAAAATGTGGCTCAAAAATAGTAATTTTCTTATTTCTAATTGCCATATTAACTAAAAAATTGACTAATAAATCTGTTCTCATCCGGTATGAATAACCAAAAACTGTAGCTAGACGAAATACAATAGAATTTCTATGTTTTAAAATAATTTTTTCTGCTTCAACTTTAGTCCTTCCGTATAAAGATATAGGATTTAAAGGTGATTTTTCATCACAAAATTTATTTTTTTTACCAATACCGTACCCAGAATTAGTATTAGGATAGATTATTTTCTGTGAAGATTTTATTTTTGATAAAATAAACTTTATACAATTATAATTTATATCAAAAGTTTTTCTTGGATATTTCTCACATAAAGGAGCTCCAACGAGTGCAGCCAAAGGAATAATTATGTTATTTTTTTTTAGCTGCTTTGTCATTAATTTCTTGTCTCTTACATCGCCTTTTATAAATTTAAAATTATTTTTAACAAAAAGATGAGATAATGATGTTTTATTAAATTCTAAAATATCAATAACGGTCACATAGTATCCAATATCTACTAATTTAGTAGTTAACATAGAGCCTAGATATCCAGCACCACCAGTTATAAGTATTTTCAATTTTTTCATAAAAGAAGTATTTTTTTGTCGGTAATTTAAGTTATTAATTAAATTTATAATAAATTACAAATATTTTTATTTTATTATTAATGTTATTTTTTTTTATAATTAATTTTTCTCCTATAATTAAGTAAATCATCAAGTGATTCTTTTAGTTTCATTTTTGGTTTCCATTTGGTGTCTTTAAAAAATTTTTTTGCATTTGGTATTTGTAAGGTCACATCAATAGGGCGAATTAATGATTTATCAATTTTTGTTTTTATATTTATTTTTGATCGACTAATTAAATCTTTTAGAATTCCACCAACGGTAACTACAGTATTGCCTCCAATGTTATAAATTTCACCTATTTTTCCTTTTTTTGCAACTAACCAATACGCCCTCATTGCATCATCTATATCTACAAAAGTTCTAATACTATTTAAGTTACCATGATACAAATAATTTTTTTTATTATTTTTCATTTCTAATTTTGAGATTTGATCAGCAAAACTTGTTTGAAATAGATTTGTCCTTTTTGGATTTATATAAGAAAACATTCTAGTAATAATTATTTTTTGTTTATAAATTTTGAAATAAATTTGACTCAGCAAATCTTGATAAAGTTTTGATAAAGCATAAGGACTTGCTGGATTAAAATTTTGAGATTCTTTAATTGGAATATCTCTCTTATTAACTAATCCATATACTTCTGAGGTACTACACATGATAATTAATGGATTAATTTTACTAGATCTAATGGCTTCTAAGAGATTAATTGTAATTTTATAATTGTTATCAATTATGCGCATTGGTTCATCGAAAGATTTTCTTACATCTGCATTTGATGCTAAATGATAAATAAGATCAGGCTTTATTTTGTTAATTATTAGCTTTAACTTTTCATAATTCATTAAATTAATTTTGATAAATTTTATATTTTTTCTTTCTGCTCTATTAATCATTTTTATTTTTTTATTATTTCTGTAAAAACCATATAACTTTATTTTGTTTTCTAAATTAGAAATATATTCTGCTAAATAACTACCACCAGAACCTGTTATTCCAGTAATTAAACATTTTTTAAATTTTCTATTCATTAAATTAAATTATTTATATCTAAAATTAATCTTTTTTTTTAAAAACTTTTATAAATAATCTCACTCCCTGTTTCATTCCCTGAAATCTTAAAATGGACTTTGTTATTCAGACTTTCTATTAACCTTTTTTGATTTTTTTCATTTTCTGTCAAAAAAAGAATGTACCCTCCTCCTCCAGCACCTAAGAGTTTTCCTCCAATGGCGCCATTATTAATACCAAAATTATAGAGTTTTTCTATTTTTGAATTGCTTACCATATGTGATAGTCTTTTTTTAATATGCCAGCTTTTATTTAATAATTCACCAATCTCAACTAAAAAATTACTATTATCTGATTCTAAAATCTTTTTAGCTTCAAATGTAATTTTGCTTAGCTCAGATAGATTTTTATAATTTCTAATAATATTTTTTTGTTTATCTCTTTCGATTGGATCTGCTTTTCTTTGAATGCCTGAAAAAACAATTAAACTATTTTTAAAAATTTTTTTTCTTTTACTTGCTAATATGTTCAATGGTTTAACACCAATATTTTTTTTAGAATATTTAATTACGTTAAAACCTCCAAAAGCGCTTGAATATTGATCTTGATAACCAACTGACTCTTTTAGTAAATTTCTTTCTACGTAAATTGCTTTTTCAGATAATTTTTTCTTACTTAAATTGATATAATTCCAAGCGTAAATTGAATTTATTAAAGAAACTGTAAAAGCAGAACTTGAGCCCAAACCGGAAAGGCCGGGTATATCTGAACTGTGATAAATTTCAAAATTACAGTCTGTAATATTATATTTTTTTAAAATAGCTTTAATACTTGGATGCCTTATATTTGAAATATTTTTTGGTGTTTCAGTTTTAAAATACCTCAATCTGTACTTAAAGGGGAATGTTTTAGGTAATTCTCTTAATAATATGTAGCAGTATTTATCTATTGCCATTGATATTGTCATCCCGTTGTGTTTATTAAACCAGGTTGGAAAATCTGTACCACCACCAAACAGTGAAACTCTAAAGGGTGTCTTACATAATATCATTGATTTATTTTACTTGATTTGAATAGATTATTAAATATAAATTATATTCTTTTGAAAGTTAATAAAATCATTATTTTTGGAGCAAGTGGATTTATTGGAAAAAATATTGCTTTAAGTTTTAAAAAAAAATTTAAAAATACAAAAATTATCGGCACATATTTTAAAAATAAACCCAATATAAATGGTATTCATTTTGTAAAATGTGACCTAAGAAACAAAAAAAGTGTAGATAAAATATTAAAAAATACTGATGTAATTATTCAAGCTGCTGCCATTACTTCAGGCTCAAAAGAAATAATCACTAAACCATATATTCATGTTAGCCAAAATGCGGTTATGAATTCTATAGTCACTCAATCTGCGTATGAAAACTATATAAAACATGTAATCTTATTTAGTTGTACCTTAATGTATAAATCTTCCAAAAAAGCATTGAGAGAAGTAGATTTTAATGCAAATAAAGAAATGTATCCTAATTATTTTGGGGGTGGATGGATGAAAGTATTTGTTGAGAAGCTTGGAGAGTTTTACTCAAGATTAAATAGGAATAAATATACTCTTATAAGACATTCAAATATATATGGACCTTATGATAAATTTGATTTAGAAAAATCTCACGTATTTGGAGCTTCAATAAATAAAGTGGTAAATTCTAGTGATAATAAATTGACAATATGGGGCAAAGGAGCAGAGGGTAGAGATTTATTATATATTGATGATCTTGTAAGATTTGTAGAATTAGCGATTAAAAATCAAAAAAACAAATTTGGACTTTATAATGTTGGCTATGGAAAACTTATAAGCATTAATAGCCTAGTAAAAAAAATTGTTAAAATTTATGGTAAAAAAATTAGTATTTATAATGATTTATCAAAAAAAAGTCTAAAAAATAGCGTTTTTTTAAATTGCAATAAGGCTTATAAAGAGCTGCGATGGAAAAAAAAAGTATCTTTAGATCAAGGTATAAAAAAAACTTTAAAATGGTATTTAGAAAATAAAAAATGAAAAAAAGTGCAATAATTTTATCTGGGAATCTAGTTCAAGACCATGAATTTATTTATCCATTTTATAGATTATTAGAGGAAGGTTTCAATGTAGAAGTATGTTTAAATGAAGGAAAACCAGTAAAAGGAATTTTAGGAACAGACATACCCCCAAATAAAAACCATGAAGTTAAAGATATAAAATCAGTCGAAACAAAAAATTATGATTTTTTAGTTTTACCTGGAGGTGTGAAATCACTTGAAAAAGTTCGTCAAAACAAAGATATAATTAATTTTATATCTAAATTTCATGAAGAAAAAAAAATTATTGCATGTATTTGTAGTGGTGCTCAATTATTAATATCAGCAAAAATTGTTAAAGGAAAAAAAATATCTGGCTACTATAGCATGAAAGATGATATTGAAAATGCAGGTGCCATATATACAGATCTACCAGCAGTAATTGATAGTAAGATTATTACAACAGCGCATTACAAAGACTTGGGTCCATGGATGAAGGCTGCTTTAGATTTATATTACAAAGAAAAATAATAAAATGAAAAATCTTTTAGTAAGAAAGCCATGGGGAGAGGAATACATTATATGTAAGACGAAAAAAGCAGCCACTTGGCATTTAAAAATTAATTCTAGAAAAAAAACTTCTCTTCATTGTCATCCAAATAAGAAAACGGGATTTATACTTCTAGATGGAAAAGTAGAAGTTATGATAGGTTTTTATGAAAAAAGAATATTGAAAGCGCCTGATAAATTAATGATTAGGCCTGGTTTATTTCATTCTACTAAAGGATTGTCAAAAAAAGAAAGTGTTGTTTTAGAAATTGAAACCCCAATTAATAAAAATGATCTAGTAAGATATAAAGATAATTATGGTAGAGAAAATAAACCATACGAGGGAAAAAATTACATGAAAAAATTAAAAAATGAAATAATTTTTAAAATTCCAAAAAAATTTTCATCTAATGTTTATAAATATAAGAATTTAAAAATTACTATTGAAAAAATTAAAAGTTTAAAAAAACTTATTTTAAACAGAAAAAAAGATACAATATTTGGAGTGCTGGATGGAGGTTTAGTTGATAAAAATAAAAAGTATGTTTTATCAGCAGGAGATATAGTTAGAACAAATACAGTAAGAAAACTAACTGAAGCTTTTCAAATTAACAAACAAATTACAATTCTAACTTGTTCAAAAAGTGCATAAAAAATTAAGAATTAAAATTTTTGAAAAAGCTTCTCTTTGTAGACATTTTGAAACTAATGCTTACAAGTTTTCAGAAAAAAAATTAATTAAAATACCTATATATTTGTCTGCAGGCCAAGAATTTATATCAGCAAGTCTCGCAACAATAATTAATGATATATGTAAAATAAAACCTCTAATTTTTGCTCAACACCGTTGTCATTCAACTTATTTATCTTTCGGAGGGAAAATAGATAATTTAATTGCTGAATTATTAGGTAATTACAAATTGAGTAACACAAAAGGTATGGGTGGATCTGCCTCAATTTACTCAAAAAAAATAAATATGTTTGGACATGATGGTCATATGGGAACTCAAGTTCCTATAGGAGTTGGAGCATGTTTTACCTCAAAAAAACCTACAATTGTTTTTATGGGAGATGCATCTGCTGAAGAAGATTATGTTCTGGGCGCTCTTGGTTGGGCTGCTACAAAAAAGCTACCAATACTATTTATTGTTGAAGATAATAATTTATCAATATTGACAGAAAAAAAAGTTAGAAGAAACTGGAATATGCACGATGTAGCAAAATCATTTAAAATGAAAGGCTATGAGTTAAATGATAGCCCTAGTGAAATTATAAAATACCAAAAATTCTTTTTTAAAGAGCCAATGCTCTTAAATATTAATACTAATAGAATGTTTTGGCATTCTGGAGCTGGCAAGGATAGCGATCAAATATTTGATAGATATTTAAATGAAAAAAAAATTCTGGGAAAAGAAGCGGAAAAAATTGACAAAAAATTTAACTCAACAATTAAAAAAAAATGGGAAAAACACTTAGAGAAACTATAAAAGAAATTATCAAAAATCACCTTAAAAATAAAAAAGGGAAAGTATTTGGACAATGCTTAACTGCAGTTGGATGGGTTGGAGGAACTTTGCCTGAATTGTATGAAAAAGACGGCATGATTGAATTGTCAATGGCTGATGTTGCAAGTGGAGGAATAGTCACTGGCTCTGCACTAATGAATGAAAAACCTATATATGTTATAAGATACCAAGGTTTTAACTGGTACAATGCGCCTATGATTGTAAACTATGCAGCAAAAAGTAAAGAGATATGGAATGCACCATGCCCAGTTTTTGTGCGAGGTATTGGGATGGAAGGTGGAATTGGTCCAGTTGCAGGCTCTTCTCATCATTCATTATACTACAGAATGCCTGGATTAAAAATTGTGTCTCCTATGACACCAAATGAATATAAAAAGATTTACAATAGTTTTATGAAAGATGATGAAGTTTATTATGTTTCAGAGCATCGTGGCAGTTTTAATAACAAAATAGAGTTAAAAAATGATATCAAGGGTAAAAAAGACTTTGTAATAATTGCCATTTCAATTACTAGATTTGAGGCAATTAAAGCCAAAGAACTTCTTGAAAAGAAAGGATTCAAAATAGGAATTATAAATATATTATGGATAAAACCTTTTAAAATTTCTAAAGCCTCTCTTAAGTGTATAATCAATTCTAAGTTTGGCGGCATAATACTTGACGATGATTATGTTGACGGAATTTCTAACAGTATTGCAAATAAATTAAATCATTTAACAAATAAAAAAATATTTACCATGGGTTTATCAAATAAAAGCGCGGGCTTTCATAAAAAAGTTGATAATTTACCACCTGATACCAAACAAATAGTAAAAAAAGTTATTTCTATAATTAAAAATTAGAAGGGTTTCTTAGTAATTAAAAAATAAGAAATTGCCGCATAAGAGATAAGATCAAAAGTATAGGGTTTTTTAAGCATCTTCTTTATTTGTTTTAAGCTAAAGAAATAGATTTTTCCTGTACCAACCTCTTTTTGCCTTTTTTTAAAATCTGAAGAATTTAAATTTTTTAAAGAGGCAAAATATATTGCTAATTTTGATTTCACCAAACTATGCATTGGTAAAATTTTATTAAGATATTTAATATCTTTTTTATCTATATTTATTCCAGTTTCTTCAAAAATTTCGCGTACTATAGCTTTTGATGAAGTTTCATTCTTATCACAAAAACCTTGCACTAATGAAAATAAATATTGTTTTAAAATTGGACTATAAACTTTCATAAGACCAATTTTTTTTTTATTAAATATTATACAGCAAACCCCTCCAAATTTTTTTCCAGCAACTTCAAGGGTTAAATAATCCTTAATAATGTAATGTTTACTTTTAATGTAATTGGAGTAAGCTTTGTAAACTTGATTTTTAAAAACCAATTTTTTTTTTTTTATAATTTGCACTCAAAGTTTATATGAAATATTTTAGACTAGGTAAATATAATGTTTCACAGTATTGTTTAGGAACATGGTCTCTTGGTAGCAACAAGAAAAAAAATATTTCATACGGGTTAATATCTAATTCTGAGATCAGCAAAATTCTTGAATACTCTTTTAATAAAGGAATTAATTTTTTTGATACAGCAAATGTATACGGAGATTCAGAAGAAAAAATTGGAAATTTTTTTTATAAAAAAAGAGACAAAGTTTTTTTTGCAACAAAAGTTGGATGTATATCTTTTAAAAAAAAATTAAATTTTTCTAAACATATAATTCAATCTCAAATAAACAATTCTTTAAAAAATTTAAGGAGCGATTACATCGATTTAGTTCAGTTATATAATCCTGACACAAATGATAATAATTTAAAATATACAATTGAACTTCTCGATAATTTAAAAAATCAGAATAAAATAAATTTCATAGGTATAAGCCTTGGTCAGCCAGCAGACTATTTAAAATTAAGAAAACTTTATAAATTTAATACAATTCAATGCAACTTTAATGTACTTGATCAAAGAGTGCTCAATAATAAACTGAGTGAAAAAATAATGAAAGATAAAGTTAAAGTTCTTGCAAGAACTATTCTTAATTTTGGAATATTTACTGAGGACTTTTTAATGAAAAAAAAAATAAAGTTTGATAAAAATGATCATAGATTTTATTGGGATGTAAAACAAATCAAACTATGGATGAAATATATTAATAAAATTAAACTTTACTCAAATAGACCAATAGAAAATACATGTTATAAATTTTGCAATTCTTTTAAGGTAGATTCATTAATAATTGGTGCAAATAATATAAATCACTTAAATGCAGCTCTAAAAAAAAATAATTATTTTAAACTAAAAAATAATGAACTAGATTATATTTCTAAGATTTATAGAGAATATTCAAGAAATAAAATGATTAAACCAAAGATTGGGATGAAGTTAACCTAAACTATATAAGGACCTAAAAGTCTACCTTCATTTCCTTCCTGAGCTGTATTTTTAAGATTTTTCTCATTTTTTTTATTAATCTTACTCTCGATTTTTTCAACATTACATAAATATTTACCACTTCTATGTCCATACCAAATTACTTCTCTCATCCAATGTTGAATATCCTTAAATTTCATATCAGTTCTAATGATTTTTATTTTATTATTTTTTGAAACAATATTTGGTTTATTAAGTTTTAAGATATCTTGATAGCTTTCAATAATATTATAATTTAAATCAAGCATCTCATCATCATCACTCCAGGGTAATCTCATCATTTTTTTGTTTAATTCAACACTTTCTAAAAAAATTTCCTTTGATTTTTTACTTTTGCAAAACTTTAAAAAATGTTGCTTAAATTCAGTGTAAAATCGATCTAATTTTCTATCCGCTACTAATTTAATATATTCAAACTCACCAGGTGGCCAGTAAATATCTAAAAAACCTTCTTTATACAAAAATTCGCTTTTGCCTTTGGATATTTGTTCTGCATGCTGCTCAAAATTATGATTTATCGATTTTATAGTTTTGAAACCATTATCACATTTAGAAAAGTGTTCGAACAAATCTCTAAATCTTATATTTTCTAATTTATTAATTACAAGTAATGGGATTTGAGCAATTTTGTTAAAATATAAAAACTCAGAAATAGATGCATATACTCTTGTTTTTTTCCAGTCATTAAATGGCAAAGATTTTGTTGAAATAACTAATTGCTGACTTTCATTAATATTATCTTCAGGAGTTTCATCTAATGATCCATGCACATTAACTATAGGACAACTTATAGTCTTAATTTGATCTTTTTCCAAACTTTCTGGTTCAGCCATTTCAGCATTTGGTAAAATTGATAAATTATTAAATTGAATTCTATTATGTTGTCCAGATTGAATTACGTTGGATACGCCATCAGCAAATGAGGAATAAGTATCACCTGGTAAAGCAAGAATAAATTCAGTATAAGTAGCTATTCCATCATTTGTAAATCTTTTTTGGAGTTCTTCATAATCTTCTGTGGAAATATTGTCTCTTTTAATAGCTTTAAGAGTATGAGGATCTACACTTTGCATTGCAAGTGTTACGCCTTTGCTTAAACCTGAGTCCGCAAGTAACTTTTGAACTTTATAAGCTCTTTCTCTAGCATTTTTTGTATTTTGAACTGAAAGAACATGTGGGTAACCATACTTTTTTTTATTTTCTGCTGCTTTGAGGGCTATATCATAATCTCTTGGCAACATTCCAAAATTTGCATCACAACAAAATATAAATTCAACTTTATTATTTGAAAACCAATCTAATTCTGCATAAACTCTGTCAAGATGCATTCTTGAAACTTTACTATTAGTTGCTGAACCCCAATCACAATAGGTACAAGAGAATGGACATCCTCTATTAGTTTCCCAACTAGCTAACCACTTTTCATCTGGATTTTCTTTAATCAAATCATCAAACATTCCAGTGAGGTAAGGAGAAGGTACTTTATCAAAATCTTTTAATCTCGGCAAATTAGGGTTGTTTTTATATTCTCCATTTTTTCCTAAATAACTTATGTTGGGTGTATCCTCAAAATTATTATTTGGAAATTCATCCAATAATTTTAGAATTGTTCTTTCACCCTCTTGATGTGAAAGTACGTCGATAAAAGAATGTTTTTTCATAAACTCTTCGGCTTTGCCAAATTTATTGTCAGGAACCGAAGGTCCACCAAATATAATAAATTTATTTTTGTCAAATTTTTTCAATTTTTCAGCAATTGCTAAAGAAATTTTTTCGTTCCAAACATAAGTGCTAAATAAAATAATATCTCTATCTTTTAAATGCTCAAAACACTCATTCAATAATTTTCTTTTATAAATAATACTATTAAAACTAAATTTTTTAGGATTTTTTGAATTGTGAAGAACAAATGCGTAAAGTAAACCTATTGAATATGGTAAATAAAATTGACCAGAAAAACCATTGTTGATCTGTGTAGCGCCAATTTTAATTTTTTGTTGTTTCATAGTTTAACTAAGCTACTAATAACATTATAATAGTTATTATGAAAACGATTTTAGTCACAGGTGGCAGTAAAGGTATTGGAAAATCTTTGGTTTTTCAAGCTGCATTGAAAGGATATAAAGTAATATTTACTTATAACAAGAGTTTTAAAGATGCCAAAAAAATATGTAATAAATTAAAAGATAAGTGTGTAGGTCTAAAAGTTGATCTGTCAAAAAATAAAGAAAGAAATAAAATCTTTAATTACTTAAAAAAAAATAAAATCAAAATAGATTGCTTGGTAAATAATGCTGCTTACGATGTTAAAAGAAAAAAATTTGATAAACTTAAATTAGAAGAAATTAAAAAAGTTTATGAAGTAAATGTTTTTGCTATTTATGATATTATAAACAAAACTATTAAATTCATGGAAAAGAAAAAAAGATGGAATTCAATTATTAATATGTCTTCAACTGCGGCTAAATATGGTGGAAGAAATTTTACTCATTATGCACCTACTAAAGCGGCAATTGAAAATTTAACAATTGGATTGTCTAGAGAATTAGTAGATAAAAAAATAAGAGTTTTGTGTGTATCTCCAGGTGTGATCTCAACAAAATTGCAAAACATAAAAAACAAAAAATTAATTAACTCAATACCAGCTGGAAGACTTGGAACTCCCGAAGAAGTTGCAAAATTAATTTTATGGTTAGATTCTGATGATGCGGAATATATCAATGGTACTTCAATTACTATTTCTGGTGGAAGATAAAGTTAAAAATTATAACTAATATAATCTTTAAAAATATAAGATTTTTAAATAAAAAGAGTAATTAAATTTTTAATATAATTTTGCTCTTATTCTAGGAGAAGATTTACCTTTAAAAAATTCAACTCCACGATTCATGTAGCACATCGAATATTGATTTCTATCCTTATCTTTCGAGAGGTTGGCATGTGATCCATGTATTAAATTTCCATGCATCAATGATATTGAACCTTTTGGAAAAACAACATCAATAAGTTTGTATTTCTTTAACATTTCTTGTTCATAGTTTATTGTTTGTCCGGGTCGTGTTATGCCGTCTTCATTATTATCTTCTTTCCAGCTTTTATTATTTTGATAGTCTAGGATTTCTTCTGCATGAGAACCCTGTAAATAAATTAATCCTCCATTCTCCTTTGTGCTCTCGTCAACTGCTAAATGTATAATAATATAAGATCCCTTTTTTGCTTTCGGATATGAGTTATCTTGGTGAAATGTCCATGATTGACGACCATATTTTGTATTTGACTTTTTAAACAAATATTGATCATTTACAGCATCTATATCTGAATCTTGTATGAATTTAACAAGATTAACAAGATTATTATTTGAAATAATTTTCCAAAAAAAATCAGATTTTCGATGCACATTAAGTGCTACAGGATATTCTGGTAATTCAATAAATTCTTGTGATTTCTTTTTAATATCTTCACAATCATTTACGCCTAAAACATCTTCAATAATTAAATAACCATTTTGGTTATATAATTTTTTATATTCATCGAATTTTGAATTATCAATTTTAAACACAATAGT
>QCLN01000012.1 GCA_003214525.1 Pelagibacteraceae bacterium AG-414-M23 | reverse complement strand
TTACTTGGGTAACTCCTGAAGGTGGGGGTGGTCCTAAGTACGGTAATATGTAATCACGAAAGATCTATTGAAAACTTTTTTAATTTTTCAATTGGTATAAGTTTAAGAGTATTTTCATGTGTTCTTTTTAAATAAATTGAACATCCTTTTCCAGCCTCTATAGCTCTAGCAACCCAACCAGCACAAACGCACCATTTGTCCCCATCTTTTAATCCTGGAAAGCCAAATTCTGGATGTGGTGTGATCAAATCATTGCCAGCTTCTTTACACCAATTCAAAAATTCATTATTTACTTTTACACAAACGGTGTGAAGACCATGGTCATTTTCATCAGTATTACAACAACCGTCTCTAAACCATCCTGTTAATGGATCTTTAGAACATTCTTCTAGATCTTCACCTAAGACATTTTTTTGTATATCACTCATTAAACTTTGGTTGGATTTGGTTTTCCTTTATAAACTTTTTCTGGATCAAATTTTTTTTCTTTTTCTTCAAACTTCATTTTGACTTCTCTGCCATTTTCAATTTTTCCAAGGGGTACTGATCTATAGAAGCAAGATCTATAACCTACATGGCAGCTTGCACCATCACCAATATCCACACTTAACCACACTGAATCTTGATCATCATCAATTCTTATTTCTTTAACTTTTTGTATAAACCCACTAGTTTTACCTTTGTGCCAAATTTGATTTCTTGATCTGCTCCAATAATGAGCTTCTTTTGTTTCAATCGTAAGCTTCAACGCTTCAACATTCATATATCCATGCATTAATATTTCTTTTGTATTAGAACAAGTGGTTACAACAGGAATTAGACCATCATTATCAAATTTAGGTGATAATAGGTTACCCTCTTCTATATCAGCGACATTTTCTCTTTTTTTAAACATATATATGGAATTATTTAGCATATTGGGGAATATATTAAATATTTTAAAAATAAGGATTTATATATATAACGCTCGTTATGAAATTAGTAAAAAATCAAAATGAGAAGAATTTAGAAAATAAGGTCTCAGAAGAAGAAGCAGAGCAAGCTTTTGTCAAAATTATTGAATATATAGGTGAAGACCCATCTAGAGAAGGATTGCAATCTACACCAAAAAGATTGGTTAAAGCATTTAAGGAATATTTTAAAGGTTATCACGAAGATCCAAAAGAAATTTTAAAAAAAACTTTTGGAGATGTAGAAGGCTACGATGATATGGTGATACAAAAAAATATTTCAGTTCAGAGTCATTGCGAACATCATATGGCACCAATAATTGGAGTAGCTCATGTAGCATATATACCTAATGATAGGGTTGTAGGGTTAAGTAAGCTTGCAAGAGTAGTAGAGGTTTTTTCAAAAAGATTACAAACGCAAGAAAGACTAACAATGCAAATAGCTAATAACCTAATGGAAGCATTAGACGCGAAAGGGGTGGCAGTATCTATAGATGCAACTCATCAGTGTATGACCATGAGAGGCATTAAGAAAGAACAAGCAACTACTGTCACAAACTATTATTTAGGAAAATTTAAAGAAGACTTAAGTTTTCAAAACAGATATTTAAGATTTATTAGTAAGTAAATCTTAGTTATATTTTAAACATGTCCAATAAATTTAAAGCTATTGTAATTGATCAAAAATCTGAAAAGTTTTCAAGAGATATTAAAGAATTAGATCTAAGTTTTTTAGACCAAGGAGATATTCTTGTAAAAGTTGATTATTCAGACTTAAATTATAAAGATGCTTTAATTTTAAATGATGGTGGAAAGATAGTCAGAGACTTTCCAAGAATACCGGGAATTGATTTTTCAGGAAAAGTTTTAGAGAGTAAAGATGATGAGTTTAAAAAAGATGACGAAGTAATTTTAACTGGTAGTAGAGTAGGAGAGGTTTATCATGGTGGATATTCTCAATTAGCAAAAGTAAAAAAAGAATTCCTAGTTAAAAAACCAAAGAATTTATCAACAAAAGAATCCATGATAATTGGAACAGCAGGCTTTACTGCTTTGCTTTGTGCGCTCGCTGTTAATGCAAGAGAGGAACTTTTGTTAGGAGAAAAAGTAAACGACGTATTAGTAACTGGCGCAACAGGTGGAGTAGGTACTATTGCTGTAATGGCTTTATCTAAATTAGGTTATAATGTTACTGCAGTTACTGGTAAAACTGAAAACACTGAATTATTAAAAAAACTTGGCGCAAAAAACATTGTAAAAAGGTCTGAATTTGAAGGGGAAACGAAATTACTTGGAAAAGCAATTTGGGATGGAGTAGTTGATACAGTAGGTGGAAATATTTTAGCTAACGCTATATCTCAAACAAAACATTCAGGCATTGTTGCTGCATGTGGAAATGCTGGTGGCATTAAATTAAATACTAACGTTATGCCTTTCATTTTAAGAGGAATTAAGCTTTGGGGAATTGATTCAATACAAGTTAGCATGAAAAGAAGGCAATTTGTTTGGTCGCAAGTTGAAAGATTAGTAGATTTTAAAGCTCTGGAAGAACTTGTCCAAGTTATAAATTTGGAAGAGTTAATGAGTACCTTTCCGAAAATGCTCAAAGGACAAACATCAGGAAGAATTGTAGTTGATGTAAATAAATAGCATGGATTGGGATAAATTAAAAATATTTCATGCCGTGGCAGAAGCGGGTAGTTTTACTAGTGCAACAATCAATTTAAATTTAAGTCAATCTGCAATTAGCAGACAAATACAATCTTTAGAAGATGATTTAAAAGTAAAATTATTTGAAAGACATGCAAGAGGACTTACATTAACAGAAAATGGTGAATATGTATTTAAAACAGCTCATGAGGTAATTTCTAAATTAAAAGAAGTTGAAACTACGCTGGGAGATAAGAAAAACAAACCATCAGGGAAGTTGACTGTTACTACAGTGGTTAGTTTTGGAACTACCTGGTTAACACCGAGAATTCAAGAGTTTATGCAGCTAAATCCAGAGATAGAAGTCGATCTTATTTTTGACGATAAAGAATTAGATTTAAGCACAAGGCAAGCGGATATAGGAATATTTATGAGAAGGCCAAAACAGTTAAACTATATTCAAAAAAAACTTATTGATATTAACTACCATATTTATGGATCACCAAAATACTTGGAAAAGCATGGTTACCCAAAAACTGTAAATGATCTCAATAAACATAAATTTATTTCTTTTGGAAGAGGTGCGCCATCTCCAGTTTATGATCCTGATTGGGTCTTAAAACTTGGTATGAAAGATGGCAAAAAGAGAAAGCCAGTAATGAAAGTGAATAGTGTTTATGGTTTACTTTTAGCAGTTCAAAGCGGAGTAGGATTAGCGGGTATTCCTGACTATTTAACAGTTAAGCAGCCAAATATTGTAAAGGTCTTACCAAATGTTGAAGGACCTATAACAGAGGCACATTTCGTATACCCACAATCATTAAAAAATGTAGCTAGAGTTCAAGCCTTTAGAAATTTTCTCTATAGTAAAATTTCAGAGTGGGAATTTTAGAAAATTAAGCCAAAATGTCGCAGTGTCATATATGATATTGATAATCATTATCAATGCGAATAGTTATCATTTTCATACAACTTATGCGGAGAAACTAAAATAAACAAGGACCAATGAAAAAAATAACAAATTTGGCATTAATTATTTCTTTATTTTTATCAACTTTTGCAATTGCATCAGAGGTAAATATTTTTAATGCAAGACATTACAAAGCTGATGCTGAGCTTTATGGAAAGTTTACAGCAGCGACAGGAATTAAGGTAAATTTAATTAACGGGAAATCAGGTGCTTTAGAAAAAAGAATGATAGAAGAAGGTACTGATTCTGCTGCAGACCTTTACATCACAGCTGACGCTGGAAGATGTGGTGCTTTTCAAGCAAAAGGTATGACACAAAGTGGATTAACTTCACCGACAATTAAATCATCTGTTCCAAAAAACTTTAGAACTAACCACTGGGTAGGAGTAGCAAAAAGAGCAAGAATAATTTACTACTCACCAGAAAGAGTTACTGGTGCTGAATTATCTGGAATGACTTATGAAGGTCTAGCAGATCCAAAATGGAAAGGTAGATTAGTAATTAGAAAATCAAGTAACATTTACAACAAGTCTCTTGTAGCTTCATTAATTGCGAATAATGGAAAAAAAGCCACTGCTGAATGGGCAAAGGGAGTTGTTGCTAACATGGCTAGAGACTCCAAAGGAAACGACAGAGCTCAAATTATGGCAGTAGCTGCCGGAGAAGCTGACATTGCTGTAGCTAACACATATTATTTAGCTCTTATGCTATCTGGTAAAAAAGGTGCAGAACAACAAGAAGCTGCTAAAAAAGTTAAAGCATTTTTTCCAAATCAAGATGGTAGAGGAACACATATGAATATCAGCTGTGCTGCTCTAGTTAAAGGTGCACCAAACAAAGCAAATGCTATTGCTCTTGTTGATTATTTATTGTCACCTGAGGCTCAAGAACACTTTACTAATAATACTTTTGAGTTTCCAATGATTGCTGGTGTTTCACCAAGTCCATTAGTAGTAAATAATTTGGGATTAGATTTTAAACAAGATCTAAAAACAAAAGTTTCTAAATATGGAAAACATCAAGCTGCCGCATTAGAAGTAATGACAGCTGCTGGTTGGAAATAAATTGAAAGAGATAAAAAAATTTATGTCTGATATTGATTACAATAAATCTTCCAAGCCATGTCCTGCATGTTCTACGGAGTGTAAAAAAGTCAATAAAAGAATAAATAATAGAAAACTTTCAGAAATTAATACTAAGGAGGTTCCGCATATCCTAAAAGTATTTAATTTTTGATTTTCTTAAATAGTGTCCATACAAAGGTTCTCCTTTCAGTATGGACACTAATACTTTTCATGTTTATAAGGCGGATTATAAATAATGAGAATAAACGCTTGGTATATTTCTTCTTTTTTAATTTCTCTTATTGTTGCTATCCCAATAGTTACAGTTTTTACAAGTTTTTTTGAAGATACATCAAATTATTTTGAAATTCTTAAACAAACTTTTTTTCTAGAATATATATTTAATTCACTAACTCTTTTGATCGGAGTTTTATTTTTAACATTTATTTTAGGGGCAGGTTCAGCATATATAGTTTCTTTTTATAAGTTTCCTGGCGCTAATTTTTTTAAATGGGCATTAATATTATCATTTGCAGTACCTTCTTATATCTACGCCTATTCTTTATTTGCTTTTTTTGAAAATTATGGGACAGCTTTTACAATCTTAAAATATTTATTTGGGGACGGAAATTACAATAAACAAATTCCAAAATTTGATGGTATGTTTAGTTTGATAATATCAATCTCTTTCTCTTTATATGTTTATGTATATATACTTGCTAGATCGTCATTTTTATATCAATCGCAAAACTTATTAGATTTAGGTAAAAATCTTGGATTTTCTAAATTTAAAACTTTATATTCAATAATATTACCTGCAGCTCGTCCTGCTATTATTGCTGGTTTATCATTAGTAGCAATGGAAACATTAGCTGAATTTGGAGCAGTAGATTTTTTTTCTGTAAACACTTTAACAACTGGTATTTATAATGCTTGGATAGCTTTTGATGACTTGGCATTTGCAAACCGAATATCTTTTTTTCTTTTGTTATTTATCTTTATATTATTTCTAACTGAAAATTTATCCAGAAAAAAAGCCAGGTATCATTTGGATACAAAAGGTGGATTTAAGAAAAAGGAAAAAATTAAACTTTATGGAAGTAAATCTTTTTTGGCATTTTCTTTTTGTTTCATTTTATTTTTTTTAAGTTTTTTGTTTCCACTAAGCCAAATGCTATACTGGACAATAAAATTTCCTGAAAATTTGAATGATCTTCAAATAATCGACCTTTTATTAAATACTTTATATCTAGTTTCTTTATCAAGTTTAGTTTTAATATTTTTTGCATTAATATCTAATTATGGAAATAGAGTCTCAAATAAAAAGATTTTAAATTTATTATCTACTTTATCAATTTCTGGTTATGCAATACCAGGAGTAATTCTTGCTATAGCTTTTATAACTTTTGTTTCATGGTTTGATGAAAATATAATTAAAGTAATAGGATTTTTATCTATAAAAAAAATATTTATTGGATCAGTTTTAGGCTTAGTTATAGTTTATTTTATAAGATTTTATTCATTAGCATTTAATGGAATAAAATCAGGATATGAAAAAATGAACGTTGCTGTTGATGAGAGCGCCTATCTTCTTGGATATTCTAAAACAAAAACTTTTTTAAACATTCACATTCCCTACTTAAGAAACTCAATTTTATTTGTTATTATATTAATTTCATTAGAAATAATAAGAGAATTGCCAATTACACTAATTTTGAGACCTTTTAATTTTGAGACCTTTGCAACCACAGCATATATTTCTGCATCCGAGGATTTATTAGAGGTTGCTGCTGTTCCATCTTTATGTTTGATAATTATTGCAAGTTTCTTTATTTTACTTACGTCTAAATATATTTTAAGAGATACAGATGAGTAAAAATTTTTTAGAAATTAAAAATGTTAGTTTTAAAGCTGGAGGAAACACAAAAATAAAAAACGTTTCTTTTAATATTAAAAATAAAGGAGATATAATTTGTCTTCTGGGACCATCTGGCGTTGGCAAAACTACAATCCTTAGAACTATTGCAGGACTAGAAAAAATTAAATCTGGATCAATAAAACTCAAAGATAACATTTTATCTTCTGCAAAAGATCACATTGAACCTGAAAATCGAAATATATCTCTATCATTTCAGGAAAATAGTTTATTTCCTCATTATACTGTTGAAAAAAATATATATTTAGGCACTGAATCAAAAAGGTTTAATGGGAAAAAGAAAATAAACCCTAAAAAAATAATCAAATTGTTAAATATAGAAAAAATATTAAGCAAATATCCTCACCAAATAAGTGCGGGTGAAGCACAAAGAGCAGCTCTTGCTAGATCATTAGTTACACAACCTGATCTTTTGCTATTAGATGAGCCATTATCAAATGTTGATCAAAGTTTTAAAGAGGAAATACAAGTAGAATTAAAACAACTATTAAAAAATTCAAAAATAACCACAATAATTGTAACTCATGACTCTTACGAAGCATTTTATCTTGGAAGTAAGTGTGGAATTATTTTAAATGGTCAACTTAAACAATACGACGATCCATATAATGTTTACCATTTTCCAAATTCAATAGAGGTTGTAAATTTTTTAAATAGAGGAATTTTAATTCCAGCCAAAGTAACTGGTGAAAATAGTTTAGAAAATCAAGATCTTGGAACAATTAAAGGTAATTTTATTAAACATTATCCAAAAGGTTCTAATGTGCAATTGTTGTTGCAACCAGAAGATCTAGAGCATGACGATAGAAGTAATTTGAAATTGGAGGTAGTAGATAGAAAATTTAGAGGAACTAATTTTATTTATACTCTTAAAACTAATAACAATTTATTAATTCCAGTATTTGTTCATTCTCACCATATTCATCAGCATGAAGTAGATGAAAAATTTGGTATAAAAAGACCAATAAACATTGAACATATTGTGTGTTTTTAGTTTGAGTGATAAACAACCCGACATGAGTTACAAAATGGATGACAAAGATATAGTAATTACTTCAGCTTTTAGAACACCGATAGGGTCACTACTTGGCAGTTTAACAGATCACTCAGCAACTCAACTTGGAACAGAAGTAATAAAAAAATGTATTCAAGACTCTAAACTTAAAAGTGATGAAATTGATATGGTTTATATGGGCCAAGTACTGCAAACTGGCTCAGGACAAAATCCTGCAAGACAAGCAGCCATACATGCGGGAGTTGATGTATCAAAAACTGCAACAACAATTAATCAAGTTTGCGGATCAGGTCTAGCCGCTGTAGCGTTAGGATTTAATTCATTAAAATTAAATGATGCAAAAGTAGTAATTGCTGGTGGACAAGAGAGCATGTCTAATTCTCCACATTACCAAAATTTAAGAAAAGGTGAAAAGTTGGATAATGAAAAAATGCAAGACACTATGATTATTGATGGGCTGTGGGATGTTTATAATCAATATCATATGGGAGCAACAGCTGAAAATGTTGCTGAAAAATATCAAATTACAAGAGAGCAACAAGATGAATTTGCAGTAAAATCTCAGAGTAAAGCAGCAGATGCAATTAAAACAAACAAGTTTAAAGATGAAATTGTTCCAATAAAAATAAAAGATAAAAAAATATTTGATACTGATGAATATCCAAAAATTGGAACGACCGTGGAAAAATTAGCTACACTTAAAACAGTATTTAAAAAAGATGGAACTGTAACTGCGGGCAACGCTTCTGGATTAAACGATGGAGCAGCAGCTCTTACCATGATGACGGCAAAAATTGCAAAAGAAAAAGATTTAAAGCCGCTGGCTAAAATTGTTTCTTGGGCACAATGTGGTGTAGATCCATCTGTAATGGGAACAGGACCTATTCCAGCTACAAAATTAGCATTAAAAAAGGCAGGATGGACAGAAGATCAGTTAGATTTAGTGGAGGCCAATGAAGCTTTTGCTGCTCAAGCTATTTCTGTAAATAAAGAACTTGGTTTTAATTCTGATATAGTAAACGTTAATGGCGGTGCTATTGCACTAGGACATCCCATAGGAGCATCTGGCTCAAGAGTGTTAGTAACCTTACTACATGAAATGAGAAAAAGAAAATCTAATAAAGGGCTTGCAACTTTGTGTATCGGTGGCGGAATGGGAATCGCAATGTGTGTTGAGGGAATTTATTAATAAATTTTAATTTTTAAATGACATTCTTCAGTCTTGGTTTTTTTACAGGATTAAGTTTAATTTTAGCAATTGGTGCTCAAAATATTTTTGTTATTGAGCAAGGTTTAAAAAAACAATTTGTATTTTTGGTATGCTTAATATGTTCTTTATCAGATTTAATTTTAATTTTTTTAGGAATTTTTTTATTCGAATACTTTAAAGATTATTTTACAACTTCAATTGAACTTATTTTAAACATTTTATTATTTATTTTTTTAGTTTATTTTATAATAAACAAGTTTAAGTTTAGATATAAAAATACTAACTTTAAAGTTGATAAAGATAAATCATTATTTAAAAATATAGTTTTAAAAACACTTGGATTTACTTATCTTAATCCTCATGTTTACTCTGATACAGTATTTTTTCTTGGAAATTTTTCAAAAAACTTTTTTATAACTCATAAATATTTATTTGGTTTTGGTGCTTCTATCTCTTCATTTATCTTTTTTTTTGCACTAGGCTATTTATCTAAGCTCTTATCAAAATACTTAAATAATTCTGGAACTTGGAACACAATAAATACTTTTATAATTATTTTTATGGGATCTTTGGCTTTGTATATTTTAATTGAAATTATAATTAATTTGAAAACCCATATTTTCTAAGCCTTACATCGCCTGTTCTTGCATGAGCTTCCATGCCTTCATACCTTGAAATTCTTGCAGCGGCTGAACCAACTTCTTTTGTAGACTCTTTAGTCATTCTTTGAAAACTTAAAGTTTTAATAAATTTTCCAACAAATAAACCACCAGTGTATCTCCCAGCACCTTTAGTTGGTAAAATATGATTAGTGCCTGAACATTTATCACCGTAAGCAACTGTAGTTTCTTCACCTATAAATAAAGAACCATAATTTTTTAGCCTCTCATGAAACCATTTTAAATTTTTAGTTTGGACCTCTAAATGCTCAGGTGCATACTCGTCACTAATTTTTGCCATTTCTTCATCTGTATCACATAGAATTACTTCACCAAAATCTCTCCATGCATCACCAGCACTTTGTTTTGGGAGTTCAGGTAAATCTGCAATTAGTTCTGGTACTCTTTTCATTACATCATTTGCTAATTTTTTACTTTTTGTAAACAGCCAAGCTGGAGAATTATAACCGTGTTCAGCTTGTCCAACTAAATCATAAGCAACGATTTCAGGATCTGCAGATTCATCGGCTATTATTGCAATTTCAGTTGGTCCAGCAAAAAGATCTATTCCAACTTTTCCAAATAAAATTCTTTTTGCTTCTGCAACAAATTGATTTCCAGGTCCAACTAAAATATCAGCAGGGGCGTTTCCAAATAAACCATTCGTCATTGCGGCAATAGCTTGTACCCCACCTAGATTCATAATTACATTTGCTCCACATAAGTCAGCAGTATAAACAATAGAAGGGTGCACTCCTATTTCTGCCTTAGGCGAACTACAGACAAGTATATTTTTTACACCAGCAACTTTAGCTGTGGTTACACTCATTACAGCAGATGCAATATGAGCATATCTTCCCGCCGGAACATAACATCCAGCAGTATTAACCGGTATTAATTTTTGTCCCGCATAAAGACCATCAGATAGCTCAACTTCAAAGTCTTGACCATAATTTTTTAATTGTGCTTCCGCAAATTTTCTAACTCTTTCGTGCGAAAACTGGATATCATCTTTAGTTTTTTGATCTAAATTTTTTTTTATCTCTTCGATTTTTTCTTTAGAAACTATTATCTCACCATCATAATTGTCAAATTTTTTACCAAGCTTTTTACAACCTTCTTCTTTTGTTTTTTCTATATCTTTTAAAATATTTTCTACAATTTCTCTTGTTTTAAAGTCATCAGTAGATGATGTTTTTGGAGATTTTTTTAAATATTTTATAGCCATAATTTTTAAAAATTTAAATCATTAATCAATCTAATGCAACTACTGCAGCGGCTATAGAAGCAAGTCTTGCCGGAGCATCATCAGATCTACTTGTTATTACTACTGGTACTTTACCACCCACAACAACACCTGCGGCACAAGCTCCCATAAAATAAATCATCATTTTTACAAGAGAATTACCAGTTTCAACATTTGGAACTAACAATATATCTGCTTGTCCGGCAACAACATTTTTTATTCCTTTAATTACTGCTGATTTTTTAGAGATCGCATTGTCAAATGCTAAAGGACCAAAAACATATGCATCTATATTTTCTGATTTTGCAAGCTCAGTAATTTCCTTTGCATCCAAAGTTGATGGTACACTTTCAATAACTTCTTCAGTTGCTGATAAAAGTGCTATCTTGGGTTTTTCTATTCCAATTCTTTTTGCAAAATCAACGGCATTTTTTAATATATGTAATTTTGTTTTAATATTTGGCATAACATTTAAAGCGCCATCAGTGATAATTAAAGGTTTATCATTTTTTTCCAGTGTCATATGCCAAATATGACTTAGACGTGTTTTATTAATTAATTTGTGTTGTCTTTTTAAAACTTCTTTCATCAAAATATCTGTATGAATATGACCTTTAACAATAATTTTTACTTCATCTTCCGACGCTATTTTTGCTGCAATTTCTGCAGTATTATTTTCAACTGGTTCATGGATAATTTTATAGCTGGAAATATCCCATTTTAGCTCACCTGCACATTTTTTTATCTCAGTTTCATTACCGATAAAAATAGGTTCTATAAGCTTTTCATTTACTGCATCTAATACAGAAATCATTGGAAGAGGTTTTCCAGCATTAACAATTGCAGCCTTGATTCCTTTTTTGGAACTAGCTTTTTCAAGAAGGTTTATTGGGCAAACTACTTTTTTATCTGATAACATTGGAGTTTCTTATATTGTTTTTTCACATTTCTATAAAGTAATTTTAACAACAATATGGTAGAGAAGATCAATGGAAATAGTTACTAAAATAGCACCAATTGCACTTGCTCTAATTATGCTTGGTTTAGGGCTTGGTTTAAAAGTTGATGATTTTGTAAGAGTATTGAAAAATCCCAAAGATTTTTTAGTAGGTTTGTTTTGCCAGCTAATAATTCTTCCAATAGTTGCTTATGTACTAATTATTTTTTTAAAAACACCAACAGAATTAGCATTAGGAGTTATGATTATAGCAGCCGCACCTGGTGGAGTTACTTCGAATGTATTAACTAAATTTGCAGATGGTGATGTTGCACTTTCAATTTCTTTAACAGCAATAATTAGTTTGATTAGCATTGTATCTGTTCCATTAATTGTTTTTCAATCAGCAACACTTTTAGGTGTGGTTAATATTTCACAAGAAATTACAATGACAGGTATTGCGTTAAAAATGGCACTAGTTGTTACTGTTCCCGTAATCTTAGGAATGATTATTAGAAAGTTTCTGGATAATTTTATTTCTTCAAAGGTGTCATTTATTAATAAAATAAATGCTGTTTTATTTTTAATTGTTTTTGTAGCAATTTGGATTGAAGAAAAAGAAAATATAATAAGTTATTTAAGTCAAGCTGGGCTTGTAGTTTTAATTCTAAACGTTGCAATGATGTTCATCGCCTATTACATTGCAAAAATTTTTGCAACTGGAATCAAACAAAAAAAATGTATCGCTCTTGAGTGTGGCCTTCAAAATGGAACATTAGCTGTATTTGTAGCAACACAAATATTTAGCGACATTGTTTATATGATCCCAACAGCAGCGTATGCTTTAGTAATGTACATTACAGCATTTATATTTTTATTTATTGTCAAAAAATCTAATTAAGAAAAATTCGATTAAAAACCATTATGGAAAATTTACTGAACGAATCTAAAGAAATAGATTGTATATTCTCTAGTTCCTTTTTATAATAAATATTTAGAGGGTGAATCAATTTATATTCATCAATAATAATTAATTTTTTCGCTAATAGTTTTTTAATTTTTCTTGAAACAGTAGGCCTTGGTATTCCGCTTATCTCTGACAAAGACATTGTGTTAATTCCAACGGTGTTTGTGGCATCAATTTCAGCACGCCATTTTATAATATCAGTACGAGTTTCTTTTCCTTTTGTTATTTTAACTGTTTTATTAAGGAAGATTATGGCCCATATAATAAATAATTCTGTATCATTATTAAAAAATCTTCTCCAACGAACTATCCAAGGTATAATAAATTCAAAATAATGTAATAACAAAAATGAAAAGTTATCTTTCAATGTTATAATAATTTCTTTTTTGGATAATATTTTAACATCAAGAAAATTTTCTTTTAAACAAACATTATAAATTTTAAACAATAAATCTCCTAGTCGTTCTATAATATTATCGATATTAAATAATTTAATTGAATTTTTATCAATTATAATATTTTTTTTGTATCTTTTAATTACACCTATATTTTGGAGTTCAAGTAGTTTTCTTCTCGTTGTTTCTTTTGGTAAATTTAAAGTTTTTGCTATTTCTACAATATTTATTTTTTGAATATCAAATTGATTAGTTTTATTAAAAGTTTCATAATTAAATTTAATCAAATTATCATTGTAAAAGTTTAAATTCCTTTTAAAAATGCAAAGCATTACATGAAACTTGTCACTATCATTAAAAGCTTTAACGGTAGAAGTTAACCAATCAGATAAGAAAGTTATGTATACTTTGGAAAATTCAGAATAATTTTTTGTTATAGAGTTATGAAAAATTTTATGATTTAAAGCTTGATTAAGGCTTGGTATATCGCTTTTTTTATTCATAGACCCATTTTGTTACAATGATTTATTTTGTCAACCCATTTTGGTCATGTATAGCTTATACAAGGTGCCTAATTGGTGATTTAATTTATTTTATAAAAATATGAGTACTGAGATATTAAATAGAACATCTGTAGCTAACAATGGTAACCCTCAAGAGAGTGCTAGCAAGAAAGCTCAGACACCAAAAAAAGTTAATATAGATGTTCTAAGGAAAAGAGTATTCAATGAACAAAAAAGAGAAAGATTTCAAAACAGAGTATTATTAGGAATGTTTTGTTTTACAATTGCAATATTGGGGTACATAGTTGTTTAACAAGAAACATTATAAACACTTAAATATATTATTTTTATCTTTATCTATCTTTACGCTAGCTTGGCTCGCATCAGCTTTTATTTAACATTTTAATTTCATTTAAAATATTTGAAGGAATACTAATTTCTTTTTTTAAATTTAACTTAAATCTTGCAGCCTTATTTTCGCCAGGGTAGTATATTTTTTTAACACCTTTAAGTTTTGGTAATTTTTTAATTCTTTTGATATTTTCCTTAATTCTTTTTAGGTAATCTTTAACAAATAAATTGGGTTTAAAAACAATAAATAAATGACCTATATTTTGAGGCCCAGAAAAATCGTCAAATGGATCTTTCACTTTTCCACCATGATTTCCCCCTGTAAAAACACCTGATAAAATATCAACCATCCATGCTAATCCAGATCCTTTAAAACCAGCTATAGGAAGCTGCACACCTTGTAGAGCTTTTTTAGGATCAGTTGTTGGGTTACCATTTTTATCTAACGCCACTCCTAATTGTATTTTTTTTCCAAGCTTAGCTGCAACTCTAATTTTTCCTCTATTAATCATTGAAACAGATGAGTCTAAAACAAAAGGAACTTTTGTTGCAGTTGGAGCCGCAAAACATATCGGATTTGTTCCAAATAATGTTTTTTTTGCACCATGTGGAGCAATTGCTGGAGGAGCATTAGTAAAACATAAGGAAATTAAATTTTTTTTAGCAGCTTGTTCCGCGTAATATCCTGACAATCCATAATGACCACTATTTTTAATAGCTACTAAACTAATCCCATTTTTTTTTGCATTTTTTATAGCTAGATCTATTCCTAGTTGAGCAGCTACAAATCCAATTGCATTATCAGCATTAATATGCGCGATTGAGCCAGAAATTTTTCTAATCTTTATTTTTGGATTTTTATTAATAATTTTTTTATCTATTCTTTCACAATACATCTTAAGCCTTGATAATCCATGAGATGGTGCACCAACCAATTCTGCATTAATTAAAGCTTTGGCACACAGTTTACTATGTTTTAATTTTAAACCTTTATTGAGAAATATTTTTTCAACTATTTTTTTTATTGTTTTTGTTTGTGGCATTTAATGTTTTTTTTCATTATTATATATAAAGTAATATCAAAAAAAATGATAAAATTTTAAAAAATTATGAAAATATTTGATTGCACAACTTATTTTGAAGAAGATTTAATGATGGATGTAAGGTTTAATATTCTTAATGAATACGTTGATACTTTTATAGTTTGTGAGTCAAAATACTCTCACAGCGGTAGGGAAAAAAAAATAAATTTTGAACCCAATTCTTTTCCCAAATTTAAGAAAAAAATCAAACATATTATATTAGAAAATGAACCTCCAAACTTAATTGATGAAAACATTGCATCTCCTGAAGATCAAAGAACCAATAGCGTTAAAAGAATAATGGAACAAAGAGACTTTATACAAAGCGGTTTATTAAATGCAAGCACAGATGATATTATTATGTATAGCGACAATGATGAAATACCAAATCTAAAAGATTTAAACTTCGAAAAAATAAAAAACAAAATTATTATTTTTAAACAAAAAATTTTTTATTATAAATTTAATTTACTTTATCCTATCCTAGATTGGTATGGGACTAAATGTTGTAGATTTAAATATCTAAAAAGTATTAGCTGGTTAAGGGATATAAAGCCAAAAAAATATAAACCATTTCGATTAGATGTAATGTTCTCTAAGTATAAATTTATTGATCTAAAAATTATACAAAATGGAGGCTGGCATTTTTCAAATGTAAAGAATTTGCAGGGTCTACTTAATAAATATGAAAATGATGAAATGCACGCTGAATATGCCGGCAGAAATGTTGACAGTAAAGAAATTGAACGTTTACTAAAGGAAAGAAAAATTAATTATAACCATTTTAAGGATTCAAAAGATATTAGCAGACAATTATCTGAATTTAGCCTTAAAAAAATTGATATAGACCAATTACCCACTTTTTTGCAGAACAATCATAAAAAATATGCCGATTGGTTTGATTAATTTCTTTTATATATTTGCCAATATTTAAATTTATTAAATAAATAATAATTATTTAAAATATATTTTTCTGCATTAGGAGCGTTATTTCTTTCCTTAAACCAATTAATTTCAGAAGTATAAACAATATATTCAGGCTTATTTTTTTGTAATTGATTAATGAATTTTTTTTCCGTCCATCCATTAATAATATGTGAGTTAACGTAAAATTGTGTACATGTTGGCTTATTCAACAAATAAGGTAAAGCATTGTCATCGGTAAACAGTTGAACACAATCATCATTAATTGAAATTTTTTTAAAGTACTCAATAAATTCTTTATATTCTAAACTTAGAAAAACATCATCAGAAACTTTTGTAAGAGCATAAAAGTTTTTTTCTAAATTAAAAATATTTTTTATATTTACTGAATTTTTTAAAAAAATACCTGCACAAAGTACAATTACAACTAAACTAAAAAGATATTTTTTTTGAAAAAACAAATTTTCAATTTTTATATAAATTCTATTATTCTTTATTAACTTGTATAAATAATAATAAATAAAGAAGAAAATAATAAAAGTATAAAAACCTGATGTATATTTAATATGAGGTCCGTCAGATCTCATTAAACCTGATTTAAAAAAAATTATTGAAGAAATAAATATAAATAGAAGTATTATTTTAGAGGAGTTAGTTTCATTAAATTTTTTATTAAAAAAATAATTAAATAAAAAAATACCAGATAAAATAATCATTAGAAGAGCTTTTGTATGTCTGGTTGCTCCATCGGAAAATGGTTTGGGAAATTCAATTCCAAGCAAATAATCAGATACATTTATTATAAATCTATACTGATAAATAAATTCTATAATTTCCTCATTTGGAATTATTAAATAAAAAATTAACCATGAAAGGATTATTCCTAAAAAAATATAATATATATTTTTAAAATTTTTTTGATAAAGTAAAAATATAATAGCTAATAAAATAAGTGCATTTATATAAGTTCCAATATCTATATAAAATAAAATTGATATTGATGAAAATAGACCAGTTAAAATACCTATAAATATATTTTTTTTAACAGAAGTTAAAACTTCAATTAAAAATAAAAAGAAGATTAAAAAAACAAATATTCTTTGGTGAAAAGGTGTAACATCTTCATAAAAACTAGCTAAACTTAAACAACTTAGACAAAAAATAAAAAAAATTAAACCTTTGTTTCTAAATTCTGAAATATTAGTTACTATTTTTCTACACAAAAGAATAATCAAAAATTTATTTAAAAGAATTAAACCAATCTTACTAAATCTGTTGATTCCTATACTGTATTCTCCAAATATATATGAAAATAATATACCAATATTATTCCCTATAAATCCATAATCATAATGAGTGCCAAGCCAAAATTTATTTTTAAAATAATAATTTACAGGCGCAGACAACAATGTACCTTCATGATGTACATCTATTTTAGAAATAAAATTTTCATAATTTAATGAAAAAAATTCAAAAATAATAAATATAAAAATAATTAAAGAAATAATATTTACTTCAATATTGTTTGAGCTTTGACGAATATAATTTTCATTATTTGCATTGAATGACAGTAACAGGTTTGATTTATTAAAATTAATTTGTGCAATTATGTAGATAGCTATCGGAAAAAATATGAAAAATAGACCTCTAACAGTATCATTTAAAGGGTTGATTTTGTTTGAAGAATAATTTCCATTAATTAAATTTTCATTATCATAAGGAAATTTAATTAAATCCCAGGCAAAAGTAGAAATAATAATACCTAAAAAAGCTAGTATGTATGGAAGATATTTTTTCATTTATGAAAATTATTTATAGTCTTTAATATCTTTTATAACATATTGATCTCTTCCTTTTGTTTGTTCAAATATTCTGGCCAAATAAATGCCAATTATACCAATTGTAAATAAAAGAATTCCTGAAAAAAAAGATATTGCAATAATAATACTTGTTGAGCCAGGAACTGCTAAATTACTAAATTTTAAAAATAGAGCATAAATTATTATTGAAATAGAAACTAGAATTGAGAAGAAACCAAAAAAAATACCTATGTATAATGGCTTAAGCGAATAACTTGTTACACCATTTATAAAGTCAGTTACTGGTCCAGCTGATAATAAAGGCATTTTAGAAATTCCAGAGCCTCTCGGTTCTCTCTCATAGTTTACAAATCCTTGCTTAAATCCAACCCAAACTGAGAGCCCTCTAACATAAGGTCTGTATTCTTTCTGTTTCAATATTTCATTAAGAGCTTTTCTTGAAACTAATTTATAATCTCCGGCTTGAACTGGAAGATTTATGTCTGATAAAATATTAATAATGTTGTAGGCAATTTTTGTAACAAACATTCTAAATTTAGACTCACCTTTTCTTTTTGTTCTTACAGTGTGAACTACATCACATCCTTCTTCATGTTTTTTTATAAGTTCTGGAATAATTTCAGGCGGATCTTGCAAATCAGTATGAAGATATATTATTGCATCTCCTTCAGCGTTTCTAAAACCAGCTAAAACGCACGGGTCAATTCCAAATCTTCTACTCATATTAATGATTTTAATTGGAAACTTTTTTTGAAGATCTAATAAAATTTTTTCAGAGCTATCAGTTGAATCGTCATTTACAAATATTAGCTCATAATTCCAGTTTTCAACTTTTTCTAAACTTTGTGAAATTCGTTTAACTAATTCTTCTATATTTCCTTCTTCATTTCTAAAAGAAAACACTACTGATAAAAGTTTCATTTGTTTTTTAATTTATATATATAGTTTTATTTTTTACGAATTAATTTGATTATAATGATTATTAATTTATTGTGCAAATTATGAAAAAATTTCATTGGCAATTAATGAGCAATAATATACTTCCTGAGGATAAAAAAGCTCTAATTAACTTTATAAAATCGTCAGATAGATTTACAAATGGAATTAAGGTTAAAGAGTTTGAAAAAAAATGGTCAAAATGGCTTGGGGTAAAATATAGTACATTTGTAAACTCTGGAGCGTCAGCAAATTTAATATCTTTAAATATACTTAAAGGGTTAAAAAAAAATAAAAATGAAGTAATAGTTCCAGCTTTCACTTGGAATTCTGATGTTGTTGCAGTTATCAATGCTGGATTTAAACCAGTTTTTGTCGATATTAGTTTAAAAAATTTAGCTCTAGATGAAGACCTTATAAGAAAAAAAATAAGTAAAAATACTGCTGCGATTTTTCTAACCCATGCAATGGGTTTTGTTGGGACAAGTAATAATTTTATTAAATTTTTAAAAAAAAAGAAAATTTTTTTAATCGAAGATGTTTGTGAGTCACATGGTGCAAAACTTAATAATAAAAAGGTTGGAACATTGGGAAACATTTCTAATTTCTCTTTTTATTATGCTCATCACATGACTACTATAGAGGGTGGAATGATTTGCACGAATTCTAAAGATTTAGATACTCTTGCAAAAATGAAAAGAGGTCATGGATTACTAAGAGACTCTCAAAATGAATCATTAATTAAAAATACTAAAAAAAAATTTAGAGATTTAAATAGTGATTTTATTTTTTTTACAGAAGGTTTTAACTTAAGAAACAATGAACTTTCAGCCGTGATTGGAATTGAACAATTAAAAAGATTAAATAAAAATATCAAATTAAGAAACGATAATCACAAACTATTTCTTAAAAATTTGAGAAAAGATATTTTTTTTACAAACTTTAGCTTAAAAGGATCAAGCAATTATGGATTTAATTTAATTTTAAAACAAAAAGATAAAAAATTATTTAAAAAAGTAATTTCATTATTAAATTCTAATTCAATTGAATACAGAACAGGAAGTGTGGGAGGTGGCAATCAATTAAGACAACCTTATTTAAAACCATTTAATTTTAAAAATAGATTTAAGTCTTTAATGAACACAGAGCATATGCATTTTTATTCTTTATATATTGGAAACTATCCTAAACTAAGTAAGAATAAAATAGTGAGTCTTTGTAGGCTATTAGATAAGATAAAAAAATAAATTTAGTTATGCTTATTAAGTCAGACAAAAAGCTTAGTGAAATAAAATATTTTAAAGCAGATGTGTTTAAAGATTCGCGAGGGGAAATTTGGACAAATTGGGAAAAAAGCTATTTTAGAAAAATAAAATTTAATCTTGATAAATTTACAACATCCAATCAAAGAGTCCTAAGAGGTTTTCATTGTGATAGGAAATCCTGGAAATTAGTTACCTGCATAAAAGGTGAGGTACTTAATGTAATTGTTGATTATAGAAAAAAATCTAAAAATTATTTAAAATATACAGCAATTAAATTAAATGAAAAAAATAAAATTTCTATCTTAATACCTCCAATGTTTTTGAATTCCTGGCTATGTTTATCTAAAGAATCTTTATATCAATATAAATATTCTTTTAGAGGAAAATATAATGATGTGAAAAATCAGATTTCAGTAAAATGGAATGATCCTAGAATTAATTTTAAATGGCCTCTGAAAAATCCAATTTTGTCCAAAAGAGATAAATAGCGATTGATACTTAGAGCTATTTAAATATTTAATTTACTTTAAAAATTAATTAGATTAATAACTTTCAACAATGAATAAAAAAATTGCATTGATATTTGGTATAACTGGTCAAGATGGATCATATTTAGCCGAACTTCTTTTAAATAAAAAATATAAAGTCTATGGTGTTAAAAGAAGAACAAGCCTTATTCATACCACTAGGATAGATCATATTTACGAGGATTTTCATTTAAAGCCTAATTTAATTCTTAAGTATGGAGATGTTACAGATTTTTCAAATGTATTTAATTTAATTGATCAAATTAGACCTGACGAAATATATAATCTAGCTGCACAAAGCAACGTTGGAGTTTCTTTTGAATTAGCAGAATATACAGCTCAAACAGATTCTATTGGAACATTAAGAATTTTAGAAGCAATTAGGATAATTGATAAAAAAAGAAAAATGAAATTTTATCAAGCATCTACTTCAGAAATATTTGGAAATAGTCCAGACAAACCTTACAACGAAAAAAGTAAATTTGAACCAGTATCTCCATACGGAACAGCAAAGCTATATTCTTATTGGATAACAAAAAATTATAGAGAAGCTTACTCGATGTTTACGTCAAATGGAATTTTATTTAACCATGAATCTCCAAGACGAGGTGAAAATTTTATATCCAGAAAAACAATAATAGGATTAATAAAGGTTTTAAAAGGAAAACAAAAATGTCTTTATTTAGGAAACTTATATTCAAAAAGAGATTGGGGTCATGCAAAGGAGTTTGTTGAAGCTCAATGGAAGATTTTGCAAAATAAAAAACCAGATGACTTTGTTATAGCAACTGGCAAAAACTACTCAGTTAAAGACCTTGTTAACTTAGTCTTAAAAAAATTACAAATTAAATCTAAATGGAAAAAAAATAAAGATGGCCTAGAATATGTAGTTGCAACAGAAAATAAACAATCTATTAAAAAATCCCAGGTAATTGTTAAGCAGGAAAAAATTTATTTTAGACCTAATGAAGTTCACAATTTAAAAGGAAATTATTCTAAAGCTAAAAAAATCCTAAAGTGGAAACCGAAAATAAATTTCGATAAATTAATTAGTGAGATGGTAGAGAGCGATCTAAAATTAATCAAATAATGATTAAAAAAGAAATTAATTTAATAAGATACAATATTCTAAAAAGTTGTTTTAATATAAAAGAAGGCCATATAGGTAGTGCTTTTTCAATATTGGAAATACTTTATATTATTTTCAAAAAATATATTAATAAAAACTATTTTGTATTAAGTAAGGGCCATGCAGCTATTGGAGTTTATGCCATAATGCAACATTTCAAATTACTATCAAAAAAAGATTATAATTCTTTTGGCAAGTTTAATTCAAAATTAGGAGGACATCCTGATTCAAGCAAATTACCAATTTTTAATTTTTCCACAGGATCATTAGGCCATGGATTTCCTAATTCAGCAGGTTTTGCATACGGGCTCAAACAAAAAAAAATAAATAAGAAAGTAATCTGCTTAATTGGAGATCAAGAATTAATGGAAGGCACAACTTGGGAAACATTGCATATAATTGAAAATTTTAAAATTAAAAATTTATTACTAATAATAGACAGAAACAAATCTGATTTTAGAAGTATTAAATTTATTAAACTTAAAAAAAAATTGTCAGTATATTGTGATAAAATTCATGAAATAAATGGCCATAATTTTTCAAAAATTGATAGCGTAATTCATAAATGCTTGAAAAATAAATCTTTTAATATTGTAATTGCAAATACAATTAAGGGTTACGGCATAAAATCAATGAAAAATAATCCTGCTTGGCATCATAAAGCTCCCACTTTGGAAGAGTTAAAAAAATTTAAATTAGAGCTGAAATTATGAGAAAAGTATTTCCGATTACTGTAGAAAAATTAATGAAAAAAGACAAAAGAATATTCTGCCTGTTAGGAGATATTGGTGTTTTTTCATTCCGAAATATTTTTAAAAATTATAAAAATAGAATTTTTAATATGAGCACAATGGAACAGTCTATGATTGGATTTGGAGCAGGTTTATCTAAAGCTGGATATATTCCAATAATACATACGATCACTCCATTTTTAGTACTTAGAGCTTTAGATCAAATTAAAATAGATTTTGTATATAACAAACTTAATTGTAACATTATATCAGTTGGTGCCTCTAATGATTATCCAAAGCTAGGGACTACACACCACTGTTTTGAAGATATTAGTATTTTATCAAATTATAAAGACATAAACTTATTTATACCTTCTAATGCACAAGAATTTAAATACTTACTTAAAAAAAATTATAACAATAAATCAGTAAATTATTTTAGAATTTCAGAAAAAAAAATAGACTATTCTAAATTTGATAATAGATATTTAAAAAAAAAAAATAATAAAAATTTGATAATTATTGTTGGAGGCTCAATTGACTCAAAAAAAATAAAATCTAACAACTTCGATATTTACTATGTAAGCAGTATTTCAAAAAAAACAAATTTTAAATTTGTTAAGTCATACAATAAAATTATTATAATAGAGCCATACTTTGGAAATGTCTTAGAAAGACTGTTAAGAAAAAAATATTTTAATAAAATCACACACACAATAAGCTATGATGATACAATAATTCATAAATATGGAAGCAGAACTGAACAAGATAATTATTTGAAATTCGATGAAAAAAATATCTTAAAAAAAATAAATGAATACTCAAGAAAATAAAAAAAGCTTAGAAAAAAAATTAATTGACGATTTAAGTAGCATTGACATTAAATCTATCTCTACCAAAGAAATTAATTTTTTTCATAATAAAGCTATTTTAGTTACTGGAGTATCAGGAATTATAGGTCTTAATTTATTATTTTTTTTTTATAAAATTAGTAGAGAAAAAGAAATAAAAATAACTATCGATGGAACATATAACTCGCATCTTTTCAACTTCGTAAAAAAATACTTTAATAAAAATAAAAAAATAAATTTTATAAAAATAGATTTAACTGAGCATAAAATAAAAAATAATAAAAAATATGATTTAATTTTTCACTGTGCTGGCTATGGACAGCCCTCAAAATTTTTAAGATATAAAACTTCTACTTATAAATTAAACTCAAATGTCTTAATGGATTTAAGTAATAAACTCAAAAAGAAAGGAAGATTTATTTATATGAGTTCAACTGAAATATATTCAGGAAATAAAAAATTGTGCACTGAGAAAAGTAATGGTTTTACTAATACAAATCATCCAAGATCAACATATATCGAAAGTAAGAAGTTTGGAGAGTCTTTTATCATAAATTGTATAAAAAATTATGTGATCTTTAGAGTTTGTCTAACCTATGGAGTTGGCGCAAAGTTAAATGATGAAAGGGTTTTAAACCAAGTGATTCTCAGGTCATTAAAAAATAAACATATTGATGTGTATGGTGGGCTAAATCAATTAAGATCAAATTTGTATATAGATGATGCAGTGATTATGATGATTAAATCAATATTCAAATCATCTAATCAGATTTATAACATAAGCAATCATCAAATGAGCACTTTAGGAAATATTTTTTCCACAATAAGTAAATTATCAAAAAAGAAGTTAATTAATCATGGATCTAAAATGAAAGGTTCTCCAAGCATAATAAAGATATCAAATAAAAAAATTTTAAAATTTTTAAACTATAAAATTTCTACTAGTTTAAAAGGTGGCTTAGCAAAAACTATCAATTGGTATTCAAATTTAATTCAATATAATAAGATAAGTTAATTTCTTTTATATCATTTTATTGTTTTTTTTAAAATTTTTTTAAATTATTTAATTACTCCAAAATGGACATTCGCACTTAGCAAGTAAATTTTTTTTAAGTTTATCTGATAATTTTAAAGTAGTAATTGACATGCCGGCCATTTCCATAGAGGTTGCATATCTTCCAACATAAGTTTTCACATTATTTATTTTTGAATTAGATAAGTTTTCATTTACTCTTTTTGATACTATATATAATTCTTCCAATGGTGTAGCTCCTAAACTGTTTATCATTATTGCGATATTGTCATTAGATTGTAATTTTGAATCTTCCATAATTTTTTTGTAAAGATCATCAACCAAATTATTTGCAGGTCTTAATTTTTCTCTTTTAATACCTGGCTCACCATGTATTCCCATTCCAATTTCGATTTCATCATCATCAATTTCAAAAGTAGGCTTGCCAGCTTCGGGCAATATACAAGGTGACAAAGCTACTCCGAGTGTTCTAATATTATTGTTAGCTTCAGTTGCGGTATTAAAAACTTCTTCAAGCGATACACCAGTTTCAGCTGCTGCTCCTGCAATTTTGAAAACAAATATCATTCCTGCAATTCCTCTACGTTTTGATTTTTCTTGCTCATTTGCACTTGCTATATCATCTGCAACAATTACTTTTTTTGTTTTAATGCCTTCAGCCTCAACCATTTCACAGGCCATTTCAAAGTTCATTACATCTCCACCATAATTACCAATGATACATAAAACACCATTGCCATTATCAGCGTTTTTAATTGCAGAAACCATTTGTTCAACAGAAGGAGATGCAAAAACAGAACCAATTGCACAAGAATCTAAAAATCCTTTTCCAACATAACCAGTAAAAACTGGCAAGTGTCCTGATCCACCACCAGTTACTATACCAACTTTTTTTGATGCTTTGTTAGCTCTAGTAATAACTCTATTGTTATCTTTTGCTAATGCATAAATATCTGGATGAGATTTTATTAGACCATCAATGGATTCTTCTACAAAATTAGATGGATTGTTGATTATTTTTTTCATAATTATTTTTATAATCTAAATTTAAAAAAGTATATAGTTGTTATATGAAAAAAATTTTAGGTATCGTGGTTCTGGGCCTTCTAACTTGCAACATTAGTTTTGCTGATGATCTAAAAATAGTAGATGGCGATACCATTGTTTTAAATGGTGAAAAAATTAGATTTTCGGGCATTGATACACCTGAATTAAAACAGACTTGCCTACAAGGCGACCAAGAAGTACTTTGTGGTATGTCAGCAAAGATGCTGTTAGTGAAAAAAATTGGTAACAACACCCCCAAATGTATCAAAGAAGGAAAGGATGTTTATAAAAGAACCTTGGCAGAATGTTTCGTGAATGGTGAAAGCCTATCAAAATTTTTAGTACGAAGTGGCTATGCTTTTGCATATAGAAAATATTCAACAAAATTTATTGAAGATGAAGACTTTGCAAAAGCTAATAAACTTGGAATGTGGGCGATGAAATTTCAATATCCTTGGGATTTTAGAAAAGCATCATGAAAAAAATTTTTAAAGTAGACATACCCAAAGAAGTTCTTGAAGACATATATTTAAAGGTAAAAAACTACCAATGGCATGAAATGCCTGATGATGGCGGTTGGAATTATGGAACAAATTTAGATTATATGAAGGATTTTTCAAAACATTGGGTTGAAAAATTTGACTGGAGAAAAACGGAAGAAAAAATAAATAAATTTAAAAATTTTAAATCAAATATTGATGGTATTGATATTCATTTTATTCATGAAAAGGGCAGTGGATCAAATCCAAAACCATTATTATTAAGTCATGGGTGGCCAGGTTCGATAGTAGAGTTTTTACATATAATAGATCAACTTGCTCACCCTGAAAAATTTGGAGGAAAAGAAGAGGATGGATTTGATGTTGTTGTTCCATCATTGCCTGGATTTGGATTTTCAGGAAGATCTTCCAGGCCAATTGGTCCAAGAAAAATGGCAAAAATATTTAATTCATTAATGACAAGTGTGCTTGGTTATAAAAGTTACATAGCACAAGGAGGAGACTTTGGAGGAACAATATGTACATGGCTCGCATACGATTTTGCAAAAAATTTATTAGGAATTCATATAAATATTTTAATTACTAGGCACCCTGATGGTCCACAAACAGATGAAGAAAAAGAATGGCAAGAAAGATTTAAAAAAGAACAAAGAATAGAAGATGGTTATAGAACACAACAAGCTACAAAACCGCAAACATTAAGTTACGCAATGATGGATAGTCCCGTGGGTGTCGCTGCTTGGATAATTGAAAAAATGCGTGGTTGGTCAGATATTAAAGATGGTGAAATTGAAAGCGTTTATTCAAAAGACATTTTATTATCTAACATCATGGTTTATTTAGTAACTAAAACTTTTAACACAGCTTCATGGATTTATTATGGAAGAAGAGAAGAGGGCGGAAGATCACTTCCTAAAGAAGACTTACCTTTAAAAGTTCCAACTGCAGTAGCTTTGTTTCCAAAAGAATATTTAGAATGGGCTCCAAGATCTTATGTTGAAAGAATTTATAATATTAAACAATGGACGAAGATGCCAAAGGGTGGACATTTTGCAGCTTTAGAGCAACCTGAATTATTAGTTAATGATATAAGAAAATTTTCAAAAAATTTAAAATAGTGCCTTTCTTAACTTCAGAACAAATTAAACAATATGAGGAAGAAGGGTATGTTGCGCCTATAGATGTTCTGTCAAAAGAAGAAGCTAGTGAAATTAGAAAAGAAATAGAACTTATAGAAAAAAAATGGCCTAATGAACTTGAAGGCTTAGGAAGAAATTATATTCATTTAATTTCCCCAGTGTTTGATAAAGTTTGCAATAATACAAAAATTTTAGATGCAGTAGAAAGTCTTATTGGTAAAAATATACTTATTTGTGGAACTACACTTTTTGTTAAAAATCCAAATGAAAAAGGCTTTGTTAGCTTTCATCAAGATGCCAAATATATTGGCCTTGAGCCTCATAATTGGGTCACTGCTTGGGTGGCGATAACAGATGCTAATGAAGAAAATGGTTGTATGAGAATGTGGTCAGGGTCACATAAAAATGAACTTCAATATCACAACCAAAAATTTAATGAGAATAATTTATTAACAAGAGGTCAAACAGTTGAAAATGTACCAATGAATAAAACTAAGCCAGTTATTTTAAAAGCAGGGCAAATATCTCTTCATCACCCAAAGGTTGTTCATGGATCAGGTTTAAATAAAAGTAATGACAGAAGAATTGGATTTGTAATTCAAAGCTATATTGGAACAAACGTAAAACAGATTTTAGGTAAAATGTATGTTCAGCAAGCAAGAGGAGAAGATGCATATAAATATCACGAGCATATTACAAGAACTAAAGAACTAATGAGAAAAGAAGAAGTTGAAATGAAAAAAAAAGCAAATAAAGAGCTATCAAAAATATTTTACAGCGGATCTCAAAAAATAGGAAAATTTTAGAAAATAAATTATATGTACTTATTTTAAAAAAGATTCTAATAATCAAAAACATGTTTAAAAAGTTTTTTACTTATCCAGTAATACTAGTTTTATTTATATCTATTGTTGCAACAATGGGATTTAGCGCAATTGTTAAATATCACTATGATGGTGGGCAGAAGTATAAATTTTTGCAGAAACCAGCGATGTTTATCGCTTCAGTTCCAATAAATGTTAGAATGATGATTAAGTATAGAACCTTAAATTTAGATAAATTAAAATCTCTTATAAAACATAAAGATAAAAAAAGATTTAAACAATTTATAGAAAATAAAAGAAGTGCTCTTTTAGTACTTCCTCGATATGACAATAGTTTATATAGATCAGTAGTTGATATTATTGATTTAAGTAACTTTGAAGTCTTACATACATACAAGCATGATATTACAGAAATGAATGATCAAGTTACAAACACTGAAAAATTTCCAAGACTTAAAATTGATCATTCTCCAATAAGATTTCAATATTTTCATACTTTACTATTAAATGATGGGTCGCTTGTAAGCAACTATGGACCGGCATATAAAATTGATTTTTGTTCAAATCTTCAATGGATTAATGATGAAGAAACATTTCATCATAACATAATGTTAAATCATGAAGGAAATATTTGGGTTGGAGGACGAATGTATCCTCAATCTAAATATGTACAAAAGTATTTATTTAAAGATTATAAGGACGACGCAATTATTAAAATTAATACTGATGGCAAAATACTTTTTAAAAAAAGTGTAACCGAAATTTTAGTTGAAAATAACATTATCCCTATTAATTTTGTATTTAATCAATATGTATCAAAGCAAACAGATCCAATACACTTGAATGATATTGAACCAGCATTTAGTGACTCTCAATATTGGCAAAAAGGAGATGTATTTTTAAGTTCGAGATATCAATCTGCAATTATTCAATACAGACCAAGCACCAATGAAGTAATTAATTATATAACAGGTCCTTTTGCTGAACAACATGATGTAGATATCATCTCAGATAAAGAAATCTCAATATTTAATAATAACAATTTTTTAATTGACAATGAACATTCAGAAGTGCTCATATATAATTTTGAGACAAAAAAATTTAGAAGGTTATTCAATGAACAATTACAAAAAAATAATTTTAAAACAATTACACAAGGTCTCTCACATATTTTTAAAGATGGATCATTAATGGTTGAAGAACAAAATCACGGAAGGATTATTCTATTTAACAAAGAAGGTGATAAAGAGTGGGAATTTGTTAATAAAGACAAAAACGGAAATATTGGTTACACTAGTTGGAGCAGAATTATAGAAGATGAAATATTTATTAAACAATTTAAATTATTAATAGAAAATAAAAAATGTTTAAATTAATTTTAAAAATTCTTTTTTTACTTTTTATAACCACATCTTCCAATGCCTATTTGGGACCTGGAATTGGAGGAGGAGCATTAGCAGCAACTTTAGGGATAGTTATTGCAATATTTGCAGTATTATTTGGTTTAATATGGTTTCCAGTAAAAAAATTAATTAAAAAAAGAAAAGAAAAAAAAGATCACCAACTAAATAAAGTTGATTAATCAATTTTTACTAATTTGCTCCACAATCATTATTTATGAATTTATAAGATATTTTAAATTAATAGACATTGTTCAATTAAACTTAGCAACAAGTAAAAAAACACTCAAACTATTTAAATTTAAAAATGTTAGTGATTTTAGAAAAGAGAAGTCAATACTTTATTATTCAAAATTACTCTTTATTAGTTCATTTAAAATTTTTTTATTACTAATTTTTATTTTTGTTTTTATATTTATTTTAAATTTACTATCAAATTCATTTTTAAATTTAGCTATTTCAATTTTAGGCATGATAGAGTTTGCTGCAGTTTTTATCATTTATCACCTACTTCGAAAGAAAATTTATGCAAAACTATAGTGGTATTCAAAAGTTTCTACATGATTTTGTATTAAGTAAAAAATTTATTAATAAATCATTATTTGAACTTGAAAAAATTATCTACTTAAAAAATAAAGATTTAAAAAAACAATCACATATTTTTATATCAAGTCTTCCAAGGTCTGGAACAACTATTTTATTAAATTTTTTATTTTCATCAAATGAATATGCATCTTTAATATATAAAAATATGCCCTTTATCCTGTCTCCTAATTTATCAAAGTTATTTAATAAGAGCAATATACCAAAAAAAGAAAGATTGCATGGAGATGGTATAACTTTTGATATTAATAGTCCTGAAGCATTAGATGAAATTTTTTTTAATAATGATGAAAAATTTGTAAAAAATGAGCTAGTTAATTATATTCAATTAATTCTACTTTCAGAAAACAAAGATAAATATTTAAGTAAGAATAATTTTAATTATAAAAGAATAGATTTAATTCATTCAATACTGCCTAATTCTATATTTTTAATTCCAATAAGGGAACCCTTGCAACATGCTTATTCACTTTTAAATACACACTTACATTTTAGAAAATTACAACAAAAGAATGATTTTATCAGAAGATATATGAATTATCTTGGTCATAATGAATTTGGTCTAAATCACCAACCATGGAACAATCCTATTCATTTTAAAGATTTAAATCACATCAATTACTGGTTGGAGCAATGGTGTTTATTTTATAAAAATATCTTAAAGAACCATCAAACCTATAATAATTGTTTTTTTATAATCTATGAAGAATTATTAAATCCAAATTATGTGAAGATGTTGTTAGAAAAAATTAATCTCAATCGAGTTGAAAAATTAGATTTAAATTATTTTAAAAATTCTAATAAAAAAGAAATAAATATTAATTATTCAAAAGATACTTATGATAATGCAAAAGATATCTATATGGATTTTAAACATAAATTTATATTAAATTTAAAATATTTGGCTTAATTTATTTAATGCGTACATACCAGGATCATCTAATTCCTTAGTTTTATCCTCAAACATTCTAGCTCTTCCAATTTTAATCTTTTTACCTTTAAAATCTTCTAACGCTTGCTTAGTGGCTAATTTAAAAACTTCAGAATAATTTTTATTTTCCTTAAGTTTTTTTATTATTAAATTCAAACTATCAGCTATTGTTTTATCACCAAGATTAGTCTTACCTCTTTCAAGAATTGTTTTTAACGCAGTTTCAAAAATACCTACAATATCTTCGTGATTACATTGAGTTTTGCCTTTTAGAATTTTTGAAATATTCATAAATGAAAACGCTATTAGTGTTCCAAAACTAGAGCCAGATTTTTTAACAAATGCATGCGAGCAAATCATAAAGTTTGATCCCAAATCATCGTTAAATTTACTAATGTTATTATTAATTTCTTCTAAACCACTTTTAATAGTAATTCCTAGATCTCCATCACCAATTTTACCATCCGCTTCATTAAAATCATCATATGAATTTTTAGCTTCAGAAAGCAATTTTTCAAAAATTTTTTCCATTAATTTTTTATTTAGCATTTATTTTTTCTCCATTAACCATAACGCATCTTGACTAAGAAAATACAATTTACCATTTGCAGGATGAATTTGTATGTCTCTTATTCTTCCAATCTTATTTTTAAAAATAATGTCTTCTTTAACGTTTTTAAGATTTGTGAAATCAAGTTTTCTAAGAGACCTATCTTTCAAAGAAGTAATTAAAGCTTGACCATTCCAATCATTAAATTCGTCACCTTTATAAATTGTAATAGCGCTTGTTGCTATTGAAGGTACCCAGTATTGAATTGCTTTTGTAAATCCAGCTTTCCATTTAGGTCCAATTTTTAATCCACTGTAATTAGTGCCACCCCAACCTAAAATTTTCCATCCATAATTCTCTCCTTTTTTTACTTCTCCAAACCAGTCCCCACCTTTTGCGCCATGGTTACTAATATAAATTTTATTATCAAAAGGTGATACTGTTAACCCTTGGGGATTTCTAACACCAATTTGATAAATTTCTGGTAACCAATTTTTTTTATCGACGAATTTTGGATTATCATTAGGTATGCTACCATCTAAAAAAATTCTAATAATGCTTCCAGGATGTTTTGTAGCATCTTGCGCAATCATACCTTCACCTCTTTCACCTACTGAAGCGAAGAGGTATTGATCTTTGATTCCTAATCTTGAACCAAAGTGATAACGAGAATTTATAGGAGGATAAGCTTGAAAAATATTATTAAAATTTATTTTATCTGTTTTAAATTTACCTTTAGCAATTGAAGTGGAGGTTTTAAAATCACCTCTATTTTCTGTATATGAAACCCAAACAGTTTTATTTTGATAAATTATATCTAAAAGACCACCTTGACCGTGTTCCAAAACATTTAAATTATGTGAGATATCAAGAATTTTTTTTGTATCTAAATTAAACAATTTAATTTTACCAGATTTTTCTGTAATTAATAAATTTTCATTAGATATAAATGCTGATCCCCATGGATCATTCAAATTTATAATTTTTTTAAAAACAAATTCTTCTGCATGGGATATTGAAATATAGAAACAGAAAGAAAAAAATATTATTAACCTTTTCCACGCCATGGAATTGTTTTATCTATAATTTTTCTAAGTGTGATATCAAATAAGAGACCAAGCATACCCATAACAAAGATAGTTATCCAGATCACTTCATATTGAAAATATTTTTTTGCAACGTTTTCAACAAAACCAATACCTGTTGTTCCTGCTAAAAATTCTGCAGCAACTAATGTTCCCCAACACATACCAATCGCAACCCTTACACCAGTTAATATTTCAGGTAATGAGTTTGGAAATATTACATATCTAAGAATTTGCCATCTAGAAGCACCCAATGAATGAGCCGCATGTATCTTAGACAGTTGTGTTCCGGAAGCACCAGCTCTTGCTGAGATTATCATAATAGATAGGGATACCATGAATAATAAAAATACTTTTCCAATATTATCAATTCCAAGAACGGAAATTACCAGTGGAGCCCAAGCAAGTGGTGGCACTGGTCTATATAATTCAATTAATGGATCAAAAAATCCTTTAGCAAATCTATTTAGACCCATAAACAAACCTAAAGGAACACCGATAATTATTCCAAAAATTAAACCTAAGAATACTCTTAAAAAAGAGTCCCATATATGACCCATAGGAACAGGTATTTTAAATAATTTAAATTCACCAGTTACTATCTTTAAAATTTTACTTTTAAAGTTTGGTTTTACAGTACCATCTTCACTATGAACGGGGTATTTTCCAGGTATTATATCTGCAATCCAATCCGGAAGAATAAAACCAATTATCTTACTTACGTCCATCATTTCATACCAAATTAATGGAATATTTTTAAATCCAACACTTGGTTTTAATAAAAGAATAAATTTATTTAAAGTATCCGAAGGTTTAGGTAGCCACCTACCAGAACCCTGTTCTGAACAGCTAGGACCGCTTGATACGATTGTTCCAGAAGGAAATAAAAAAACATCTACTAATCTTAGATATCCTTGTTCTTTTTTCTGAACATTGTCAAACTCTAATATTGCCCGGTTCATACCATTCAGAGTTTTTGGTGGAAAAATACTTGCATACTCTATTCTTCTTGCAATTTTAAGAATATCTTTTGCTAAAGTAGATGCAACTTCTTGTGCGTCACCTAAATCAGATCTATATTTTTTAATTTCATCCTTAATCTCTTTCATTTCTCTCTTATAATCAGGATTGTGATTTCTTAACTTAAAAAATTCATCACTGATTATTTTTAATTCTTTTGAAACTGCATCAAATTTTAATCCTTTTCTTGTTTTAGGAATAATCGGAATTTCTATTGTTTGTTCTACTGCAGTTCCTGAAGCTCCCCATTCACCTTCTTTTACCGCCTCTTCTTTTCTTTTATTTTCATCTTCTGTTGTTTCTTCTGGATAACTTTCTTTTTGAAATTTTATTGTTAATTGAGTAATTTTCTTAGTTAATTCATCGATTTTAACTTTAATTTCATTTTCCAGTAGTTTTTCATTTGTTAATAGCGGAATTGTATTTTTAGTCTTTGCAACTAAACTTAAAAGCTTATTTTTATCTTGATCTCTTAGGCCTGACGTATTTTCAATTTCTAAAGCTATTTTAGCAATATTTTTATTTTCACTTTGGATAACGAAAGTGCTTTTAAATTGCCTTTCTTCTATTGGAAATAAATATTTTAATGAAAGCAATGAATCGTTAACTTTTCCAACTTGGCAAAGTTCGTTAGCTGATTTTGGGTAAAAAGCTTTTGCTATATCCCAAGAATAATAAAGCCATGTTAATAGTAAAAAACTACTTCCAACAATAACCCAATGAATTCCTCCTTTAGCTCTTTCAGGGTTTCCAAAAACTGCATCAATTTTTTCAGTTTTAATTAATTTTCTTCCATACAAAATGCACCCTATAACTGCAAAAAAAATTAAAAATGTTATTACTTGAGTAAACATATTAAATATCTTTTCCCATTATTTCTTCTTCCATGTTCCAAATCATGGCTAAGATCTCTTCTCTTTTGCTGGCAAAATCTTCCTTTTTTTTAATTTCTCTTAAATCTCCGTTTAATCCCATTGAAGCAAAAGGTAGCTTGTATTCTTTATGTATACGTCCAGGTCTTGGTGCCATTACATATAATCTTTCACCAAGTAGTAAAGCTTCCTCTACAGAGTGAGTAATTAAAATTATAGTTTTTCCTGTTTCTTTCCAAATTTTTAATACTAAGGACTGCATTTTTTCTCTAGTTAAAGCATCAAGCGCTCCCAAAGGTTCATCCATTAAAATTAAATCTGGGTCATTAATTAAACATCTTGCAAGAGCAACTCTTTGCTGCATTCCCCCAGATAATTGGTAGGTTGGAGTATTTCCAAATCCTTTAAGTCCCACTATATCTAACCATTCTTCAACTTTTTTTGATGTTTTGATAGGGTCTTCTTTTTTCATCCTTAAACCGAAATTTACGTTTTCAGCAACAGTTAACCACTCAAACAATGCACCTTGTTGAAACACCATTCCTCTTTCAACGCCAGGTCCATTAATTTCATTACCACCTAAAACAATTGATCCTGAGGTAGGTCTTAGAAATCCCGCTGCAATATTTAATAAAGTTGTTTTTCCGCAACCAGAAGGACCAAGGACTGTTAGAAGTTCTCCTTTTCTAAGTGTGAAATTTAAATCTTTTAATGCATGAACAGTTTCTCCTTTTGGAGTTTTAAAAATCATGTTTAGATTTTGAGAAACTAGATCGCTCATATAAATAATATAATTGAATTTTTGCTAAAAAAATAGGCACCAATTTATTAATTGGCGCCTATTTATTTTTATCTAAAACTAAAAATTAATTAGGTAAAAAACTAGTATCTACTGCTCCGCTAGGAGTATCCATTCCTTTTAAGAATCCAGCAAGATTACCGCTTTCCATTGATTTTTTAGTTTCCGCAGGTGTTAAAAATTTAAATCCACCAATAGTTTCTTTCATATCACCAAGCTTCATTTCAGCATCTTTTGCTATAACATTCATGTCAGATTTTCCTGCTGCATATCTAGCATTTGCTTCATGAGTTACTTCTATGAAAGTTCTTAACATTCCTGGGTTTTCTTTCATGAATTTGTCTGTAACAGATGTAATATCTATACCTAAGATACCAGCATCTCTAGCTTCTTGAACAGTTAAAAGTCTTGTTCCAACTGCTGTCGCTGCTTTGATTGAGTTACCACCAAATAAACATGCCATTACAACATCACCACTTACTAACGCAGCAGCTCCTTCTTCAGGATCCATTTGGATAACATCCATTTTCCCTCTGTCAGCTCCAACAACTTTCATACTTTCATCAAAAACATACTCAGCCATAGTTCCTAGTGGAACTGCAACTTTTTTGCCTTCTAATTCAGAAGCATTAGCTTTTGTAATACCAGAAGCATTAGATGTAACACAAGTTGTTCCACCCATTCCGTATTCCATAGCTATGTCTACAAGTTTCAAAGGTGCTTTAGATTTAACCGCATTTATAAACGGCACCAAACCTTGTGAGTAAGAAATATCAATATCTCCTGCTAACATAGCATCAGTCATCGCGCCACCATTTGAAAAGTTAGTCCATTTTACTGGCACACCCAAAGCTTTATCAAAGATTTTTTTAACTTTATCTTCTTGGTTTGGAGTTGGCCACTCTAAGAAGAATGCAACTCTAACTTCATTTGCAGCAGCATTAGCAACTGAAACTGACAAGTTAAGAGCAACAATAGTTCCTAGAATAAAACTAATTATTTTTTTCATTTAATCTCCTCTTATTTTTAAATTTAAAAAAGCAATTAAATTAGAAAATAAGAGAGTTGTAAACTGTAGTTTATATAACCCCTTCGCAAAACTGAAGATATACAACTTTAAAGTGTATCATTTAAAATACGATTTTTATGGAGAGCTTTTAAAAATTAGTCTATGAAATCAAAAACTAGATAAACAAAAAAAATTAAAATTATGAGTTCAGAAAACAAATTTAAAATGCCCAATTCTCTTAATGAGCATTGGATGCCGTTTACTTCAAATAAAGACTTTAAAGAAAATCCAAGATTAATAGTAGAGGCAAAAGGTGTATATTTAAAAAATCATCAAGGAAAAACCCAAATAGATGCGAGCTCTGGATTGTTTTGTAATCCACTTGGTCACGGTAGAGAGGAAATTATTGAGGCAATTACAAAACAATTAAAGACAGTAGACTATGCACAACCATTCCAACAAGGTTTTGGTGGCTCATTTGAACTTGCAACAAAAATATCAAAACATACACCAGGAAATTTAAATAGAATTTTTTATACAATTTGTGGATCAACAGCTGTTGAAACAGCAATTAAAATTTCGGTTGCTTATCATAAAGCACGGGGAGAAGGTCAAAGATTTAGATTTGTTGGAAGAGAAAGAGCTTACCACGGAATGAACATTGGAGCCACTTCAGTAGGAGGAATGGTAAATAATATTAAAACTTTTGCGAGTGTTTTAATGCCAGGTGTAGTTCATATGAGACATACACATTTACCAGAACATAAGTTTGTATCAGGACAACCAGAAACTGGAGCAGAACTTGCAAATGATTTAGAAAGAATTTGTGCAAATTTTGGAGGAGAAAACATAGCAGCTTGTATTGTTGAACCTGTGGCAGGCTCAACAGGAACTTTAGTTCCACCAAAAGGTTACTTACAAAGATTAAGAGAAATTTGTGATAAACATGGAATATTATTAATTTTTGATGAAGTAATTACAGGCTGGGGAAGAATGGGTTCTGCATTTGGAGCTCAAGAATTTGGTGTAACACCAGATTTAATGACTATGGCTAAAGCTACAACTAATGGAATTGTTCCAATGGGAGTTGTTGCATGCAAAGAGGAAATTTATGACGCTATTATGGATAATTCACCAAAAGGAACTATAGAATTGTTTCATGGATATACTTACTCTGGAATTCCAGTATCTGTAGCAGCAGCACTTGCTGTGCAAGATATATTTGAAAAAGAAGATATATTTAACAGATCAAAGGAAATGGCGCCTTACTTTCAAGAAGCAATATTTTCGTTAAAGGATATTGATGTAGTTGAAAATATAAGAGGATATGGAATGATGGCAGGAATTGATATGAAAATGGATAAAAAACCTGGCGTAGCAGGTTTTACATGTTTTAAACATTGTTATGATGCTGGAGTAAATTTTAAAGCTACGGGTGATTGTTTAATAATAGCACCAATGTTTATTTCTGAAAAAAAACATATTGATGAAATAATTGAAAAACTTAGAACTGGAATTAATAACTACGCAAAATCTAAAAAAAATTAGTTCTTTATGAAAATTGGAGTTCCTAAAGAAATCAAACCTCAAGAAAATAGAATTGGACTTACACCAGATAGCGTTAAATCATTAACTTCAAACGGTCATGAAGTTTTAGTTGAAAACAATGGAGGTTTCGAAGCAGGTTTTGATAATGATCAATACAAATCTGCTGGTGCTAAAATTATTCAAAAAGCAGAAGATATTTTTAATGATGCAGAAATAATAGTTAAAGTGAAAGAGCCTTTATCTAATGAAGTAAAGATGATTAAAGAAAATCAAATTGTTTTTACCTACCTTCATTTAGCAGCAGCTAAAGAATTAACAGAGGGGTTAGTAAAAAGTAAATCTATATGTATCGCTTATGAAACAGTAACCGATGAAAATGGAAGACTTCCATTACTTGCTCCAATGAGTGCGGTTGCTGGAAGAATGTCAGTTCAAGCAGGAGCGCATTGTTTAGAAAAAAATCAAAAAGGAAGAGGATTGTTATTAGGTGGAGCTCCTGGAGTAGAAGGAGGAACTGTAGTTATACTTGGAGGAGGAGTTGTTGGAGAAAATGCAGCAATCATAGCAACTGGTTTGAGAGCTAAAGTTCATATTGTAGATAAATCTGAAAAAAGACTTCAACAGTTATCTGAAATATTTGGAGATAAAATTATTCCTGAGTTAACAGGAAAAACCGATTTTAATAAATTAATTTCAAGTGCAGATCTTGTTATTGGCGGCGTGTTAATACCTGGAGCAGAAGCTCCCAAATTAATTAACAAATCAATGTTAAAAGATATGAAAAGAGGATCTGTAATTGTTGATGTTGCAATTGACCAAGGCGGTTGTGTTGAAACAAGCAAACCAACAACTCACGCAGATCCAACTTATATTGTGGATGATGTGGTTCATTATTGCGTAGCAAATATGCCTGGAGGAGTTCCAAGAACTTCGACACTAGCTTTAAATAAAGCAACACTACCTTTTCTTATGAAACTTGCAGACAGAGGTTATCAAAAAGCTCTCAAAGAAGATAAAAACTTTTTAGAAGGTTTAAATGTTTTTAAGGGCGAAGTTACTTATAAAGCAGTTGCAGACACATTTGGATATAATTTCACACCTGCATCTCAAGCAATTTAAAAATTAATGCCAATAATAAATGATCCAAATTGTGGCTGGATTAATAATTTACCAAAACGATCTAATATTAAACAATTAACTAGCGATTTGTTATGCGATTATTTAATTGTAGGAGCTGGATATACTGGATTATCAGCTGCAAGACGATTAGCTAATAATTATAAATCGTCAAAAATTATTTTAGTGGACTCTCAATTGGCTGGCGAAGGATCAAGCGCTAGAAATTCAGGTTATTTAGTTGATACAACCTTAAATGATGGTTTTACATCGAATCAAGATATTGAAAATTATAAAAAAAAAATAAAAATTTATGATGAGGGGA
>QCLN01000011.1 GCA_003214525.1 Pelagibacteraceae bacterium AG-414-M23 | reverse complement strand
TAGGCTCAATACCATTTGGGTTTTTATTAACAAAAATTTTTTTAAAAAAAGATATTAGAACTATAGGTTCTGGAAATATAGGAGCTACAAACGCTTTAAGAACAGGAAATAAAACTATTGGTTATGCAACATTAATTTTAGATATTTTAAAAGCGATAGTTCCATTAATATTTATTAAAATTTATTATATTGAATATTTATATATTTCATCGCTAAGTATATTTTTAGGTCATGTATTTCCGATCTGGTTAAAATTTAAAGGTGGAAAAGGTGTGGCCACTTACATTGGTATACTTTGCTGTATTAATTTATATCTGGGAATTTTATTTGGAATAGTTTGGTTAATATCTTTTTTTATATTTAAATATTCATCTTTGTCATCATTGGTTGGATGTCTATCAATTCCAATTTTTAATTATTTTATTTTTAGTGATGAAGTGGTTTTTTTCTTTATAATAATGTTTGTTTTAATTTTTTACACTCATCGAGAAAATATAAAAAGACTGTTAAATCATACAGAATCTAAATCAAAAATTTATTAATTTGACTATTGATCAGTTTTTTGTGTAGTTTCTGTAATTATGAATCTTGTAATAGTTGAAAGTCCAGCAAAAGCTAAAACTATTAATAAATATTTGGGTGAAAATTATACCGTTTTAGCAAGTTATGGACATATAAGAGATTTACCTTCTAAAAATGGATCAGTAGATCCAGAAGATAAATTTAAAATGATATGGGAAGTTGATAGTTTTTCAAAAAAATATTTAAAAGAAATAACAGATGTTGCCAAAAAATCGGAAAAAATTATTCTTGCAACTGACCCTGATCGTGAAGGTGAGGCAATTGCCTGGCATGTCAAAGAATATTTGGATGAAAAAAAAATTCTAAAAGACAAAAAAATTGAAAGAGTTGTTTTCAATGAAATCACAAAAAAGGCGGTAATTAATGGAATAGATAACCCTAGAAGCATTGAGCCTAATTTAGTAGACGCCTATATGGCAAGAAGGGCTTTGGATTATTTAGTTGGATTTAACATCTCGCCTATTCTATGGACTAAACTACCAGGTTCTAAATCAGCAGGCAGAGTTCAGTCTGTTGCTTTAAGATTGCTTACAGAAAGAGAGCATGAAATCGAACAATTTAAACCAGAGGAGTTCTGGACTTTAAACGTAAATTTTAAAACTACAAAAGAAGATATTTTAAATTCAAATGTAGTACTATTAAACGATTCAAAAATAGAAAAATTCTCTTTTAAAAATAAAGAAGATATAAATATTGCTATAGAATTAATCAAAAAATCAAAATACAGAATTTCTGATATTAGCTCTAAAATATATACAAGAAATCCACTTGGGCCATTTACCACATCTACACTTCAACAAACTTCTTCAAGCAAATTAGGTTTTGGAGCTTCTAGAACTATGCAAATTGCACAAAGATTATATCAAGGTATAGATATTGAAGGAGATACGGTTGGATTGATCACGTACATGAGAACTGATGGCACAAATATTTCAAATGATGCAATAATTGACTTTAGAAATTTTATAAAAAATTCTTATGGTGATAGTTACTTACCTAAAGAGCCTAATAACTATTCTGGAAAAAAAGCTAAAAATGCCCAAGAAGCACATGAAGCAATAAGGCCAACTGATATATCTAGAACCCCCGAAACTATTAAAAAATTCTTAAGCACTGATCAGTTAAAATTATATGATTTAATTTGGTCTAGAGCTCTTTCTTCGCAAATGGAAGCTGCAAAATTTGATAGAAAAACTATAACAATAGTTTCGGATGATAATAAGAATCAATTTAAATGCTCTGGTTCTACAATTAAATTTGATGGCTTTTTAAAACTTACAAGAATTGATAATGATGAAGATGAAAAAATCATTCCTAATGTTAGTAAAGATGAAGTGATAACTGATAATTTTATTGATGAACAACACTTTACACAACCACCACCACGGTATTCTGAGGCTAGTTTAGTAAAAAAACTTGAAGAATTAGGAATTGGCAGGCCTTCGACTTATGCAAGTATTATATCGGTAATTTCAAATAGAGGGTACGCAGATGTCGTTAATAAACGTTTTTTTCCAACAGATAGAGGAAAGTTATTATCAGCATTTTTGGAAGCATTATTCTCAAAGTACGTTGATTATGGATTTACAGCAGGTCTGGAAGAGCAACTTGATGATATTACAGCAGGTAAAGAAGAATGGATTAAGGTTCTTGATAATTTTTGGAAAGATTTCAATACCAATGTTTCAAATGTGAAAGAGAAAAGAACTAGAGAAGTATTAGACCTTTTAAATGAAAGTCTTGGTGAATTAATTTTTGAGGCTGATAAAAGTGGAAAAATTAACAGAAAATGTAAATTATGCAACACAGGTGAATTAAGTTTAAAAAATAGCTTTAGAGGTGGTGCTTTTATAGGCTGTTCGAATTATCCAGAATGTAAATTTACAAGACCTTTGTCCAAATCTAAATCAAATGATCAAATCGCATTATTAGAACCAAAATTAATTGGTCAAAATGATAGTGGCAAGGATATTTACTTAAAAAACGGAAGATTTGGACCTTATCTTCAATTTGAAATGGCTGAAAATGACCCTGCATCTAATAAAAAGAAAAAGAAAAAGAAAAAAGAAAATGATAATTTAAAAAATATCTCAATTCCAAAAGGCTTGGAAATAGATCAAATTAATTTAGAGAAAGCAAAATATTTGTGTGCTCTGCCAAAAGTAATAGGGCAGCATCCTGATATTGGAAAAGATATTACTATTAACTCAGGAAGATTTGGCCCTTATCTCAAATGTGATAACAAATCAGCAAGATTAGAAAATGTTGAAGATCTTTTCACAATTGGTTTGAACAGAGCAATTACTCTAATTGCTGAGGCAAAACCTGGAAGAATATCTTCATCTTTGATAAAAGATCTTGGAGAACATCCAGAAGACAAAAAGCCAGTTAGAATAATGAAGGGCCAGTATGGTCCATATATTAAATATAAATCTTTGAATGCAACAATTCCTGAAGAGAAAGATCCTGTGGAATTAACTATGGATGAAGCATTAATTTTGATAGAAAAGAGAAAGGAATACGATAAAAATAAAAAAAAAGGTAGAAAATGAAAAAAATAGCTATAATACTTATGTCATTATTGTTTCTAACTTCCTGTGAAACAATAGGATCAATTAAAAAGCCAGACTTAACAAAACCTTTCAGCAAATGTCCACCAAAGGAAGAAAGAACAGTTAAGGACATTCTTTGTAGAGAATAATTTAAATATGAATATTGATGATAAAATTAATCAATTAAATATTATATTACCAAAAGCAACACCGCCTGTCGGATCATATGTTGCAACTAAAGAAGTTGGAAAACTTCTTTATATATCAGGGCAAATTTCCATTGATAGTGACGGAAATCTAATAAAAGGTAAATTAGGAAAAGACCTTACTACAGAACAAGGTTATGAAGCGGCAAAAAGATGCGCTTTGGGCATAGTATCTCAGGCAAAAAAACATTTATCAGATGATCTTTCTAAAATTAAATCATGTATAAAACTTACTGGATTTGTAAACTCTATAGATAGTTTCATAGAACAACCAAAAGTTATTAATGGAGCATCCGATACAATAGTTAAAATATTTGATAATGCAGGCATGCACACAAGAGCTGCCGTTAGCACAAATAGCCTACCATTAGGTGTTGCTGTTGAAGTTGATGCAATATTTGAATTAAATTAATTATCTTCCAATTCCATAATATTTAATCCCATTTTTTTTCATTTTTTCTGGTGAGTAAATATTTCTCATATCGTAAACAATTACATTTTTATTTTTTGTAAGTTTTTTTACATTTAATTGTTTAAATTCATTCCACTCTGTATGTAATATTATAAGATCAGATTTTTTTGTGGCATCTACAACATTTTTTGAAAAATTTACATTTTTAAATTTTTCAATTTCTTTTTTTGGTCCTGTTGGATCATAATAATTAATTATAGCACCTTTTGTAATTAATGCAGGTATCAATTTTAAACAAGGCGACTCTCTCATATCGTCTGTGTTTGCTTTAAATGTTGCTCCTAAAAAAGTAATATTTTTATTTTTAATTTTATTTTTCAAAATTTTTAATATTCTATTTAAAAGAATTTTAGATCTGTTATCATTTGATTTAATTACTGAATTAGCAATACTTAAGTTTATTTTATATTTTTTTGCTAATGTAACTATAGCTCTTGTATCTTTTGGAAAACAAGATCCTCCATAACCGGGTCCTGCTCTTAAAAATCTTTCACCTATTCTTTGATCTAGGCCCATACCAACAGATATCTCTTCTATATTAATGTTTAATAGTTCACATAAATTTGCCACTTCATTTATAAATGAGATTTTTGTGGCCAAAAAAGCGTTTGAGGCATATTTAATTAATTCTGCACTCCTTCTAGAGGTTGAAAAGAAACGTGTAGTTTTTTTTATTATTGGCAGATACAAGGATTTCATAGTTTTTAATGCTTTTTTACTTTTTGTACCAACAACAACTCTATCAGGAACTACAAAATCTCTAATTGCCTCACCCTCCCTTAAAAATTCAGGATTTGAAACAACATCATACTTCGATTTATATTTGTTTTTTTTTAAAATGCTTTCAATTTTATCACCTGTTGTTACTGGCACTGTTGATTTAGTAACTATAATTTTATACTTATTTAAATTAGATTTTATTTTATTAGCTACTTGATAAACATACTTTAATTCAACAGAATTTGTTTTTTTAATTGTTGGCGTTCCAACGCAAATAAATATTATGTCAGACTTTTTTATTGCTTCATTTACATCATAAGAAAACTTTAATCTTTTTTGGTTAATGTTTCTTTTGACCATTTCCTCTAATCCTGGTTCATATATTGGGATAATTCCAGAATTTAAATTTTTAATTTTATTTCTGTCAATATCCACACAAATGACATTGTTGCCAATATCAGCAAAGCAAGTACCACTTACTAAACCGACATATCCGGTTCCTATGATACACAATTTCATAATTTAGAGATTTCCAAAGAAGATTTTATATACCCATTCATGGTTCCACAATCTAGATATTTGCCGGCAAAATTATGGCCAATAAATTTATGCTTTTGACTTATTAGTTTTCTAATTGAATCGGTAATATGTATTTCGCCTCCAATACCCTTGGATTGTTTTTTAAGTTTAGAAAAGATTGCTCTAGGCAAAATATATCTGCCTATTACAGCATTAGTGGATGGTGCTTTTTTTGGTTTTGGTTTTTCAACAACATCTTTTATTAAAAAATTTTGTTTATTAATTTTTTTTGCCTTTAAATAAATTCCCCATCTATTTACATCTTCTTTTTTAACTTTCATGGATGCCATAACTGAGCAATTATATTTATTATGTAATGAAATCATGTCTTTTGAACAGTTCTTTTTCATAATTAAATCGTCGGGAAATAACATTAAAAAATGTGATCCTGTTATAAATTTTTTGGCTTTTAAAACTGCATCACCAGTGCCTAGTGGTTTGTTTTGATAAACAAATTTAATTCTTCTTTTTAAATTCAATATTTTTTTGTACTCTTCTTTTATTCTTTTATCTTTTTTCTTCTTGATAATATTTTTGTAAAATTTATCATTGTAAAAATATTTTTTAATAAGTTTTTTTTTGTCTGAAATTATAAATATTATTTCTTTAACGCCAGCATCAATGCACTCATCTAAAATATATTCTAAACTTGGCTTGCCGTTAATTGGAAGTAATTCTTTAGGGAATACGCTTGTTAAGGGTAATAATCTAGTGCCTAATCCTGCAAGAGGTATTATTGCTTGTTTGATCATAATGTAATATTTAATCAAGTATCATAAATGAAAATTTTTAAAAGCTTTAATGTTTTAAATAAAGAAATTAATTTTAATGAAAACATTGGATTCATACCTACGATGGGATCATTGCATGAAGGTCATTTATCATTAATTAAAGTAGCTAAAAAAAAATCCAAAAAAGTGATAGTCAGTATTTTCATAAATCCTTCACAATTCAATGATAAAAGGGATTACATTAAATATCCCCGAAATTTAAATAAGGACATATCAATTTTAAAAAAGCTTAAAATTAACTATTTATTTTTGCCTAATAAAAAAGAAATTTATAATAAAGGGATTAAGAAAAAATTAGTGATTTTAAGAAAAGATAAGATCTTATGTGCTAAATATAGAAAAGGTCATTTTGAAGGTGTTTTAGCTGTTGTAAATAGATTTATGACAAATATTAACTCAAAATATTTATTCCTTGGTGAAAAGGATTTTCAACAAGTTTTTTTAATAAAAAAATATTTACAAAATAAATTTAAAACCAAAATAATATCTTGCAAAACTATTAGAAATAAAAATAAATTGCCTTTGTCATCAAGAAATAAATTACTTTCAAAAATTTTATTAAAAAAAACTGAAAATATTTCAAAACTTCTATTTAATTTTAGAAATACAGTAACTAAAAATTTTAAAAATATAAAATTACTCGACTTTTATAGATCTAAAATTGAGAATTTATGTGATAAAATTGAATATTTTGAAATTAGAAATCCCACTAACCTTTCTAAAAAATTTTCTAAAAAAAATTTTAAAATATTTATAGCCTATAAGATAAATAAAGTTAGATTAATTGATAATGTTTAGCTAGTAAAAAAAGTAAGCTCCAATTCCTAAAAAAGACAAGAAGCCTATTACATCAGTTATTGTTGTTACAAAAACGCTTGATGCTATGGCTGGATCAACTTTAAATTTTTTCAAGCTTATTGGTATTAATATACCAAATAGACCTGCTACAATCATGTTTAGAACCATTGATATGGATATGATTAAAGAAAGTATTGAATCTTTAAACCATAATTGAACAATTGCAGCGCTTATTAATGCAAATATAAGTCCATTCAAAATTCCAATAGAAAATTCTTTAAATATATTTTGTGTAAAATTATTTTCTGTTAAGTCATTAGTAGCTATAGCTCTAACTGTAACAGCTAGCGTCTGCATTCCAGCATTACCACCCATTGATGCTACAATTGGCATTAAAAATGCTAGTGCAACCATTTGTTCTATAGTAGCTCCAAATAAACTAATTACCCATGTGGCTAAAAATGCAGTAAATAGATTTAACAACAACCAATTGAATCTTCTTTTTGTTTTTTTAATTATTCCGTCAGTAATTTCTTCATCACCTACACCTGCTAACCTTAGCGCGTCTTCCTCAGCCTCTTCAGCCAAGACTGTTAATACATCGTCATTGGTAATCATTCCTACTAATTTATTATTCTTATCAATAACACATGCTGAATTAAGGTTGTAGTTTTCAAACATACGTCCAACTTCTTCTCTATCCATATCAACGGGTATTAAAAATTGTGTTTTATTTGTAATAGAAATCATTTTATCTTCTCTTGGAGTTCTTAAAACTTTTGAAGATGGAACAGTGCCAATAGGTTTAAATTCATTATCTACAATAAAAATTTCTAAAAATTCCTCAGGTAAATCTCTATTCTCCCTTAAATAATCAATTGTTTGACCAACTGACCAATTACTTGGAATTGCAGTAAATTCTCTTTGCATAATTCTAGCAGCACTATCCTCTGGATAACTCAAACTTTCTAGTAAAACAAATCTGTCTTTAGGAGGTAAAGAGCTTAAAATATTATTTTTATTTTTTTCATCTAAATTTTCTAAAATCTTAATAGCATCATCAGAATCAAGATTTTTTAAGATAAAAACAATGCTTTCATTTGATAAATATTTTGTTATTTCTGTTTGTATCGCTTCATTAAGTTCAATAAAAATTGCTGGATCGATTTTGAAATTATTAAGTTTAATTAATTTTTCTCTATCTTCTTGAGATAAATGCTCAATAATGTCTGCAGCATCTGCTGGGTGCATTTCTTTAAAAGAATTATTTATAAAATTTGCATCACTGCTTGATATTTTTTCAGTAATTACTTTTATATATTCCTTGTTAAATTCAAAATTAACAATTTTTTCTTTACTTTTTTTTATTAAACTCATGACTGATATTCCTAGTTTTTTTGAGCGATATCCTTATATTACAAATTTAATATGAGTATAGAGATAAAAAGGTCAGTAAAACCAGTCGATTATCATAAAGCAATTCAATTACTAGAGAAAAGACTAGAAAAAATAATTAATAATGATGCGAAAGAATTAATATGGTTTTTAGAGCATTATGAAGTTTATACGGCCGGAACAAGTTTTAATAAAAATGATATATTAGATAAGTCTATTGAAATAATAAAAACATCTAGAGGTGGAAAAATATCACATCATTCTCCTGGCCAACTAGTTTGTTATTTTGTTATTGATCTAAATAAAAGAAATAAAGATATTAGAAAATTTATTGTTACAATTGAAAATTCAATAATCGAGACACTAAAAGAATTTATGATATTTGCTAGTAGCGATAGGAAAAATATTGGTATATGGGTTAATCATAAAAATGAGAATAAAAAAGTTGCAGCCATAGGTATAAGAGTAAAAAAATGGATTGCATATCATGGTTTTTCAATAAATATAAATAATAACCTTAATAACTTTAATAAAATCATTCCATGTGGCCTCAAAAATAAAAAAGTAATTAGTCTAAAAGAAATTTCAAAAATAAATTACTCAAGATTTGTAAAAGTATTAGAAAAAAAATTAATTAAAAATTTTTCTGTTTAAAATTATTTTTAATTAAAAAATCCATGAAATATTTAGGTATACTAGCTTTAAAATTATACTTTTTGTTGTTTAGTATAAATTTAATTTCGTAAGCATGTAGCATTAAATATTTATTCCTTGATTCATTTTTATAAAAATATTTATTGTCGCCTATAATTGGATATCCCAGGTCAGTCATGTGTTTTCTAATTTGATGTTTTCTTCCAGTTATTGGTTTTAATTTAAAAAATGTATATTTATTATTTTTATCTATTGTGTCGTAATGAGTAATAGCTCTTTCAATGATTTTTTTTTTACCTTCGTAGCGTATTAAATTACTATCTAAAATATTTTTTTCTTTATCAATTTGACCAAAAGATAATGCAAGATAAGTTTTGTGTATTTTTCTAATTCTAAATAAACTAGTTAATTGTTGCGCTGTTTCACGATTTTTTGCAATTATTAATATACCAGAAGTATCTTTATCAATTCTATGAACAATATATGGTTTTAAATTTTTAAAATAAATACTGTTCGAAAGTATATTGGCCACATTTTCGTTAATCTTAGTTCCACCTTGAACAGGTAATCCAGCGATTTTATTAATTACAATAAAATCATCATTGTTTTCTATTATATCTTTTTCAGTTTCTTTAATTATTTTTTTTTTTGGTATATATTTTTTTTTGTCGATTGATAAATTTTTATAACTAAAATTGTATAAATATATTTTATCATTTTTAATTAATTTATATGAACTTTTTACTTTTTTTTTATTAACTTTAATTTTCCCATTACGTAAATCTTTTTCAATTAAACTTTGTGGAATTTTAGTTAATTCATTTTTAATCCACCTGTCAATTCTTAACCCTACTGAGGAATCTTTTATATTAATAACCTCTAACATTTCTTTTATTATTAATTTTTAAGCAGTTTTTTGCGCTGGCGTGGTTTCTTTATTGCTGTCTTCTTTTTTATTTTTTTTTCTATCTACTCTTTTTGCCTCAAGATCTCTATCTACAAATTCAATTATTGCCATTGGAGCGTTATCGCCATATCTATAACCAGCTTTAATAATTCTTGTAAAACCACCTTTGCGAGCTTCATATCTTTTGGAAAGAGTTTTTCGAATTTTATTTACAGTTTGTAAATTTTGAAGTTTTGAAACAAGTCTTTTTGTGTTTGCTAAATTATCCTTTTTCCCGATAGTAATAAGTTTTTCAGCTTCTGGTCTTAGAACTTTAGCTTTAGGAAGAGTTGTTGTTATCTGCTCATATTTCACTAAGGAATTAAGCATATTTTTAATTAAAGCTTTTCTATGCTCAGATGTTCTGTTTAGTTTTTTATGGCCAAGTCTATGTCTCATTTGATTAAATTGCGTCCTCTAATTTTTTAGATAATTCAGCAATGTTATCAGGAGGCCAATTTGGTATTTCCATACCTAAATATAGCGACATTCCACTTAATACTTCTTTAATTTCATTAAGTGACTTTCTGCCAAAGTTTGGTGTTCTTAACATCTCGCCTTCAGATTTTTGAACAAGATCACCTATGTAAATAATGTTATCATTTTTAAGACAATTCATTGATCTAACTGATAACTCCAATTCATCTACTTTTCTTAACAGATTTTGGTTAAATTCAGGTTCTTTTGGTTGATCTTGTATTTTAACTTCTTGCGGCTCATCAAAATTAACAAACATACCTAATTGATCTTGAAAAATTCTTGCTGAATAAGCTAAAGCATCTTCGGCAGTAATTGATCCGTTGGTCTCTATTTCCATAGTTAATTTATCATAGTCAAGAGCTTTTCCTTCTCGAGCGGTGCTTATTGAGTATGAAACTTTTTTTACTGGGCTAAATAATGAGTCTATTGGAATTAAGCCTAAAGGAGGTTCTTCAGGTTTATTTAATTCAGCAGAAACATATCCTTTTCCATTGCCAACAAATAGTTCCATATGAAAACTAGCATTTTCATCTAAATTACAAATAACTAAATCTGGATTTAAGATTTCTATATCAGGTATTGGATTAATTTGTGAAGCTTTAATTTCACCAGGACCTTTTGCGTCCAAAACTAATTTTTTACTTCCTTCAAAATTACTTTTCAGAGCCAGTGATTTGATATTTAAAACTATATCTGTGACATCTTCTCTAACTCCTTTTATAGAGCTATATTCATGTTGTACGCCATCAATTTGTATAGCTGTTACAGCTGTACCTCTAATAGATGAAAGTAATATTCTTCTTAAGGAGTTGCCAATGGTTAATCCATAACCTTTTTCAAGAGGTTCTGCTACGACTTTAGCAAATGTTTTATCATTGTTCTGATCGACATCAATTTTTGAAGGCTTTATTAATGACTTCCAATTTTTTAAATTAACATTACTAGTTTCCATTTTTAAACTCTCCTTTTTTTTGGTGGTCTTGTACCGTTATGAGGCATAGAAGTTGTATCTTTAATTGAAGTAATTTTAAAACCTCTAGCTTGCAATGCTCTTAGAGCAGTTTCTCTACCTGACCCAGGACCTTTAACTTCAACAGATAAAATTTTCATTCCACATTCTAAAGCTTTAACAGCTGCAGCGTCAGCAGCAACTTGTGCTGCATAAGGTGTTGATTTTCTCGATCCTTTAAAACCTTTTTGACCAGCTGATGCCCATGAAATAACATTTCCACTAGTATCAGCTATTGAGACGATTGTATTGTTAAAAGTAGATTGAACGTACGCTATGCCATTTAATATATTTTTTTTGGTTTGTTTTTTTTTTGTATAGCTTTTTTTCTTTGTATCTTTTTTTTCAAGCTCTTTATCTTTAATTGCTTCTGATTTATCTTTAATATCTTCTTTTTTCATATTTTATTTTTTAAGAGGTGTTAATTTTTTCCCTGCAATAGCAATTGCTTTACCTTTCCGTGTTCTGGCATTGCATCTTGTTCGTTGACCTCTTACAGGTAATTTTTTTTTGTGTCTAGTTCCTCTATAGCAAGCTAAATCAATTAATCTTTTTATGCTTAATGAATTCTCTCTTCTTAAATCACCCTCAACTGCAAAATTGGTATCAATGTATTCTCTTATTTTTAAAATTTCATCATCAGTAAGTTCATTTACTCTTTTTGATGATGGTATACTAAGGTCTTTGCAAATTTGTGAAGAAAATTTATTACCAATGCCATAGATATATGTCAGTCCTATATGAACCAATTTATTCTGTGGAATGTTTACACCTGCAATACGAGCCATGTTAATTGAAAAAAATTAGCCCACTTATATAAGATGATTTTTTAATGTCAATGGACTTATACATTGATAAAACTGTCTATTTTTCTACTTATTTCATCAATTTCATGGGTTCCGTCAATCTCATGGAAGTTTGGATTTTTAGAATAGAAATCCAGGACAGGTCTAGTTGTTTCCATGTAATTATCATACCTTGAAATAATAGTATTCAACTCATCGTCTGACCTTTTTTCTATACTTTTTCTTTTTTCAATTCTTTTGATTATTGTATCTTTATTTACATTTAGAAAAAAAATAAAATCTATCTTTTGTTTTGTATCATTTAACATTAAATCTAAATTTTTAGCCTGGCTTAATGATCTAGGGTATCCATCAAATATTAAATTATATTTTTTTTGGGGATCAAATATAAATTTTTTTATAAGTTTGTTAACTATTTCATCGCTTACAAATTTTCCATCATTCATGTCATTAATTATCATTTTCCCAACTTCTGAATCTCTTTTAATTTCGTCTCTTAACATTTCACCGGTTGAAATTTGAAAACCGTTAATTTTTTTTATCAAATATTTAGATTGAGTGCCTTTTCCAGCGCCAGGAGGTCCAAATATAATAATATTCACTTACTTTCCAAATTGAGTTTTTTTAATTAATTGCTCATATTGTGAGCTCATTAATCTTGTCTGAATTTGTGTTACAGTGTCAATAGCTACAACTACAACAATTAATATAGAAGTTCCTCCTAAATAAAAAGGAATTGGATAATTGGCAATTAAAAATTCAGGCATCAAACAAACTAGTGTTAAGTACATTGCACCTATAGTAGTTAGTTTTGTTAAAATGTTTTCAATATATAAAGCAGTACTTTCGCCTGGCCTTATTCCTGGAATAAATCCACCGTATTTTCTCAAATTTTCTGCAGTCTCATTAGGATTAAATGTTATAGAAGTATAGAAAAAAGTAAAAAAAATAATCCCAGAAGCATATAACAACATGTACAAAGGTTGACCTTGGGAAAAGAAAGAAGCTATATTTAAAAAAGTTTCGTTTTCAGAAATATTAAAATTTGAAAAAGTAATTGGTAATAATAATAATGCAGATGCGAATATTGCAGGTATAACTCCAGCAGAGTTGATTTTTAAAGGTAGATGGGATGAGTCCCCACCATAAATTTTATTACCAACTTGTCTTTTTGGATAATTTATTGGAATTTTTCTTAAAGCTCTTTCCATAAAAACAATAAACATAATTGTTAAAATAAGAATTATAAAAATAGAAATTATAACTACTGTAGATAATGCTCCAGTTCTTCCTAGTTCAAATGTTGTAGCTAAAGCTCTTGGTATTTCAGCAACTATTCCAGAAAAAATTATTAATGAAATACCATTGCCTATTCCTCTTTGAGTAATTTGTTCTCCTAACCACATTAAAAACATTGTTCCAGCAACTATGGTTGTTACAGTAGATATTTTAAAAAATATTCCTGGATTTATAACTAAATTTGCTGAAGATTCTAATCCTACAGATAAACCATAACCTTGAACAGTTGCTAATAGAACTGTACCATATCTAGTAATTTGCGTAATTTTTTGTCTACCTTTTTCACCTTGAGCTTTTAAATTTTTGAAATAATCAGATACTCCAGTTAATAACTGAACAATAATTGATGCAGAAATATATGGCATAATACCAAGGGCAAAAATTGCCATTCTACTAATAGCTCCACCGGCAAAAACATTGAACATTCCTAATAATCCTTTTTGATTACCCTCCATCATAATTTGGAGTTGATTTGGATCAATGCCAGGTAATGGAACAAAAGTCCCTAATCTATAAATTGCTAAAATGAATATTGTAAAAAATATTCTATTTCTTAAATCGTTTTGATTGCTAGCGCTCATTAAGATTTATTATTCGAAATAAATTCTGATCCTGATTTTGATAATTTTTCTTTTGCTGACTTAGATAATAAATCTGTATCTAATTTGATTTTGTCCTTAATTTCACCTATTCCTAAAATTTTAAATTTTTTAGTATTTTTTTTGATTAATTTATTTTCTTTCAATAAATTTAAGTCAATTTTTCTACTTACGGAAATTATTTTTTTATCTATTAACGTTTGTATTTGAGATAGATTAATTATTTCATATTTTTGTTTTTTTTTAATAGGGTTAAATCCTCTTTTTGGCAATCTTCTATAAAGTGGCATTTGTCCACCTTCAAAACTTTTGATTGCAACTCCACTTCTAGATTTTTGCCCTTTTACGCCTCTTCCAGATGTTTTGCCTTTTCCGCTACCTATACCTCTTCCCAATCTTTTTTTTTTTTCTTTAGTGCTTATTTTTAAATTCAGTTTCATAATTAACCTCTTTTCTCTACTATTTCAGATATTTTTTTATTTCTAGAGAAAGATATAGATTTTGGTGAATGTTGTAATTTTAAGGCTTTTAAACATGCTCTTATAACATTGTGAGGATTTCCTGTTCCCAATGATTTTGCAACAATATCTTTTATGCCTAAAACTTCACAGATTGCCCTTATGGGTCCACCTGCAATTATACCTGTACCTTTGGGTGCAGACCTAAGTAAAACTTTTCCAGCTCCATCTTTGCTATAAACATCGTGGTGTATGGTTCTTCCATCTCTTAATGGAATTTTAATTAATTTTCTTCTTGCTAGTTCATTGGCCTTTTTTATAGCATCTGGAACTTGCTTAGCTTTGGCGTGAGCTACTCCTATTTGGCCATTTTGATTTCCAACTACTACTAATGCAGAAAAACCAAATCTTCTACCACCTTTTACAACTTTGGTAATTCTATTGATGTGAACCAGCTTTTCTAAGTAATCGCTATTATTTTTTTCCATTTTTAAAATTCCATTCCATTCTTTCTCAATGTTTCTGCAAATATTTTAATTCTTCCATGATATTTATAAACGCCTCTATCAAAGTATACTTTAGTTATTTTTTTTTCTTTAGCTGCTTCTGCTAGTTTTGTAGCTACAATTTCAGATAATTCAGATTTATTTTTCTTTGTATTTTTTATTGTTTTAATATTTGATGTTGCAGAAATAAGAGTTTTATTAGTAAAATCATCTATTATTTGAGCTGAGATATTCTTGGCTGATCTTGTAACAGTCAATCTCATTCTGCTATTCGGATTATTTTGCTTGAGCTTGTTCCTTATTCTAAATTTTTTTCTATCTTTTGTTTCTAATTTCATTATTTCTTTTTACCTTCTTTTTTTAGCGAATATTCGCCTTGTTCTTTTATACCTTTGCCTTTATATGGCTCAGTTTTCTTAAATGATTTTATTTTTGCAGCAACTGCTCCTACTAACTGTTTGTCTGATCCTAATATTTTAATGATTGTTTGTTTTTCTACAGATATTTTAATCCCTTCGGGAATTGAATAATTTACATCGTGGCTAAAGCCTATTTGCAAATTTAATATATTTCCTTTAATAGCAGCTCTAAAGCCAACACCTGATAGTTCTAATGTTTTTGAGTATCCATCATTTATTCCTTTAATTGCATTATTAATTAAGCTTCTATTTAAGCCCCAAATTCTTTTTGTGTCAGAGTTGATGTTTTTAGGTTTTATTGAAACTTCTTTACCGTCATTAATTTTTAAATCGAACATATTAATATCTAATGCTAAATTATTTTTACCTAAAGGCCCTTCCATTTTAAGTAAACTTCCCTCAAGTGAAACTTTCACTTTTTCTGGAATTTCAATATTTATTTTACCGATTTTTGACATTAAAATACCTTGCAAATAATTTCTCCACCAACTTGATTTTTACGTGCCTCTTGGTCTGTCATCACGCCTTTTGGGGTAGAGATTATAGCGATTCCTAGGCCGTTGCTAACTTTTGGTAAACTTTCTGCGCTTGAAAATATCCTTCTTCCTGGTTTGGAAACACGTTGAATAGAATTTATAACAGGATTTCCAGAATTATATTTTAAATCAATTAGCATGTTGTCTTTTCCATCGTCGCTTATAACTTTGCAATCGATGATATATCCTTCACTTTTTAAAACGTCTGCAATTTTCAATTTAAATTTTGATGATGGCATTTGAACTTTTTTATAATTTCTTAAGCTTGCATTTTTTATTCTAGCTATCATATCTCCTATTGGATCGCTTAAACTCATTGTTTCTCCTTTACCAACTTGATTTTACCATACCCGGAATTTTTCCCTCTAGAGTCAATTTTCTTAGAGCTATTCTGGATATTTTTAATTTTCTGTAAACACCATGTGGTCTGCCTGTAATTTGACATCTGTTTACAACACGTGTTTTTGATGAATTTCTTGGCATTTTTGATAATTTTTGTTGAGCTTTAAATCTTTCTTCAAGAGATATTTTTTTGTCCATTATAATTTTTTTTAATTTTTTTCTTTTATTTAAAAATCTTTTAGATAATTTTATTCTTCTATTGTTTTTATTTATAGAGCTTAATTTTGCCATTAATTTTTCTCCTTTTCTATGAATGGGAAATTAAATTGTTTTAATAATTCATAACTATGATCAACTTTTTGCGAACTAATAACAATAGTAATATCTAATCCTCTTATTTTTTCTACCTTATCAAAGTTTACTTCAGGAAAGATAATATGTTCTTTTATACCAAATGTATAATTACCTTTTTTATCAAAAGCTTTGGGTGACAATCCTCTAAAATCTTTAATTCTTGGAAGTGCAATGTTAACTAACCTGTCAAGAAATTCATACATCATGTCTTTCCTAAGTGATACTTTTAGACCTGCGTTTGTGCCTTTTCTAGTTTTAAAGTTTGAAATTGATTTTTTAAATTTTGTTACGACTGGTTTTTGGCCAGTAAGCATGGACAGGTCATTTTCGCAAGATTTTATTATTTTGCTATCATTACCATCTAAACCTAAGCCCATATTTATAACAATTTTTTCTAATTTTGGACCCATATTTATATTTTTGTATCCAAATTTTGACTTTAAATTTGTAACTATATCCTTATTGTAAATTTCTTTTAGCCTGGGAGTCATGCTTTAACCTTTTTTTCTTTTTTTGTTTCCATTAAAATTAAATTAGAAATATTAATAAAATTCTCTTTTGTTACAATTCCACCTTTTTTTTCTTTTGTTGCTTTCATGTGTTTTTTTACAAGATTTAATCCTTTAACTTTAACTCTGTAATTTGATCTATCAATTTCTATTACCTCGCCCTCTTTTTTTTTATCTTTGCCAACTAATACTTTAACTTTAGATCCTTTTTTTATCATTTATAAAACCTCCGGTGCTAAAGATATAATTTTCATTTGACCTCTTAATCTAAGTTCTCGTGTTACAGGTCCAAAAATTCTTGTACCTATTGGTTCTCCCTTTTCATCTGTTAATACCGCAGCATTATTATCAAACTTAACTTTTGAACCATCATTTCTATGAATTCCCTTTTTTACTCTGACAACTACGGCATTGTGTACTGATCCTTTTTTTACTTTACCTTTAGGAATTGCCTCTTTAACAGAAACTTTAATAACATCACCAATGCTCGCGTATCTTCTTTTTGATCCACCGAGAACCTTTATGCATTCAACTCTTTTTGCTCCTGTATTATCTGCAACCATTAATTCTGTTTGAACTTGTATCATCTCTTTTCCTCTATAACTTTAAATCTTTTTGTTTTTGAAATGGGTCTTGACTCTATAATTGAGACTTTGTCTCCAGTCTTAAATGAATTATTTTCATCATGAACATGATATTTTTTTTTAGTTTTAATAACTTTGTCCAATACTGGATGTTGATATTTTCTTTCAACAATAACAGTTATAGATTTGTTTCCTTTGTCACTAACAACAATTCCATCTAGTTTCTTTTTAGGCATGCTTAACTTTCATCAATGTTTTTAACCTTGCAATGTTTTTTCTTGTTTCTTTAAATTTTGCCGGACTCTTTAATTGTCCATTATTTTTTTGGAATCTTAAATTAAATAAATCTTTTTTAAAATTTTCTAAGTTTTTTATAACTTCTGTTTTTGTTAATTTGTTTAATTCTTTCTTTTTCATTATATTCTCTTAATAAATTTGCATTTAATAGGTAGTTTTGCTGAAGCCTTGTACAATGCTTCACGGGCCACTTGCTCAGTAACTCCATCTACTTCAAATAATATTCTTCCTGGCTTAACTCTACATGCCCAAAATTCAGGTGAACCTTTTCCTTTGCCCATTCTAACTTCGACAGGCTTTTTTGATACTGGGATATTAGGAAAAACTCTTGTCCAAACTCTACCTTGTCTTTTCATATGTCTTGTTAAAGCAACTCTAGCTGCCTCTATTTGTTTTGAAATTACTCTATCAGGTTGGATGGCTTTTAGGCCATATGCTCCGTAATTCATAAAATTACACCTGGATGCTACGCCATGTATTCTTCCTTTATGTGCTTTTCTAAATTTTGTTCTTGTTGGCTGTAACATAATTAATTTTTATTAGTCTCTTGACTAAACTCCCTTGTAAATATTTCACCTTTGTATATCCAAACCTTAACTCCAATAATGCCATAAGTGGTTAGAGCTTCAGCTTCAGCATAATCTATATCTGCTCTCAAAGTATGTGATGGGATTGCTCCATCTCTTAACCATTCAGTTCTAGCAATTTCATTTCCTCCTAATCTTCCGCTTAGTGCAACTTTAATACCTTTTGCGCCTAATCTAATTGCAGATTGCATCGCTCTTTTCATTGCTTTTCTATAAGAAACTCTTTTAACAAGTTGTTGGGCTATATTTTCAGCAACTAAATAGCTATTAGTTTCAGGCTTTTTTACTTCTTTAATGTTTAAAACAACTTCATTAGTAGTTAAGTCAGATAATTTTTTTTTAATTTTTTCTATATCACTACCTTTTTTACCAATAACAAAGCCTGGTCTTGATGTATAAATTGTAATAAAACATTTTTTTGTAGTTCTTTCTATCATCACTTTTGAAACACCAGAATTTACAACAGTTTTTTTAATGTGCTCTCTAATTTTAAAATCCTCAATTAAATAATTTCCAAAATTTTTTTTATTTGCATACCAGACTGAGTCCCAGCCTTTGTTGATGCCTAACCTTAAGCCTATTGGATTAACTTTTTGGCCCATCTTGTTTTAACTCCTGTATTTTTTCTGATAATATTATTGTTACACTTGAATAAGGTTTTAATATTGGCGAAGCTCTACCTTTGGCTCTAGCTCTGAATCTTTTCATTATAATTTGTTTTCCACAAAAAGCTTCCTTAACTATTAATTTATCAATGTCATACTGATAATTATTTTCAGCATTAGCAACAGCTGAAGAAATAGTTTTTTTAATATCTTTAGATATTCTTTTTTCAGAAAATGATAAGTCTCTTAACGCTTCATCAGCTTTTTTTCCTACAATTGATTTTAAAATTGGGGATAATTTTCTCGTGCTAGATCTTACATTTTTATTAATCGCTTTTACGACTTTTAGATCAGTTTTATTTTTATCATTTTTTTTCATAATTTATTTCTTCTCAGGTGGTTTTGCTTCTGTTTCTTTTGCTTTTTTGTCTGCAGGGGTATGACCAAAAAATTGCCTAGTTGGTGCAAATTCTCCAAATTTGTGTCCCACCATATCTTCAGATACTGTTATTGGTATAAATTTTTTTCCATTATAAATTAAAAAACTTACTCCCACAAAATCTGGAAGAATTGTAGATTTTCTTGACCATGTTTTTATTGGTTTTTTGCCTGGGTTAGTTTTTTCTCTCTCTACCTTTTTGATCAGGCTTTCCTCAACAAACGGTCCTTTCCAAATAGATCTAGCCATAATTATTTCTTAATTTTTCTCCTTATAATAAACTTGTCAGTTCTCTTGTTGTCTCTAGTTTTTAAACCTTTGGCTGAGACTCCTGTTGGTGAAACTGGATGCCTTCCTCCTGCCGATTTACCTTCACCGCCGCCATGTGGGTGATCAACGGGATTCATCACGACACCTCTAGTGTGTGGTCTTCTTCCCAACCATCTTGATCTTCCTGCTTTACCTATACTTATATTTTTTTGATCTGGGTTAGACAATACACCTATAGTTGCCAAACATCTTGAATCTATTTTTCTTACTTCACCAGAGGTCATTTTAACTATTGAATAATTTCCATCTGTTCCTGAAATGCTTACATGTGTGCCTGCTGATCGAGCTATTTTTCCACCACCTCCAGGGTTCAGCTCAACATTATGTATATCAATACCAACGGGTATATCTTTAAGAGGTAATGTATTTCCAACTTTAATTTCTGAATTTGGTCCATTTTGAATTGTATCTCCAACTTTTATTTTTTGAGGAGCCAAATAGTAGGCCATTTGTTCATCGGTATATTTAACTAACATTATGTGGCATGATCTATTTGGATCATATTCAATTCTTTCAACTTTTGCTGGCATATCGAATTTTTTTCTAAAAAAATCAATAATTCTATACTTTTGCTTGTGGCCTCCACCATGATTTCTTGCCGTAATTCTCCCCATGTTATTTCGACCTTTTACAGATTTATTTGGAGCGGTAAGTGGTTTGTACGGTTTACCTTTCCATAGACCAGCCTTATCGATAAGTATCGTAGATCTTGTTGATTTTGTATAAGGTTTATATTGTTTTAGAGCCATATTTTTTAAATACCTGTTGTTAAATCTATATTTTGACCTTTTTTAAGGGTCACTATTGCTTTTTTATAACCTGGAATTTTAACCTTTTTTCCTCTTGTAGATTTTACTTTCGTTTTTTTATTAACAATGTTTACTTTTGTAACTTCAACTTTAAATATTTTTTCTATATTTTTTTTAATAAGCTTTTTATTAAATTTTTTATTTACTTTAAAAACAATTTTATTTTGTTCAGATTGATTAGTAGATTTTTCAGTCACAATAGGACTAATGATTTTATCATATAAGCTAATTTTATTAATCATGAATACCTTTTTTCCAATTCTTTAATCGAAGTTTCTGTGAAAATAACTTTCTTATACTTAACTAAATCATATAAAACTACGTTTGCTATATCAGAAACTTTTACATTGGGAATATTCTTAAGAGATCTTCCTATTTTATACTTGGAAGCCTTATCTAATAAGATTATTGAATTAGTGGCCTCAAATTTTTTTAAAAGTAAAAACATTTCTTTAGTCTTAGATATTGTTTTTTGAAAATCATTAAATACAATTAAATCTTTAAGATTATTTTTCTCAGTAATAATAGATGCTAAGCCAATTCTTTTTTCTTTTTTATTTAATTTTCTAAATTTATATGAAGCCTCACCTTTTGGTCCATGCGCAACACCACCACCTACAAAAATTGGTGCTTTTCTGCTAGCATGTCTTGCATTACCGGTTCCTTTTTGAGCATAAATTTTTGAAGTTGATCCAATTATTTCATTCTTTTGTTTTGTTTTAGCTTTCCTTCCCTTAAAATTAGCAATATTTTTATATAAAATTTCACTTATTAATTTTTTATTAACTTTAGCAGTAAAAATTTTATCAGTTACTTCAAAACTATTTTTATTTCCATCAATTGATAATTTTTCTAATTTCATAAATTATTTCTTTTTCTTATCAGATATTTTTTTTGCTTTGTTTGCAGCTTCAATCTTTTCAGTGATTGTAAATTTATTAATATTTTTTATTGATTTTGTAACCATAACTTCACTATTTTTAGATCCTGGAATAGATCCCTTTACAAATAAAAGTTGATTTTCCATATCTTTTTTAATTATTTCAAGATTTTGCATAGTTCTATACTTGTCACCCATATGGCCTGCCATTTTTTTATTTTTAAATACTTTTCCTGGGTCTTGTCGTTGACCTGTTGATCCATGTGATCGGTGTGATATTGACACTCCGTGTGTTGCTCTTAATCCACTAAAATTGTGTCTTTTCATTGCGCCGGCAAATCCTTTTCCAATTGTTTTTGATTTAACATCTACAAATTTAACATCATCAAATATTTCAATACCAAATTCGTTACCTTCTTTATATTCGCTATTATTGGCCATTCTTATCTCTTTGAGAATTTTTCTTGGTTCTGTGTTTTTTTTTGCAAAAAAACCTTTCATTTGATTAGTTAGTTTTGAGCTTTTTATATTTCCAAACCCTATCTGGATTGCTGTGTAGCCTCTTTTTTCTTTATCAATAAGTCCAATAACTCGTGCTTTTTCCATTTTTAAAACAGTCACAGGAACAGATTGTCCTGTTTCATAAAACTCTCTGGTCATTCCAATCTTTTTTCCAATTAATTCTAAACTGCTCATATTTTTATCTCCACATCTACACCTGATGCTAAGTCTAATTTCATCAAAGCTTCAACTGTTTGCGGCGTCGGCTCTATAATGTCTATTAATCTTTTGTGTGTTCTAGTTTCAAATTGCTCTCTACTTTTCTTGTCTATATGTGGAGATCTCAAAACAGTATACTTTTCAATTTTAGTTGGTAAAGGTATAGGACCTTTAATATTTGCTCCAGTTCTTTTTACTGTATTAACAATCTCTTCTGTTGATTGATCAAGAATTTTGTTATCGTAAGCTCTTAATTTAATTCTAATATTTTGTTTTTCCATTTTTATGTACCTGTTTTTTTTGTAACTTCGTCTTGAACATTTTGAGGAACTTTATCATAATGGTCAAAAAACATTGAATATTGAGCTCTACCTTGTGACATTGATCTTAATGCATTTATATAACCAAACATGTTAGCTAGAGGAACCATTGCTGTGATGACAGTGGCATTTCCTCTTTGTTCTTGAGTATTTATTTGTCCTCTTCTGCTATTTAAATCACCAATTACGTCACCCATATAATCTTCTGGAGTAACAACTTCTACTCTCATGACTGGTTCTAAAAGTTTTAATGTTGCTTTTTGGCATGCATCTTTAAAACATTGTCTTGAAGCTAACTCAAAAGCTAAAACGCTAGAATCTACATCGTGATGTAAACCATCTAGAATTGTAACTTTATAATCAATTATTGGAAATCCTGCTAATATTCCGTTGTCTGAAACGCTTTCAATTCCTTTTTCAACGCCAGGGATGAACTCTTTAGGTATGGCTCCACCTTTAATTTTATTTTCAACTTCTCTTCCTTTTCCAGGCTCTAAAGGTTCTAATTGTAGTTTTACTCTAGCAAATTGTCCTGCTCCACCGCTCTGTTTTTTATGAGTATAATCTGCTTCTGCTGATCCTAATATTGTTTCTCTATATGCAACCTGGGGTGCTCCCACATTTGCTTCAACCTTAAACTCTCTTTTCATTCTATCAACAATAATGTCTAAATGTAGCTCTCCCATTCCTTTAATTATAGTTTGGCCCGATTCTTCATCCGAAGTGACTCTGAAAGATGGGTCTTCTTTTGCTAATCTTCCTAATGCTTCTCCCATTTTCTCTTGGTCTCCTTTAGTTTTTGGCTCCACCGCAATTTCAATTACAGGATCAGGAAATTCCATTGGCTCTAGTAGTATTGGGTTGTTTTCATCTGCTAATGTATGACCAGTAATTGTGTTTTTTAAACCTGCTAGCGCTACTATATCTCCAGCATTAGCTTCTTTAATATCTTCCCTTGAATTTGCATGCATTAGTAACATTCTTCCAACTCTTTCTTCTTTATCCTTGGAAGTGTTGTAAATGCCTGTTCCTGATTTAACTGTTCCAGAGTAAATTCTTATAAATGTAAGAGATCCAACAAATGGATCATTGGCAACTTTAAATGCCAAAGCTGAAAAAGGTGCATTATCTTCAAATTTCATCTCTATTTCATCTTCTGTATTTGGTATCGTGCCTTTTATAGATCCTAAGTCTTTAGGACTTGGTAAAAAATCAATCACGGCATCCAAAAGAGGTTGAACTCCTTTATTTTTAAAGGCAGAACCTGTGACTACAGGTACAAAATCAAAATTTAAACAACCTTTTCTTATGCATTTTATTAAATCTTCACCTTTAATTTCTTCTCCATTTAAATAATTTTCCATCAATTTTTCATCTTGTTCTACAGCTGTTTCAACTAATTCTTTTCTATATTTATTACAAATTTCTGTTAAATCAGAAGGTATATCTTGGTATTCAAATTCTGCACCAAGAGTTTCATCTTTCCATATTACAGCTTTCATTTTAATTAGATCAACTACACCTTTTAATGAAGATTCAATTCCAACAGGGACTTGTAAAACTAATGGTTTTGCACCTAGTCTTTCTTTTATCATATCTACACATCTAAAGTAGTCTGCTCCTGTTCTATCTAATTTATTTACAAAACATATTCTTGGTACTTTATATTTATCAGCTTGTCTCCAAACAGTTTCTGATTGTGGTTCAACACCAGCAACGCCATCAAAAACAGCAACAGCTCCATCTAAAACTTTTAATGATCTTTCAACTTCAATTGTAAAATCTACGTGCCCAGGTGTGTCTATAATATTAACTCTGTGATCTCTCCAAAAACAAGTTGTTGCGGCTGACGTAATAGTTATTCCTCTTTCTTGTTCTTGTTCCATCCAATCCATGGTTGCGGCACCATCATGAACTTCACCAATTTTATGACTTTTCCCTGTATAATATAAAACTCTTTCAGTTGTAGTGGTTTTACCAGCATCGATGTGAGCCATAATTCCAATGTTTCTATATTTGTCTATATCGTGTGTTCTAGTCATAAATAATTACCATCTGAAATGAGCAAAAGCTTTATTTGACTCTGCCATTTTGTGTGTATCTTCTTTTTTTTTTATTGACGCACCTTTGTTATTGTATGCATCAAATATTTCATTAAATAATTTATCAGACATTGTTTTATCTTTTCTCTTTCTTGATGCATCTATAAGCCATCTAAGAGCTAAAGCTTGTGATCTTTTAGGTCTTACTTCTACAGGCACTTGATATGTTGCTCCGCCAACTCTTCTTGATCTAACTTCAACTGTTGGTCTAATATTATTCATTGCTTCATTAAATACATTAATTGGCTCATCTTTAGATTTAGATTTAATTTTATTCAATGCATCATATACAATTTTTTCTGCGGTTGTTTTTTTGCCATCATACATAATTGAATTTATTAATTTTGGGATCACTGCAGATTTAAATTTTGGATCTACTATTGGAATTTTTTTGGGAGCACTTTTTTTTCTAGACATAGTTTTTATTTACCTTTTTTTGCTCCATATTTTGATCTCTGCTGTTTTCTTGCAGAAACGCCTTGGGTATCTAAATTGCCTCTGAGTATATGATATCTAACACCCGGTAAATCTTTTACTCTTCCTCCTCTAATTAAAACCACTGAGTGTTCTTGTAAATTATGTCCTTCACCTGGAATATATGAAATTACTTCATGACCATTGGACAATCTAACTCTAGCAACTTTTCTCAAAGCTGAATTTGGTTTTTTTGGAGTAGTTGTATAGACTTTTAAACAAACACCTCTTTTTTGAGGTGATCGCTCTAATGCTGGAACTTTGTTCCTAGTTTTAGGTCTAATTCTTTTTTTTCTCAACAATTGGTTTACAGTAGGCATAAAATTATTATTTTTTTGTGTGAAACTTATCAGCGGCTAGTTTGGCAGCGTTTAGCACTAAGTACTACATTCCAACCAAAAAAATATCGCCAAAATACTGTAAAAAATTGATTTGTCAAACTAAAATGGTCGAAAAAATATCGTTTTTATTAGCTATTAGCCTGATTTTCTAAAGATTCTTGCTTATCTTTTTCAGAGAGAAATGCTTTATCATCCTCATTAGCTTTTGCATTCCAATTTACCTTTATTGATCCAGTACCAGCAGGAACTAATCTACCAACAATTACATTTTCTTTTAATCCTTTTAGCTTATCAGTCTTACCTTTTATGGCAGCTTCAGTTAAAACTCTAGTCGTTTCTTGAAATGAGGCAGCAGAAATGAATGATTCAGTTTGCAATGAAGCTTTTGTGATTCCCATTAAAATTCTTTCTCCAATTATTACCGATTTTCCATCGGCATTTAATTTAGTATTTATTTCATCAAAAGTAGTTTTTTCTAATATTTCACCTGGTAGGAAATTAGAGTCTCCAGACGATTTGACTTCAATTTTTTTAAGCATTTGTCTTAAAATTACTTCGATATGCTTATCGTTTATTATTACACCTTGTAATCTATAAACTTCTTGAACTTGGTTTACAAAATATTCAGTTAATTCTTTTATACCTAAAATTCTTAAAATATCGTGAGGTAGTGGTTGACCATCTAATAAGTATTCTCCTTTTTTAATTTTTTCTCCTTGGTTAAAATTAATATGCTTACCTTTAGGAATTAAATAAGATGAACTATCACCGTTTTCAGATTCTATGGTTATTCTTTGTTTGCCTCTAACTTCTTTTCCAAAAATTACCTTACCATCATTTTCAGCAATAATTGCACTGTCTTTAGCTTTTCTTGCCTCAAATAATTCAGCAACTCTAGGTAAGCCTCCTGTAATATCTTTAGTTTTTGAAGTTTCTTTAGGAAGTCTTGCAACTACATCGCCGGCATGAATTTTTTGTCCGTCAAAAACTGATAAAATTGAGTCTGGAACTAAATAATATCTAGCTTCATTATCATCTGCTTTTTTAATTACATTTCCTTTATTATCTCTTAAAGTAACTCTTGGTTTTAAATCTGTATTTTTAGATTGTGTTTTCCAATCAATTACAGTTTTTGTTGATATACCTGTTGCATCATCCGTTGTTTCAGCAATAGAAACTCCATCTATTAAATCTACAAAATTTGCTATACCACTTTTTTCTGCAATTACAGGTGTTGTATACGGATCCCATTCACAAATTTTAGTATTGTTATTAATCTTATCACCATTTTGATAAAAAAGTTTTGATCCATACGGAACCTTGTATACTGCAATCTGTAATCCTTTTTCATCTTCAAGTGATAGCTGCGTATTTCTACCCATAACAATTAGGTTTTTCTTAGAGTCTTCAATTAAATTTGTATTAATAATTTTTAATGTACCTTTTGACTTGGTGATAATTTGATTTTCTTGTTTAATAGAAGCTGTACCACCAACGTGAAAAGTTCTCATGGTTAATTGTGTTCCTGGTTCGCCAATTGACTGAGCTGAAATCATTCCAATAGCCTCACCAACATTAACTAAAATTCCTCTTGATAAATCTCTACCATAACAAGTTGCACATACACCATCTGGCAAACTACAAGTAATTACTGAGTAGACATCTGTATTTTTTACACCTGCTGAATCTATTCTTTCACACGCAGCCTCATCTATCATTTCATCTTTTTTAATTATTGTTTCACCGGTGATAGGATTTTTAACATTTTTTGCGGCCACTCTTCCTAAGGCTCTTTCAGATAAACTAACAATAACATTTCCACCTTCAATAATTTCAGTTAGTTGTATGAATCCAGGTTCATTGCATTTTTTTGATGCGATTGTTAAATCTTGGGCTACATCGCAGAGTCTTCTTGTTAAATATCCAGAATTTGCAGTTTTTAATGCTGTATCAGCAAGTCCTTTTCTTGCCCCGTGTGTTGAATTAAAATATTCTAAAGCTGTCAAGCCTTCTTTGAAGTTTGAAGTAATTGGACTTTCTATTATTTCTCCTGAAGGTTTTGCAATTAACCCTCTCATTCCTGCAAGTTGTTTCATTTGGGCTGCTGAACCTCGAGCTCCGCTGTCTGCCATCATAAAAACAGAATTAATTTTTAGACCATCTTTCGTCACTTCGGTTGCTGAAATTCTTTTCATCATTTCTGAAGCTACTTTATCCGTGCATTTTGACCATGCATCAACAACTTTATTATATTTTTCACCTCTAGTAATCAAACCTTCGGAATACTGATTTTCATACTCAGAAATTAGTTTTTTTGTTTCCTCTATAAGTTGTTCTTTATTTTCTGGGATTACCAAATCATCTTTTCCAAAAGAAATTCCAGCTTTAAAAGCATACTTAAATCCAAGATCTTTTAATTTATCACAAAAAATAACAGTGTTTTTTTGTCCAGAAAATCTAAAAATATGGTCGATAACTTCTGAAACAATTTTTTTTGGTAAAAGTCTATCAACTAATGAAAATTTATTATTAATATTACTTGGAATTATATCAGCAAGTAAAAATCTTCCCACTGTGCTCGTAAATTTTTCAAATTTTAAATTACCTTTTTCATCAATTGTTTTAAATCTAGATATTATTCTTGAATGAATTTTAATGCTTCCATTTTCTAAAGCTTGCAATATTTCATCAGTGTTTACAAAATATCCTTCAACTTTTTCATTTTGATATGGTGGCTGAGACAAGTAGTAAATACCTAAAATCATATCTTGGCTAGGAACAATTATTGGTTTGCCGTTTGATGGGCTCAATATGTTATTTGTTGACATCATTAAGACTCTTGCTTCTAGTTGTGCTTCTAAACTCAATGGTACATGCACTGCCATTTGGTCACCATCAAAATCAGCATTGAATGCTGCACATGTTAATGGATGTAATTGAATAGCATCACCTTCTATCAATTTTGGTTCAAATGCCTGTACGCCAAGTCTATGAAGAGTAGGAGCTCTATTTAATAATACAGGATGTTCTCTTACAATTATTTCTAACGCATCCCATACTTCATCACGTTCTTTTTCTACTAACTTTTTTGCTTGCTTAATTGTTGAGGCTAGGCCTAGTTTGTTTAATCTTGCATATAAAAAAGGTTTAAATAATTCTAATGCCATTTTCTTTGGTAAGCCGCATTCATGTAATTTTAAATCTGGTCCAACAACGATTACAGATCTGCCTGAATAATCTACTCTTTTACCTAACAAATTTTGTCTAAATCTACCTTGTTTTCCTTTTAGCATTTCAGCCAAAGATTTAAGTGGTCTCTTTCCGGTGCCTGTTATTACTCTTCCTCTTCTTCCATTATCAAAGAGTGCATCAACAGATTCTTGAAGCATCCTTTTTTCATTTCTAATAATTATATCAGGTGCTTTAAGGTCAATTAATCTCTTAAGTCTATTATTTCTATTGATAACTCTTCTATACAAATCATTCAAATCAGAAGTTGCAAACCTGCCACCGTCAAGAGGAACTAAAGGTCTTAATTCTGGAGGTATAACTGGTATAGTGGTTAATATCATCCATTCTGGTTTATTTCCTGTTTCTATAAATGAGTCTATTAATTTTAATCTTTTTATATTTCTTTCTTCTGTAACTTTTGACTTTGTTTCCTTAATTGATTTTGATAAATTTTCTTTTTCATTTTTTAAATCTATAGATTTTAAAATTTCTAATATAGCCTCAGCACCAATTCCGGTAGAAAAAGACTCTTCACCGTATTGATCTTGATATTTGATCAGCTCCTCTTCTGAGAGAAGTTGATTTTTTTGAAGACCTGTAAGACCTGGTTCTATTACTATAAAGTTTTCAAAATAAAGAACTTTCTCAACATCCTTCAGCTTCATATCTATAACTAAAGAAATTCTACTTGGTAAAGACTTTAAAAACCAAATATGAGCCACTGGTGTGGCTAGGTTTATATGACCCATTCTCTCTCTTCTCACATTTGATTTAGTTACCTCTACACCGCATTTTTCACAGATTATACCTCTGAACTTCATCCGTTTGTATTTTCCACATAAACATTCATAATCTTTTATTGGGCCAAAAATTCTTGCACAAAATAAACCATCTTTTTCAGGTCTAAATGTTCTGTAATTTATAGTTTCTGGTTTTTTAATTTCTCCATATGTCCAAGATTTAATTTTTTCAGGACTTGCCAGTGTAATCTTAATGCTATTAAAATTTTGAGACTCTGAAATTGATTTTTCTTTAAATAAATCTGATAATTCTCTGCTCATATTTAATTTAACTCCACATTTAAAGCTAATGACTTAATTTCTTTAACCAGAACATTAAATGACTCTGGAATACCAGATTCAAAGTTTTCTTCACCTTTAACTATTGTTTCATAAACCTTAACTCTTCCAGCCACATCATCTGACTTCACTGTTAAGATTTCTTGTAAAGTGTATGAGGCTCCATAAGCTTCCAGTGCCCATACTTCCATTTCACCAAATCTTTGACCACCGTTCTGAGCCTTGCCCCCTAAAGGTTGTTGAGTAACAAGACTGTACGGCCCTGTGGATCTTGCGTGTATCTTGTCTTCTACTAGATGATGTAATTTTAACATGTAAATCGTACCAACTGTAACTGATCTGTCAAATTTTTCGCCAGTTCTTCCATCCCATAAGAATGTTTGTCCAGTTTCAGGTAATCCTGCTGTCTTTAACATTTTTGTTACATCTGCTTCTTTAGCTCCATCAAAGACTGGTGTTGCAATTGGTATTCCATTTTTCATATTGTGAACATAATCAGAAAATTCTGTATTTGATAAATTTTCTATGGTTTTAGAATAAAAATCTCCACCATATACTGTTGATAATATTTTTTTGATATCATCATTCATTTTAATTTCTTTGGTCATATTATTAATTAGATTTTTTAATCTATTTCCTAGTTCAGAGCATGCCCATCCTAAATGAGTTTCCAAAATTTGACCAACATTCATCCTACTAGGCACTCCCAGTGGATTTAAAACTATATCAACTGGCTGGCCGCTTTCCATATAAGGCATGTCTTCAACAGGAACAATTTTACTTACTACACCTTTGTTGCCATGCCTTCCTGACATTTTATCGCCAGGTCTTAACCTTCTTTTCATAGCTACGAAAACTTTAACCATTTTCATAACGCTAGGTAGTAAATCATCGCCTTGTTGAATTTTTAACACTTTGTCCTCAAATCTATTTTGTATATCTAGATTGGCTGAATTATACTGATCTTTTAGTTTGCTAATTGCTTCGGTAGCATTTTTTTCATTTATAATTATCTTAAATAAATCATTAATACTTATGTTTTGTATTTTCTCTTTATCAATTATTTCGTTTACATCTAAGTTTTTTAATTTTTTTTGATTTTTTAAACCCGATAATATTGAAATTGCTGTTTGTTTTATACTTCTTTGAAGGATTTCCTCTTCAACAAGCTTATCTTGTTGAACACTTTCTATTTCAGATCTTTCAATTATTATTGATCTTTCATCTTTTTCAATACCATGTCTATTAAATACCCTCACATCAACAATTGTACCACCACTACCACTTGGCATTCTTAAAGAGGTATCTGTAACATCAATGGCTTTTTCGCCAAAAATTGATCTTAATAATTTTTCCTCTGGTCCGGATGCAGAATCTCCTTTTGGGGTTACTTTTCCAACTAAAATATCACCTGGTTTCACCTCTGCACCAATATATACAATTCCTGACTCATCTAAATTTTTTAAAGATTCTTCATTCACATTTGGTATGTCTCTGGTTATATCTTCTTCACCTAGCTTTGTATCCCTTGCCATAACTTCATATTCTTCAATATGAATAGATGTGAATACATCGTCAGTTACACATCTTTCTGAAATTAAAATCGAATCCTCAAAGTTGTATCCTTGCCAAGGCATGAATGCTACGGTAACATTTTTACCAAGTGCTAGTTCGCCTATTTTTGTTGATGGTCCATCAGCAATAATATCTCCTGATTTTACTTTGTCACCAACTCTGACTAAAGGTTTTTGATTAATACAAGTATTTTGATTTGACCTTTTAAATTTTTGTAAATTATAAATATCAACACCTGATTTAGAAAAATCTTTTTCTTCAGAAGCTTTTATAACAATTCTTTTACCATCAATTTTATCAACAATGCCGTCTCTTTTTGCAACTATTGTAACTCCTGAGTCGAGAGCTACATCGCTTTCAATTCCTGTACCTACCAGAGGAGCTTCGGGTTTCATTAATGGAACTGCTTGTCTCATCATGTTTGAGCCCATTAAAGCTCTGTTAGCATCATCATTTTCTAAAAATGGAATTAATGAAGCTGCTACTGATACAAGCTGTTTTGGTGAAACGTCTACATAATCAACATTATCTGGTTTTGCCAAGATGAAATTTAAATTTTGCCTACAAGAAACAAGGTCTTCAACAAATTTACCGTTCTTATCTAATATAGAGTTAGCTTGTGCAATTGTATATTTTGTTTCTTCCATTGCTGAAAGATATTCTATTTTTTCGACAACTTTCCCATTTTCAACTTTTTTATATGGACTCTCAATAAAACCATATTTGTTGATCTTTGAATAAGTTGACAAACTGTTTATTAAACCAATATTTGGTCCTTCTGGAGTTTCTATTGGACAAATTCTTCCGTAGTGAGTTGGATGTACATCTCTTACTTCAAATCCAGCTCTTTCTCTAGTTAGACCTCCCGGTCCTAAGGCAGAAACCCTACGTTTGTGAGTAATTTCAGACAAAGGATTTGTTTGATCCATAAATTGAGAAAGTTGAGATGTAGCAAAAAAATCTTTTAAAGAAACCGTTAAAGGTTTTGCATTTATCAAGTCTTGTGGCATAGCAGACTCAACATCAATTGTTGTCATTTTTTCTTTTATTGCTCTTTCCATTCTGTAAACGCCCATTCTTGCTTGGTTTTCTACAAGCTCTCCCACAGATCTGATTCTTCTATTTCCTAGATGGTCTATGTCATCTATTTCATCTTTACCATCTCTTAGCTCCAGCATTTTTTTAATTATAGAAATAATATCTTCATTTCTTAAAATTGTGATTTTATCAGAGCAAGTTAAATTTAGTCTTGAGTTCATTTTTACTCTACCAACGTCAGATAGATCATATCTATCAGAGCTAAAAAATAAGTTATTGAATATTTGAGATGCTATTTCGATTGTCGGTGGCTCACCTGGTCTTAAAACTTTGTATATATCATTTATAGCATCATTTTTAGTTTCGTTTTTATCATTTAATAGAGTTATTAATAGATAAGGACCTTTGTTTATTGGATTAGTTTTAGATATTTCAATATTAAATATATTATTTTCAATTAATTTATCTAAAATAGCTTCATTTAGTTCGGTACCTATATCAAGCTTATCTTCAGAGCCCTCTATATTAATTTTTTTATGTAACAGTTTTCCTATTAATGAATCTTTTGAAACATAAATGTCTTTTAAACCTTCATTTTGTAATTTTTTAGCATTTAAAAAATTTACTTTTTCACCTGATTTAATTATTACTTTATTGTTTTTTGCATCAACAACTTCCTCTGAAAAGTTTTTAGATTTATAGTTTTCAGGGTCAAATTTAGTTTTCCATTTTTTATTTTTTTCATCATAAGAATAGTTTTCTTTATCGTAAAATTCATTTACGATATCGTTCTTTGCATAGCCTAATGCTAATAAAAGTGTGCTAACTAAAATTTTTTTTTTTCTATCAATCCTGAAATATAATAAATCCTTAACATCATATTCAAAATCTAGCCATGATCCACGATTTGGAATAACTCTACAATTAAATAATAATTTTCCACTTGCATGTGATTTTCCTTTATCATGATCAAAGAACACACCTGGGCTTCTGTGCATTTGGTTAACTACAACTCTTTGAACACCGTTGATTATAAACGTACCGCTATTAGTCATCATGGGTATTTCTCCCATATATACCTCTTGTTCTTTAGCGGATAAAATTTCTTTTGTATTGTCTAATTGATTTATTTCATAAACAACCAATCTTAGAGTGCACTTTAATGCTGCAGAATAAGTCAGTCCTCTTGATATACACTCTTCTACATCAAATTTAGGCTTATCAAAATTGTAGGAAACATATTCGAGTGTTGCTTTGTCATTGATGTCTTCAATAGGAAAAATGCTTTTAAATACTCGGTCAAAACCTTTGGCTAAATGCGCTTCTATTTTTGAATTAAATTCAGTTAATTGTTTATAAGAATTCTTTTGAACTTCAATAAGATTAGGAATTGATAAACTTTCTTTAAGTTTACCAAAATTTTTTCTAATATTTTTTTTACCCGTAAAAGATAAATCCATTAAATATTTTTGCTTATTAACTTAATAAAATTATTTAAGTTAATTACTTGAGTTCTACTTTAGCGCCTGCGGCTTCTAATTTTTGTTTAATTTCTTCTGCTTCTTTTTTATTAACACCAGCTTTAACTTCTTTGGGTGCACCTTCAACTAAATCTTTAGCTTCTTTTAAACCTAAAGATGTAACACTTCTAATTTCTTTAATAACATTAATTTTTTTATCTCCAGCTGAAGATAATACGACTGTAAATTCATCTTTCTCCTCTGCTGGTGCAGCCCCACCTGTTGCTGCAGGAGCCGCAACTGCAGCTGCAGCTGTTACACCCCATTTTTCTTCTAATTGTTTTGAAAGTTCAGCAGCTTCAACAACTGTTAAACTTGATAATTCATCTATGATTTTATTTAGATCAGCCATAATAAATTTGTGTCCCTGGTTACTTTTTTGATTTTTCGCTCGCCAAAATAGCGATTTTTGTCGCCGGCGCAAGCAAAATCGTTGTCAATTTTTGTGCTGGAGACCTCAAAATACCTACAATTTTGGCTCTTGCCTCATCTAATGTTGGTAATGTCGCAACATTTTTTACTGCTGCAATGTCAAGAATCTCATTACCCATTATTCCACCTAAGATTTTCAAGTTTGAATTTTCTTTTGAAAACTTAGTTAAGATTTTAGCCGAAGTAATTGCATCATCAGACAATGCCACAGCAGTTGGTCCCTCAAATAATTTACTTAATTCTTTAGCTCTTGTTTTTTCTAGAGCTATTTTAGTTATTCTATTTTTTGTTATTTTAAATAATATACCATGTTCTCTCATTTGTTTTCTAAGTTGATCAAGCTGAGGCATATTTAAACCTTGATAATGAGTAACAATGACAGCTTGAGACTTGTCAATGTCTGTTGTCATTTTTTCAATATAATTTTTTTTTTGATCTTTATTCATTTAAAAATGTTTATCTAATTTAAGTTTGTAAGAGATGCCCATCGTTGAAGTTATATAAACGCTTTTTATCATTTCACCCTTGAAGGTGCTATTTCCTTTTTCCTTTTCCAAAGCATCAATAATGGCATTGTAGTTTGATAAAATTTTATCATCAGAAAATGATTTTTTTCCTAAACTTAGGCCAATATTTCCATCTTTATCATTTTTTATCTCCACTTGCCCTGCTTTAGCATTTTTTACAGCTTCTTCTATATTATCTGTGACAGTGCCAAGTTTTGGATTTGGCATTAATCCTTTGGGACCTAAAATTTTTCCAAGTTTTGACAAGCCAATCATCATTTTTGGTGTACAAATTAATTTTTCAAAATTAAGTTCGCCACCTTTAATTTTTTCTATTAAATCATCACCGCCTACCATATCTGCTCCCACTTTTTCCGCCTCAGCTTTTTTTCCATCCTCACATAACACTGCAACTTTAATTTTTTTACCTGTGCCTGAAGGCATATTTACTATTGTTCTAATATTTACTTCACCTTTTTTTTGCTTGTTATTTATTTGAAGATTTAAATCAATAGACTCATCAAACTTTGTTGTACAATTTTTTTTAATTTTTGTAAGTAGATCTTTTAGTGGTTTAGAAGACAAATCTTTTTCAATTTTTAATAAATTTTTGTATCTTTTTGATTTCATTATTCTTTTACCTCAATTCCCATTGATCTTGCTGACCCAGCAATGATTTTTACTGCTTGGTTTATGTCATGAGCATTTAGGTCTGTCATTTTTTCTTTAGCAATTTCTTCCAATTGTTTTGTGGTAATAGATTTTACAATATTTCTGCCTGGCTCAGATGAACCGCTTTTTAATTTAAGTTTTTCTTTTATAAAATAAGTTGCAGGAGGAGTTTTAATTACAAAATCAAATTTCTTGTCCTTGTAAACAGTTATAATTACTGGAACAGGCTTACCCATCAAACCTTTTGTTTTCTCATTAAAAGCTTTGCAAAAATCCATTATATTAATTCCTCTTTGACCTAACGCTGGTCCTACTGGTGGGGCTGGATTTGCTTGACCACCTTTAATTTGTAATTTTACAAAACCTGCAATTTCTTTTTTTGCCATTAACTTGCCTTTTCTACTTGGTTGAATTCAAGCTCTACAGGGGTTGGTCTTCCAAAAATTGAAACTGAAACTTTCAGTTTAGATTTATCTTCATCAATTTCCTCTACTAAACCACTAAAAGAAGCAAATGGTCCGTCTATCACCTGAACTTTTTCACCAATCGCGTAATCTATACCAGATTTTGGCTGAACCACACCATCTTTTATTTCACCTAAAATCTTTTCTATTTCTTTATCAGATACGGGCACTGGTGTACCTTTAGAGCCTAAAAAACCACTTACTTTTTTTAAGCCTTTAATCATATGATAAATATCATCACTCATCTCGCATTTTATTAGAACATAGCCAGGAAAGAATTTTTTCTTTCTTTGAACTCTTTTACCTCTTCTTACTTCTGTTACATCATGAGTAGGAACAATGATTTCTTCTATTTTATCTGAAACTTTTGATTTATCCGCCTCATCTTTAATTTGTTGTGCGACTTTGTTTTCAAAGCTTGAATGGGACTGAACTATAAACCAATTTGACATTAAAAACTCACATTCAAAATTATTTCTAAAAAGAATTTTAAAATTTGATCTAAAAGTAGAAAAAATATTGATGCTATAATAGCCATTGCCGCAACCATTAATGATCCTTGAATAGTTTCTTTTGATGTTGGCCACGAAACTTTGAAGGCTTCATTTTTAACTTCCTGAAAGAATTTTAAAGGGTTTTTCATATACTTTGTCTAACTTTTAGTGGCAGGAGCGGAGGGAATCGAACCCCCAACCTCCGGTTTTGGAGACCGGCGCTCTACCAATTGAGCTACACTCCTATGGAGTTTTACTCTATAATTTTAGTTACAACTCCAGCTCCTACTGTTCTACCACCTTCTCTAATTGCAAAGTTTAATTTTTCGCTCATTGCAATTGGAGTGATTAGTTTAACAGTAAATTTAGCATCATCACCTGGCATGACCATTTCAGTGCCTGATGGTAATTCTACTTCACCAGTTACATCTGTAGTTCTAAAATAAAACTGAGGTCTATACTTTGTAAAGAATGGAGTATGTCTTCCACCTTCTTCTTTTTTCAACACATATGCTTGAGCTTCAAATTTAGTGTGTGGTGTAACTGAGCCCGGCTTACATAAAACCTGACCTCTTTCAACGTCTTCTCTTTCCACACCTCTTAAAAGTGCTCCTATATTATCTCCTGCTTCCCCTGTGTCCAAAATTTTTCTAAACATCTCAACACCTGTGCAAACAGATTTTTTTGTTTCTCTAATACCAACTATCTCTATTTCTTCACCAGTTTTAACAACTCCCTGTTCAACTCTTCCTGTTACTACAGTTCCTCTTCCGGAAATTGAAAAAACATCTTCAACTGGCATTAAGAAAGGTTTGTCTTTTGGTCTATCAGGTTGAGGAATAAATTCATCAACAGCTTTCATTAATTCCATAATTGCATTTTTACCAATTGCTTCATCTTTGCCCTCAACTGCCGCTAATGCTGAGCCTTTGATTATAGGAGTTTTATCTCCTGGAAATTTATAAGAAGTTAGAAGTTCTTTAATTTCTTCTTCAACTAAATCTATCATCTCTTTATCATCAACTTGATCAACTTTATTTAAAAATACTACAATTGCAGGTACACCAACTTGTCTTGCTAAAAGTATATGTTCTTTTGTTTGAGGCATTGGTCCGTCTGCAGCATTAACTACTAATATTGCTCCATCCATCTGTGCCGCACCAGTAATCATGTTTTTTACATAGTCAGCATGACCTGGGCAGTCTACGTGAGCATAATGTCTCTTTTCTGTTTCATATTCAACGTGAGCAGTAGAAATAGTTATTCCTCTTTCTTTTTCCTCAGGCGCTTTATCAATTTGATCATATGCAGTAAATTTCGCTCCTCCAGTTTCTGACAATACTTTTGTTATTGCCGCTGTAAGAGTTGTTTTACCGTGGTCGACGTGGCCAATTGTTCCAATATTACAATGTGGCTTCGTTCTATTAAACTTTTCTTTAGACATTATATTTTTTACCTCACTTATAATTTTTTTTTACATTTTGGAGCGGGTGATGGGAATCGAACCCACGCAACCAGCTTGGAAGGCTAGTGTTCTACCACTGAACTACACCCGCAAACCCAAGTACTCGCTCCTATTTAAACAATATTAAATGGTGGAGGGGGAAGGATTCGAACCTTCGAAGACCGAAGTCAACGGGTTTACAGCCCGCCCCATTTGACCGCTTTGGTACCCCTCCCAAAAAACTTAATGGAAGAGTGTCCACATGTTTAATAAAGCTCAAACAACAGGCGGTTTATATATTTTTATCTTATAATTGCAATATTAGAATTTATGGTAAAATCTAACAAAAAACGTGTAAAATAAAGGCAAAATGAATAAATCATCATATTTTATTGTAGGAAAACACCCGGTTATTGAAGCTCTTAAAAATAATAGAAGAAAAGTTCTTAAAATATTTTTAACAGAAGAAAGTAAAAAAACCATACATAGAGAAAGTCCAAACAATAATCTTCTTAAAGATCTAAAAATTTTTTACAAAACAAAAAAGGAATTAGACAATTATTGCAGAAATGAAAATATTTTACATCAAGGTTTTGTTGCTGAAGTTGAAAAATTAGAAAATTTAGAGCTTAAGGAATATATTAAAAATCAGGAAAAACTAAATCTTGTGTGTCTTGCGGGGGCTACTGATCCAAGAAATATTGGATCAATTATAAGAAGCGCCAGTGCATTTAATATTGATGGTTTAATAATTAGAGAAAGAGACTATCCTGAAACAAGTAAGCTTATGTATAAAGCTGCTAGCGGGAGCATGGAGCACTTAAATATATTTATAGTTTCAAACATAAATTCTACTTTAAAATCATTAAGAGAAAAAAATTTCTGGATTTATGGATTTGATACTTCAGGTGATAAAAGTCTCTCAGACATAAAATGGGACGGAAATAATGTATTAGTTTTTGGATCTGAAGGTTACGGAATGAAAAAACACACCGAAAAGTATCTGGACTTTATAATAAAAATTGAAATAAATAACAAAATAGAAAGTCTAAATCTCTCAAATAGCGCGGCTATTGTATTTCATCAAATAAATACGAGCAAAAAATAACTTGATCTTATTCAAATTCAGATTAAAAAACATTCCATGCCCCTATAGCTCAGCTGGTAGAGCAACTGATTTGTAATCAGTAGGTCCGCGGTTCGAGTCCGTGTGGGGGCACCACTTAAGATTTGCCCACTTCTTTTCTTAATTGTTCAATTTTAATTTTTTTCTCAATAGATTTGTTTTTATTGTAAAGAAGGTTAAAAATAATTTTTTTATTTTCACTAATTTTTATTTCCGTGGCGTTGCGAACTTCAACATTGTCAGCAACAGCACTAATTGGTCTTTTCTTAGGATTTAAATTTTTAATAATTATTTTAGATTTATTGCTAACTATTTTTCCTTTCCATCTTCTAGGCCTAAAAGGGCTCACTGGTGATATGGCAAGTTTGTTTGAATTTAAGTTTAAAATTGGCCCATGCACAGAGAGATTATAAGCGGTGCTTCCTGCTGGCGTACAAACTAATAGACCATCTCCTCTTAGTTTTTTTATAATATTTTTTGAACCATTTTTTATTGAAACAGATACCGCCTGCCTGCTTTGACGTAAAATAGATATTTCATTTATTGCTATTGATTGCTTAAAATTTCTATTTTTATTTTTAACAATCATCTGCAGTGG
>QCLN01000010.1 GCA_003214525.1 Pelagibacteraceae bacterium AG-414-M23 | reverse complement strand
ATGATGAACAAAGTCAGTTTTTTAAATTAGTTAAAGACATTACTAGCAAAGGCTTTGTTAGAAACAATTATAGAAAAAAATTAGTTGACCTTTCAGATATAAAGCTGAATTTAAAAGGTAAGAAAAAATAATTTATTTTATTTTATCCAAAATTTTTAGATTTAATTCTTTAAGCTGTTTTTCATTCACATCAGATGGAGCATTCATCATCAAATCTTGTGCATTTTGATTCATTGGAAACATTGTAACCTCTCTTATATTTTTTTCATTTGCCAGTAACATTACAATTCTATCTATACCTGGCGCAATTCCTCCATGCGGCGGTGCTCCATAACTTAAAGCATTGATCATTCCACTAAATTTTTCATTAACTGTATTTTTATCATAACCGGCAATAGCAAAAAGTTTATACATTAATTCAGGTATATGATTTCTGATAGCTCCAGATGATAACTCTACTCCATTACAAACTATATCATATTGGTAAGCCTTTAATTCTAATGGGTTTGATAAATCTAAATTTTTCAAGTCACCTTGAGGCATTGAGAAAGGATTGTGGCTAAAATTTATCCTTGATGTTTCTTTATCTAATTCAAATATTGGGAAATCAGTTATCCAACAAAATGCAAAAGAGTTTTGATCAATAATGTTTAAATCTTCTCCTATTTTATTTCTAGATTTAGACATAATATCATGAACTTCGCTCTCTTTACTGCAAGACATAAAAATACTATCTCCTATTTCAGCAGAAGTTATTTTCATTATTTCTTTTAAAGAGTCTTCTGAAAAAAATTTCCCAACTGGTCCTTTTCCAAAAATTTTTCCGTTTTCATCTTTTTCAATAGAAAAATATGCTAAACCACTCCATCCCTGCTCTTTTGCCCATTTGTCAATATTATCAAAAAAGCTTCTAGGTTTAGTGTTAGTTTTTTTTGTTACAATTGATTTAATTAAGGAGCCAGATTTAAATAATTTTTTGAAAATTTCAAATTTTACATCATCTCTTTTAAATACTTTTGAAATATCATACACAAGTAATGGATTTCTTAAATCTGGTTTATCAGTACCGTATTTACTCATTGCCTCTTTAAATGGAATTCTAGGAAATTTTTCAAACAACATTTTTTTTTTAGAAAAATTTTTAAATAAACTTACCATTAACTTTTCAACCACACCAAAAACATCTTCTTGTTCTACAAATGACATTTCAATATCTAATTGATAAAATTCTCCGGGACTTCTGTCTGCTCTGGAGTCTTCATCTCTGAAGCAAGGAGCAATTTGAAAATACCTATCAAATCCTGATACCATTATTAGCTGTTTGAATTGTTGAGGGGCCTGCGGTAGTGCATAAAATTTACCTGGATTTAATCTGCTTGGAACTAAGAAATCTCTTGCTCCCTCGGGGCTAGACGATGTTAGTATGGGGGTTTGAAATTCGTTAAAACCAAGTTTTTCCATTTCTTTTCTAATAAATGAAATCACTTTTGATCGAAAAATTATGTTGCTATGGATTTTTTTTCTTCTTAAATCTAAAAATCTATATTTTAATCTTATTTCTTCAGCATATTCTTGATCTGAAAAAACTGGCAATGGTAGCTCTTTTGTTTTTCCTAAAATTTCAAAAGATTCAATTTTTATTTCTATTTCACCAGTTGGCAGTTCATTATTTATAGTTTCATTTGATCTTCGCAAAACAGTTCCTTCTATTTTTATTACTGTTTCGAGAGGTATTTTTTCTAAATCAGAAAAATTTTTATTATCTTTATCTGCAATGCATTGTGTAATTCCAAAATTATCTCTTAAATCAATAAATAATAAATTTCCATGATCTCTTTTTTTATGAAGCCAGCCTGATAGCAAGACTGATTTTTTAATAAAATCTTTATTTAATTCTCCACAATTATGAGTTCTATATTTATTCAATTATTCCTCTAAAATTTTTTTTATCACCTTATAATCTATAGATTTTTTATTAATCAAACTAAATTGATCAACCTTATATATAAAATCTAATATTTTTCCATACGACCTTTCAATCCTTTTAGTTATATATTCAATAATTTTTTTCTCAATTTTTATTTGTCTATCTGAAAAGTGTTTTAAAATTAATGCAAAAATCATGTTATCATCAGGTTTGTCAATTTTAGCAAATATACAGTTTTTGATTCTCGATTTTAAATCGGGTAATGAAAAATTAACAGAACTAATGGGGTCTATAGAATTTATAATTAAATACTTATTAAACTGTTCGACAAAGTTAAAAATGGAGTAAAGTATATTTTGATCATTAACATATTCTAAATTATCTAAAATAATATTTTCATGAAATCTTATTTTTTTAAAAAAATCATCATTTATTTCATCATTTTTTATAATTAATGCCTTGTTTTTTTTTTTAAAAATTTGAGAAAGGTGACTTTTACCTGAAAATTTTTCTCCATATATATTTAAAATATTTTTTTCCCATTTGGGCCAAGACTCAATTAAATTAAAGGCAAAATAATTACATTTAGATACAAAGTAGTCGTCATAAGCAAAATTTTGTTCTAATTCAAATTTTAATAAAGTTTGATTTAATTTATTCATTTAAATTCCAAATATTGTTTTCGATAGATATTTTTATATCAAATTTCTCAAATTCTTTTTTAAGTTTATCTGGTGTACTATTGCTAAGAATTGAAAATCTGGTTATCTCATTATCAAAAAAACTAATATAATATTTTTCAATAATTTCGATTTTACTTAAAATTTTTTCAATTTTTTCTATAAAGAGAATATTTTTAGAATTTAAATTTAATTGAATATTTAGTTTTATTGAAGAATTGATTAAGTTAATTTTTTTCCACTCATCATCATATCTAATTTTCATTGATTTAATTATTTTTTTTACTTTATCATCATCATGAAAATCAAATTTTTCAAATTCTAATTTAAAATTGGATTTAATCGCATTTACATTAAATTTAGAAAATGTTTTGAAATATTTTTTATCTTGAAAAACTATAAAAATTATAAAATTTTCATTTATTTCATATTTTGAAATAATTTCGTTAAAATCATAATTCTCAATAAATGCAATTCTATCCTTAATTATTTTATAATCATCTAGATCTTCACTTTGTAAAATATATTTTAATAAAAAATGATTTTCATTTTCATAATTCCAATTTTTGTAAAAAGGATTTTCGTTAAATAGAAGCAAACTATCTTCATCTAAATTTATATATACTGGAATAAATAAAATATCTTTTTCTTCCATTCTTGAGTGAAATATATTTTTACTTCTTAAAAAAGATTGAATTTTTTTTTTATTAAAATCTATTTCAAAAATTCCAAAATATTTATTATTTTCAAATTTTTCATTCACAATTGAAAAACTTTCAACAAAACTTTTTATCATCTTTAAATTTTGTCCTTTAAGAGATTCGTGGTCTGTTGAAATAGTTATTTTATTAATTAATATCTCATAAGCATTTACAAATGCTTTATCTATAACATCTTCTTTATTAAAATTTGTGTTATATTCATTTGAAACCTCAATATTTTCAATTTTATACGTATTTGCATAAACCTCATTTGTGGAAAAAAGAAATAAATAAATAAAAAATAATACAAAAAAATTGTATAGAAATGTTTTAAATAATTTTTTCATAAGATTTATATGTCAAATAACTTAACATATGCTAAAAGTGGAGTTAATATTAGATCTGCAGACAAATTCATTAGATTTATATCCAAAATAACTTCAAAACAAAGCAAAAACCCTAAAAATAATAACATAGGTAATTTCGGATCAGTAACAAAATTACCTAGCAAATTAAAAAATGTTCATCTTGTAGCTGCCACAGATGGGGTTGGAACTAAAATTGAAATTGCCAACGAATATAATAAATTTGATACCATTGGTATTGACCTGGTCGCAATGAGCGTGAATGATATATTGGTCCAAGGAGGAAAACCTTTTGTCTTTCTAGATTACATATCAATAAATAAAATTGATCAAAAAAAATTAAAAAATATTTTTAAAGGTATTCATAAAGGTTGTAAAATTAGTGAGTGCGAATTAGTTGGAGGAGAAACCGCTGAAATGCCAGAAACTTATACAAAAGGAAAGTTTGACATAGCTGGTTTTTGTGTTGGATTAGTTGAGAAAAACAAAATTTTGCATTCACAAAAAATAAAAAAAAATAATCTTGTTATTGCTATTCCATCTTCAGGTTTACATTCTAATGGCTTTTCTTTAGTTAGGTATTTATTAAAAAAAAATAAAATAAACTTTAAAAAAAATAAACAATTAAAAAAATGGCTACTAGAACCAACAAAAATTTATGTCAAAGAAATTGGTAAATTGATTAATTTAAAATTAATTAATGGATGCGCTCATATTACAGGAGGAGGCATTAAAAATAACATAGCTAGAATAATTCCAAAAAATATGTGCGCAAAAATAAATTTAAATAAAATTAAACCTAAGAATATTTTTTCATGGTTAAAAAAAAATAAAATTTCTGATAAAGAAATGTTAAAAACATTTAATTGCGGTGTAGGATTTATTTTAATAATTAATAGTAAAAAATTTAATCGAATAAAAAAATTTTTTCCAAAAAAATATTCTCCATATGTAATTGGAAAAATAATTGAAGGAAAATCTAAAGTTTTACTGAATGGTAAAATTGATTGGTAAAAGCAAAATAAGCTGTGCTGTTTTTATATCAGGCCGTGGAACTAATTTAAAATCAATTTTAAAATTTTCTAAAAAAAATACATCTAAAATTAATATAAAATTAGTAATAAGTAATAGGCGTAATGCACATGGTTTAGTTTTTGCAAAAAAAAATAAGATAAATTTTAAAACTATAAGTTATAAAAATATAAAAAAAGCTGAAATTCAAATTTTAAAACATTTAAAAAAAAATAAGATTAAATTTATATTTTTAGCTGGGTTTATGAAAATATTGAGTAAAAATTTTATAAAAAAATTCAAAAATAAAATTATCAATATACATCCATCTTTATTGCCAAAATATAAGGGTTTAAATACATATAAAAGAGCTATCAATAATAGAGAAAAATTTTCCGGGTGTACTGTTCATTTTGTAAGTGAAAAATTAGATTCGGGAAAAATCATTCTTCAAAAAAAGGTTAGGATATTTAAATTTGATACTGCAGAAAGTTTAGCAAATAGGATCTTGTTACAAGAAAATAAACTTTATCCAAAAGCAATAAATAAAGTTTTATCTAAGATTTAAAGAAAAAATCTATTTCTATTTTGGCATTATCTAAGCTATCAGATCCATGTACTGAGTTTTTATCAATAGAAATTCCATATTTTTTTCTAAGAGTTCCTGCTTCGGCTTTTGCTGGATCCGTTGCACCCATAAGTTTTCTATTTTCAAGAACGGCATTTTCTTTCTCAAGTATCATAACAACTATTGGGCCTGATGATAGATAGTTGCAAAGTTCTCCATAAAATGGCTTTGACTGATGTACTTTATAAAATTCTTCAGCTTCATTTTTTGAAATATGTATTTTTTTTTGATCCTTAATGAGAAAATCATTCTCTATAAAATATTTTTTTATTTCTTCTTGTAAATTTCTCTCAACTGCATCTGGTTTAATTATTGATAAAGTTTGTTCTAAACTACTCATAATTTTCCTCAACTAATCGATTTAGCAATCTTACACCATATCCTGTTGCTCCACTTGAATTCAGAGCGCCTCCATACTTTGAAAAAGCCATCCCAGCTATATCTAGATGAGCCCAAGGAGTTTTGTTTAAAATAAATCTTTGTAAAAATTGCGCTGCTGTTGTTGAGCCAGCACCTCCTACATAATTTATATTTTGCATATCTGCATTTTTAGAATCCATAAGTTTGTCAAAGTTTTTGTGAAGAGGCATTCTCCATAATTTTTCATCAACTCTTTTGCCAGCTTCTAGTAATTGTTTTGAAAGTTTGTCATCGTTAGAAAAAAGTCCTGCATACTCTGAACCCAAAGAAACAATTATAGCACCAGTTAAAGTTGCTAAATCAACCATGAATTTAGGTTTAAATTTTTTTTCAGTAAAAGTTAAAGCGTCTGCTAAAACTAATCTACCTTCTGCATCAGTATTTAATACTTCTATAGTTTTTCCACTAAAAGATTTTACAATATCACCCGGTCTTTGGGCGTTTCCACTTACCATATTTTCAACAAGGCCTACTACACCCACAGCATTTACTTTTGCTTTTCTTAAAGCTAAAGTTTTCATTAAACCTACTACAGCTGCTGAGCCTGCCATATCATAAGTCATATCTTCCATAAATCTTGCTGGTTTTAGCGAATAACCACCAGTATCAAAACAAACTCCTTTTCCAACAAATGCTAAAGGTTTTGATTTTGATTTATTTCCTTTCCATTCAATAGTTACAAGATATGATCCTCTTATACTTCCTTGGCCAACTCCTAGTAGAGCATTGCATCCCATTTTCTTTAATTTTTTTTTGTCGTAGACTATTACTTTTAGTCCAAATTTTTTTAACTTAATTAATCTTTTTGCATATTCATCTGGATGTAAAATATTTCCTGGTTCAGAAACCAAATCTCTTGTAAAATTTACACCACTTAAAATGGAATCCAATTTTTTTGCTTTTTGAGAAATATTAATTTTGTCAACAGTAAAATTTATATTTTTGTTATTTTTTTTTGTTTTATATAAATTAAATTCATAAGATTTAAGCTCCGCTCCATGAATAAATGAATTATAATTTATGTTATATTTTTTTTTTGAACTTTCAAATAATGGTGTTTTAATATAAATGTCATTAACTTCATTATTTTTTACAAAATCAAAAAACTTAGCCCCTAGTTTTTCAGACTCTAATTCATCATTTTCTTTTGCTAAAAAAATAATAATCAATTTTTGATCAAAATCTTGATTTAATGAAATTATCTTATTATCTTTTGTATTCTTGTTTTTTTTTAAAAAATTAACTAATTTTTGATTAATTTTATCGTCAAATTCTCCCTTAAATCCTGACATTTTTGTATCCGGGTATACAAATATTGCCTTGTTCTTATTAGAACTTTTTTTGCTATCTAAATAATTTATTTTTACGCTCATTTATATTAAATATAGTATAGGTTGTACTATATATGTTTCAAAAAAGAAAAATTCAATGGAAAAAATAATTTTTAGAAAGTTTTTATACGATATAATAAGCTTTTTTTTAATTGTAAGTTTAAGTTTATCCCTAATTGTTTGGATTATTCAGTCAGTTAATTATTTAGATTTTATTTCAAAAGATGGCCACGGTTTTAAGGTATATTTTGCATTTATCTCGTTAAACTTCCCAAAAATTTTTTCAAAAATAATCATTTTTTCATATTTTATAAGTCTATTTTATATAATTATAAAATATCAGTCTAACAATGAAATATTAATATTTTGGACCAATGGGATAAGTAAACTCAGGTTAGTAAATTTTATTTTTAAAGTTTCAATTGTATTCACTATAATACAAATTTCAGTTGTTTACTTCTTAATTCCAAAGTCACAAGATTATTCGAGAGATTTTATAAGATCATCGAAAATTGATCTGTTTTCATCTTTAATTACTGAAAAAAAATTCATAGACACGGTTAAGAATTTTACAATCTTTGTTGAAAGTATTGATGATGATAGGAATTTAAAAAACATATTTTTAAAAGATAATATTAGTGCTTCTAACAATCAAATCATATCTGCTAAATCTGGGAAAATTATTGAAAGAGGTTCAGATAAATTTTTGGTTTTAAATTATGGTCAAATTTTAGATCTTACCGATAAAGATTATTACAACACTAAAGTTATCAAATTTAATAGTACAACTTTTAATCTTTCAAATTTAAAAACTAAATCCACTACACTTCCAAAAATACAGGAAATAGATTCAAAAATTTTAATTTCCTGTATGAATAATTTTCTATTTGGAAAAAAAGAAAATTATTTTTTACCTATTTTCACCTGCTCAGAAGACTCAGCAATTAAAAGTTTTAAAGAAATATTTAATAGGTCAGTTAAGCAGTTGTATATTGTAGTACTGGGTGTGCTTTCAACTATACTAATTTTTACAAATGATAAAAATCCTAAAAACACTCTTTTTAGATTTTTAATTTTTCTTATAGGTATATGCTTTATTGTTGTATCAGAAGTTAATTCTGAATTTTTAAATCTTTCATTAAATAATAATCTTATATTTATTTTATTGCCTCTTATAATATTTATTTTTACTTACTTGGCGATATTTGAATTAAACAAAAAAAGTATTTAGCGCTATGTATAATAAAATTTATGTTAAGCATATTTACAATATTTACATAATAAGATTTATTTATATTACATTAGTTTTTTCTTCACTTATATTTGTTCTAAATGTTTTAGAAGAATTAAAGTTTTTTAGCAATAATGATGAAATTGGAATTGGACTACCTATTCTTCTAACAATATTAAACTTTCCTTCAATCTTATTTGAAATATTTCCATTTATTATATTAATAACAACTCAATTTTTTTTCATGAAATTTCAAGATAATGATGAAATTTTAATATTTAAAAACAACGGAATTAATAATTTAAAAATAATTTTTCACCTTTCTTTATTAGTTTTTGTAATTGGAATAGCTTTAATCACAGTATTTCATTTTATGTCCTCAAACATGAAGCAAATTTATTTAGAATTCAAAAATAAATATACTGATGACCAAAAATATCTTGCGGTTATTAATGAAAATGGATTATGGATAAAAGATAAATTAGAAGACCAAACATTAATAATACACTCTGAGGAAATAGATAATAATAAGCTTAGAAATATAGTAATTGCAAAATATGACACGGATTTTAGGAATCTGGACAATATAATTGCAAAAGAAGCTGATATAACAACAAATATTTGGAGTTTTAAAGAAGCTGTTATTTTTAATGATGATGGAACAAAAAAAGCTGTTTCAAACTTACAAATAAAAACTAATTTTGATTACATTAAAATAAATTCTCTATTTTCAAATTTAGAGTCATTAGATATTTTTAAACTACTAAAACAAAGGAAAGATTTTGAAAATGTAGGATTATCAATTTTAGATATTGAAATTTACATAAGTAAGATTCTTTCGCTACCATTTAGTCTATTAATTTTTCTACTTTTATCCTGTGTGCTAATGTTTAATATTCGTTTTATAAAATCGAAAAGTTTTGTTATTATTTTTGGAATATTGTTATCAGTCATAATGTACTATATATATTATTTTTTTGGTTTATTGGGAGCAAACAATAAGCTTCCAATCTTAATTGCTATATGGTTACCAAATTTGATCTTATTTTTAAGTTGTATGGTAGGAATTGTAAATATAAATGAAAAATAGAACTATTAATTTTAAAATAATCACATTTATTTTTATTTTATTTGTAAGTTTTAATCAGTCCTTAGCTGATGATGTTATAATAAATGCTGAAGTAGTAGATATTAAAGAAAAAGGAAATTTAATAACTGCCTCTGGTTCTGTAAGTATAACTGATGGAAAAAATATAACAATCGAAGGAAGAGAGGCAAAGTATAATAAATTAAATCAGTCAATTCAAATTGAAGGAAATGTTATTTTTTTAGATAAAAGTAAAAACTATAAAGTTTCTAGTAAAAAAATTATTTTTGACAGAGAAAAAAATATTATTTATTCTTTTGAAAATACTGAAGCTAGTTTATTAGATACATCTAATATAAATACCATTTTAAAAATTACTGGTAGAAACTCATCTTTTAATAAAAATAAAGAAATTCTAGAAATTAACGAAAATATAGTTTTAAAAGATTTTATAAATAATTACGAAATTTTTTCAGAAAAGATTATTTTTTCGGCGACAAATCAATTAATTAAAAGTTTAGGTAAAACAAAGATAAATTATGAAGAAGACTATCTTATACTTGCAAAAGATATTTTTTTTAATAGAAATAAAAGTATTTTTTATACTAAAGAACCTACAACCATCACCGACAATTTAAATAATAGATTTGAACTTTCTAGTCTTAATTTAAATTTAGAAAAAAAGATTTTTAAATCTAAAAATATAAAATTGTCTGATGTAGAAAATAATTCATTAGAGTTAATAAATGGTTATGTAGATTTAAATTCGAATGAATTAATAGGTTCTGATTTTGCGTTAAAGTTAAATAAAAATACATTTGGAAATTCTGAAAATGATCCCAGATTAATTGGAAGATACATCATTACCAACAGATCTGAAACAACGATGAAAAAAAGTAGTTTCACTACTTGTAAAAAAATAGATGGAAAGTGTCCTGCATGGTCAATATCTGCAGAAGAAGTGAAGCACAAAAAAGAAAAAAAAAGAATAGAATATAAAAATGCATGGTTAGAAATTTATGATGTTCCAGTTGCATATTTTCCTTATTTTTTTCATCCTGACCCAACAGTTAAACGACAGTCTGGATTTTTATTTCCTGAATTCATTAATAGTAGTAACTTAGGTTTTTCAACCCAAATTCCATATTTTAATGCAATAGACCATGATAGAGATATGACAATATCACCTAGAGTTTATACAAATAACAATCTATTTGTTCAAACAGAATACAGACAGGTATTTGAAAATGCAAATTGGATTACTGATTTTAGTTTTAATAAAAAAAATAATACTAATGCTCACTTTTTTTCAACCTTATCAGGTGAAATTAAAAATTCATTTTACGAGATGAAAATAGAAACTGTATCTGATAAAGATTATCTAAAAAAATATCAAATTAAATCACCTTTAATCGAAAATTATAGTGTTCTTAATTCATCATTATCTTATGAAAAATATTCTGAAGATTATAGTTTTTCTTCTTCATTAAATATAATTGAGGATTTATCAAAAACAAGCAGTGATAGATATGAATATTCAATGCCTAGGTATAAATTTATAAAAGATACTGTTATTACTGATAGTATATTTGATAAATTAAGTTTTAGCTCTAGAGGAAATTATAGAAAATATAATACAAATGTAGATGAAATGGATATTGTTAATGACTTTATCTTTTCTTCGAATAATCAAGATCAAATAAGTAATTTAGACAAAGAATTAAAATTATTAATAAGAAATGTTAATACTTATGGTGATCTATCGAACACATATAAAGAAGATGACAGCTATAATATTATAGGATCAATATTGCTTAATTTTAAATACCCACTTTTTAAAGAAGACAAGAATAGTAAACAATTTCTTACTCCAATAACTTCTTTTAGATACAGTCCTTATAAAGGTATTAATCTTAAGAATGAAAAAACACTAATAAGATTTCAAGATTTATTTCTTTTAGATAGAATAAACGGCAATAATATCACTGTAGAAAGTGGAGCTTCGGCTACTTTTGGCTTAGAATACAAAAATCAAAACAATATAAATGAAGATAAAATAAAACTTGGTCTTGCAATGAATTTTAGAAATAAAGAAGATAAAGATTTACCAACTAGTTCATCTTTAGGTAAAAAAACATCGGATCTAATTGGTTATTCTGGAATAAACATTACTGAAAATCTCTCATTAGATTATAATTTTTCTATAGATCAAAATTTAAGTGAAACCAATTATAGTCTGGTATCTGCAAATTATAATGGGGATAGATTCAAGACTTCTATTGAATATATGGAAAAAAGTAATTTAATCGGAGATGAAAGTTATTTAACGAATTATACAAAATTAGATTTTAATAAATCAAATTCTATAGCCTTTGAAACTAGCAAAAACATAGATAAAAATATAACAAACTATTATAATTTAATTTATGCATATAAAAATGACTGTTTGGAAGCGTCAGTTATTTACAACAAACAATTTTATCAAGAAGACTCGATTAACTCAGGTAAAAATATTTTATTTAAAATTTCATTCATTCCTTTTGGAACTGTAGATTCTCCCGCTCTAAATGATAAATAATAAAAAAAAATATATTATATTTACTTTATTATTTTTGCTAACTTTTATAAGTGTGGCGGTTGCCAAAATTAATTCTAAAATTCTCATTAAAATAAGTGATGAAATTATAACTAATATAGATTTAGAAAACGAAAAAAAATTTTTAATTTTTTTAAATCCAAAGCTAAATAATCTCTCTAATGATCAAATTAATAAAATTTCATTAAGTTCCCTAGAAAATAGAAAAATTAAAGAAATAGAATTACGCAAGTTCTTTGATCTTAATCAAGATAATATTGGATCAAAATTTATAGACAATTTCATTTCTAACACTAATTACGATAGCAAAGATACTTTTAAAATTAAATTAAATGAAATTAACTTAGAATACAGTTTTTTTGAAAAAAATTTTACAATTGATAATCTTTGGAGAGAATTTATTTATAATAGATTTAAATCTCAAATAAAAATAGATACCATTAAGTTAAAAAAACAAATTGAAAATCAAAAAAATGAAATTGAAGAGTTGAATTTAAGTGAAATATTATTTGAAGTTAAGCCTAATAAAACATTTGAAGAATTAAACAATCAAATATATTCAGAAATTGATAAATCTGGATTTGAAGCTGCGGCAAGTATATTTAGCATTTCTGATAGTAAAAATTTTGGTGGAAAACTGGGCTGGGTTAAATCAAGCCAAATATCAAAAAAAATATATTCACAAATTAAAATGCAGAAAAAAATAACTAAACCAATTAAAACTAATAATGGGTTTTTGATCTTAAAAATAAATGAAAGAAGAAAAATAAAAGAAAAAATTAATCTGGAGCAAGAACTTAATAAGTTAATTAATTTAGAAACTGAAAAAGAGTTAAATAAATTTGGTTACATATATTTCAACAAAATTAAAAAAAGGATATTTATAAGTGAAAATTAAAAAACCTTTATTGATTGTTCTTGGTGAGCCTAACAGTATTTTTATAGAAATATTATCAAAAGTGTTAAATAAAATAGCATTAAAGAAAAAAAAAAATTATCCAATTATATTAATAGGATCTAAAAAATTAATTTTGTCACAACTAAAATCTCTAAAAAAAAAATTAAGTTTTGAAATTATTAATGAAATAAATATTAATAATACTAAATTAAAAAACAAAATTTATTTAATTGATATAAATTATAATTTTAAAAAGCCTTTCGAAAAAATTTCTTTTAAATCTCAAAATTATATTTCTAGATGTTTTAAAGTAGGTTTGAATTATTTAAACTCTGGTGCAAGTGACATAATAATTAATGGTCCTATTTCAAAAAAACATTTCCTAAAAAATAAATACCCTGGCGTAACTGAATACATATTTAATAGATCAATAAAAAAATTATCTAAAAAACCTGTCATGTTAATATTTAATAAAAAATTATCTGTTTCTCCAGTTACAACTCATATACCTTTAAAAGATGTAAATAAAAAAATTAGCAAAGATTCAATTATAAATAACGTAGAAGCAATAAATAGTTTTTATAAAGAAAATCTTAATATTAAACCAAAAATTGCCCTACTTGGTTTGAATCCACATTGTGAAACTAAATCAAAATATAATGAGGAGATTAAGATAATAATACCTTCCATAAAAAAACTTAGAAAAAAAAAAATAAACGTCAGTGGACCCTTTTCTGCTGATACCTTTTTTATAAAAAAAAATATTTCAACCTATAATTCTGTGATAGGTATGTATCATGATCAAATATTGACACCTTTTAAAACAATATTCGGTTTTAAAGCTTCAAACATTACTTTGGGCCTTCCATTTTTAAGATTGTCTGTTGACCATGGGCCAAATGAAGCAATGCTAGGCAAAAATAAATCAAGTACAAATTCTTTGGAAAACATATTTAATTTTATTGATTTAATTAGATGAATTTTGGTCCAAAAAAATCTTTAGGACAGAATTTTTTATTAAATAAGGAAATAATTAAATATATTGTTGAATTAGGAAAAATTACTAATGAAAATATAGTTATAGAAATCGGCCCCGGGACTGGAAACTTAACTGAAGAAATACTCAAAAAAAGCCCAAAAAAGTTTTTTGCTATTGAAAAAGATAAAAATTTATATCTTGAATTAAAAAATAAATATAAATCAGATATAAAACTAATAAACAAAGATGTTCTTAAAATCGAATGGAATGATTTTTATAATGAACCTTGTCTAGTATTTGGAAACCTCCCTTATAACATTTCTGCAAAACTTCTAATAGATTGGATTAGATTGAATAACTTAAATGCCTTATTTAAAAAATTTATTTTAATGTTTCAAAAAGAAGTTGCTGATAGAATTGTTGCAAACGTAAATTCAAGTAAATATGGCAGATTAACTATTTTAACAGAATGGAAAATGTCTGTAAAAAAAATTATGGATATTGAGCCAAATAATTTTTTTCCAAAACCTAAAGTAAAAAGTTCATTATTATATTTTGAACCTAGAGAAAGATTTTATAGATTTGACAATTCCAAAAACTTAGAAAAAGTTACTAATATTTTTTTTCAAAATAGACGTAAAATGATTAAAAAACCTCTAAATATTTTATTTAATGACTCTAAAAAAATAATAAAAAAACTAAATCTAGACGAAAAATGTAGACCTCAAAATCTTGATCCATTAACATATTTCAAAATTTCTAAAGAATATGAGAACGAATTAAATTAAACCAATTTTTTTATGTGCTTTTCTATATCTGATTTATTATACTCAATTGTTCCATCTAGATATCCAATTATTTGCTTATAACACTTATTTAAGTCTTCATTGATAACTACAAAATCATATTCTTTCCAGTGCAGAACATCTTTATCAAATTGTTGCATTCTCATTCTAATTATTTCTTGCTTACTTTCCCCACGAGAAATTAATCTTTCATGAAGAACTTCTCTTGAAGGAGGCAATATAAAAAAAGATACTAGTTCATAATTTAAAGTTTGGTTCTTAATTTGTTGAGCCCCTTGCCAATCAATATCGAACAAAACATTATAACCATTATTTAAGTTTTTAAACACTTGATCCTTAGTAGATCCATATAAATTTTTGAATACGTTTGCGTATTCTAGAAATGCATTTTTATCGATTAGATTTTGAAAATCTTGTTGTGATATAAAAAAATAATCGACTCCATTAGTTTCGTTAGGTCGAGACTCTCTGGTTGTATGAGAAATAGAAATTTTATAATTTTTTTCTTTTGAGATTTTTTTAACTAGTGTAGTTTTGCCAGCTCCAGACGGGGATGATAAAATTATCATTTTACCGTCTTTGGATGAAAGCATTAAAGTCTAATTAGCCTTGCTTTCTATAAATTTAATTGCATCTCCTACAGTTAAAATTTTCTCAGCTTCGCTGTCTGAAATTTCTGAACCAAATTCTTCTTCAAAAGCCATTACTAATTCTACTGTATCTAAACTGTCCGCTCCTAGGTCATCAATAAAACTTGATTCTTCTGTAACTTTTGCTTCATCTATGCCTAAGTGGTCAGCTACAATTTTTTTTACTTTGCTTGAAACATCATCTGACATGGTATTTTTCCTTTTTTTACGTTAATAGTTATTTACTTATGTTTGTCAACTAAAATACATGCCTCCATTAACATGTATTGTTTCTCCTGTTATATAATTCGATAAATCTGAACATAAAAAGGCTGCGCAATTAGCTATATCTTGTGGTGTGCCAAATCTATCTAAAGGAATTTTTGATTTAAGTTGATTCTTGAACTCTTCGTTTATTTTTTCAGTCATAGCAGTATCTATAAAGCCAGGAGCAATACAATTAACTGTTATGTTTTTTTTTGCGTATTCTAATGACAAGCTTTTAGACATAGATGAAACTCCACCTTTTGATGCTGAGTAATTTGCTTGTCCCAAATTACCAGTATGTCCAACAACAGAAGTAATATTAATTATTTTACCATATTTTTTCTTAAGCATTTTTTTAATTACATATTTAGATAAAAGAAAAGTCGAAGTTAAATTAATATCAATAACTTTATCCCATTCCTCTTTTTCCATTCTTATAGTTAAATTATCTTTTGTAATGCCCGCATTATTGATTAGTATATCTATTTTATCATCCATCTCAGTGCTACATTTATTAATAAATTCTTCTATCTCATCATGAGCTGAAATATCTTGTTTAATTACAATTATATTTTTGTGTTTATTTTTTAAATTTTTCAACTTTTCTTCGTTAGTTCCAGTTACAAGAAGATTTGCATTTAAACCTGTCAATGTATCAACTATTGAATTTCCTATACCGCCTGTTGCACCTGTTAAAATTATGTTTTTATTTTCTAAATTTATCATATTTTAATATCTTGAATATCCTCAACCGCATCTATATTCAATACTTTTACTTCTTTATTTATTCTTTTAATTAGGCCTGATAATACTTTTCCAGGCCCTATTTCAATAAATGTATTTGTTCCTTGTTTAATCATATGCTCAATACTTTCTCTCCACCTAACTGGGCTCTCAATTTGTTTAATTAGTAATTCTTTTATTTCTTCAGCGCTTTTATATTCTTTTGCTGTAACATTGGACACTACTTTGAATTGTGGAACGTTCATCTCTTGATTTTTAATTATTGCTTGCATTTTGGCAGTTGCTGAGCTCATTAATTCACAATGAAAAGGTGCGCTTACTGGTAATTTAATATTTTTTATCTTTTTTTCTTTTAACAAATTTGCAAATTTTTGTAATTCAAGATTTTTTCCACTTATAATTAGTTGACCATTTGAATTGTCATTTGCTAGATAGCATTTAATATTATTAAAATTTTCTTCTATTATTTTCTTCATATCATTAGTTTCTATACCCAATACTGCCAACATTCCCCCTTCTCCCAGGGGCACTGCTGACTGCATTGCCTCACCTCTATTTTTTAACAAAGTTAAGCCCTGCTCTAATGTAATAGCATTTGCGGCGGCTAAAGCTGTATACTCTCCTAATGAGTGCCCAGCAAAATAATTAATATTTTTTTTAAAAAAATTAGTTTCTTTTCTAAGAACTTCAGAAATTGCATACCCAATCAAATATATTGCTGGTTGAGTAAATGTCGTCTGATTTAATTTTTCTTGAGGTCCATTTAGAATTATATCAGATATTTTATAATTTAGTATTTCATCTGCATAATTAAATATGCTTTTAACATTTTCAAATTTATTGAAAAAATCTGATCCCATGCCTACCTTTTGAGATCCTTGTCCGGGGAAAACTACTGAAATCATAATAAAATTTAATTATTTTTATGTTGTAATCTAAAATTTATAATAGTATATCCTGCTTTTTTTTAAACTATGAATTTTTACGAACATACAATTATTGCTAGACAAGACATTAGCCCCCCTCAAATTAAACAAATTGAAGATAAATATAAAAAAATAATTGAAAATAATGATGGCAGTTTATTAAAAACTGAAAATTGGGGATTAATGAATTTATCTTATTTAATTAAAAAAAACAAAAAAGGAAATTATATTCATTTTAAAATTGAAGGTAGTGGTAAAACTATATTTGAATTAGAAAAAAATGAAAAAATAGATAAAAACTTGCTAAGATATTTAACAATAAGAGTTAAAAAGATTGATCTGGAAACAAATTATTTTGAAAAAAATAATGATGAAAAAGAGAAAAATTTTCAAGAAGTAAGAAGATAAATTTTATGAAAAAAAAAAGATTTAAAAAAAATTCAAGCCAAAGTAATTTTGCTAAATTAAGTATATTTCAAAATCAAAAATTTAAATTTAAGAAAAAATGTCCTCTTTCAGGTAAAAGCGCTCCTAAGATTGACTATAAAAACATAAGGCTCTTAAAAAAATATACTTCTGAAAATGGAAAAATACTACCTTCAAGAATTACATCTGTTAGTTTAAAAAAACAAAGAGAATTATCTCTCTCAATAAAAAGAGCAAGAAATTTAGCTTTATTATAATTAAATTATGAAAATTGTATTGTTAGAAAATTTGAGAAAACTTGGGGCAATTGGAGATACTATTAATGTAAAAAGAGGATATGCTAGAAACTTCCTAATCCCTGAAAAAAAAGCCTTATTTGCTTCAGAAAAAAATATTAAAGAAGTTGAAAAAATAAAAACAGATCTAAATAAAAAAGATCAAGAGAAAAAGAAAATTGCTAAAGAAATTGCAGATAAGCTAAAAAATAAAACTTTCCAAATTAAAAAACTTGTTACTGAGAATAAAGAATTATATGGATCAGTCAAACCAACAGAAATTTCAAAAATAATAAAAGAGAGTGAAAATATTGAATTAAGTTCTTCATTAATTCAACCTGTTAAAGAAATAAAATCAGTTGGAGTATTTAAAGTAATTTTAAATTTACACTCTGAGATAGAGTCGTCTATATCAATTAAAGTTGTACCTGAAGAACTTATTAAATAGTTATACATTTTTTTCCCCATATTGATTATTAGTTGTTAAGTTTCATAAACTAATTTATCTTTTACAAAATGGAAAAACTAAACTTAGTAAAAAATACATTTGATCAACTTCCAAATAACATTGAGGCTGAACAAGCGGTCTTAGGATCTATATTGATATCTAATGAAATATTTGATGATATATCCCCAATAATAAATAGTACAAATTTTTTTGATCCTATGCATCAAAAAATATATTCAGCAATAGAAAAACTTATTTTTAGTGGAATGTTGGCAAACCCTATAACTCTAAAAAATTTTTTTGAAAATGAAAAGGATGACTTAAACATACCTGACTATTTAATTAAAATTACAAAATTTTCTTCATCAACTAGACAAGCCATAGAGTATTCAAAGTTAATTTATGACCTCTTTGTTAAAAGAGAGCTAATTAAAATTTCAGATAATATGTCCTATACGGCTAAATCAAATGATTTATATAAAGATGGTAAAACTATAATTGAAGATACTGAGAAAACTTTATTTGATTTAGCTGAAAAAGGTAATTTTAATTCTTCATTAATGAAGTTTGATGAAGCTATGAAGCAAACTATTGAAATGGCTTCCAATGCTTATAAAAATGAAGAAGGAATAGTTGGAGTTCCAACAGGACTTACTGATGTAGATGGAAGACTTGGTGGTCTTCATAAATCTGATTTAGTTATAATTGCAGGAAGACCTTCCATGGGTAAAACTGCATTAGCAACAAATATAGCTTTCAATGCTGCAAGAAATATTCAAGAAGAAGGAAAAAAATCCTGTATTGCATTCTTCTCATTAGAAATGTCATCTGAACAATTATCCACTAGAATAATTGCTGAACAATCTAGAATAAAATCTAATGATATTCGTAGAGGAAAAATTTCTGAAGAACAATTTGATAAATTTATTGAAACCTCAAAAAATATTTCTGAGCTACCCCTTTATATTGATGAAACGCCTGCAATATCTATTGCAGCATTAAGTAATCGAGCTCGAAGAATAAAAAGACTATTTGGTCTAGATCTTGTTGTTATTGACTATATCCAGTTAATGAGAGCTAATTCTGCAAGAGAAGGAAGGGTTCAAGAAATATCAGAAATAACACAAGGACTTAAGGCTTTAGCTAAAGAGCTTAGTGTGCCAGTGCTTGCTCTTTCTCAACTTTCAAGAGCTGTAGAACAAAGAGATGATAAAAAACCTCAACTTTCTGATTTGAGGGAATCAGGTTCTATAGAGCAAGATGCTGACGTTGTTATGTTTGTTTACAGAGAAGCTTATTATCTACAAGGAAAAGAGCCAAGGCCTGCAACTGTTGAGCATGCGGAGTGGCAAGCAAAAATGAATGAAGTATCTCATTTGGCTGAAATTATAATTGGTAAGCAAAGACATGGTCCTACAGGCAACATAATGCTTGAATTTGAAGCAATGTTCACGAAATTTAAAGATCTTCAAAATTCTTAATTATAATTATATAAGCTAATAAGCAATGTTAGCTCAAATTTATAAAAGAAATATTATTGAAAAACCTAGGTTTATATTTTTTATACTAATTTGTTTTCTCCTTATTTTTACATACTATTCAAAAAATTTTCGCTTAGACGCTTCATCAGAAACTCTTCTGATAGAAGGAGATCCAGATTTAAAATATTTAAACGAAGTAAATAAAAGATATGGTTCAAAAGAATTTTTAGTTCTAACATTCACTCCAAATGAAGAGATTATCTCAGACAATTCTATAAATAATTTACTTAGCTTAAAATACAAAATTCAAAGCTTGGACTGGGTTCATAATGTAATAACAATATTAGATATTCCTTTATTAAACACCAAAGACGAAACGTTAAATGATAAACTTCAAAATTTTAGTACCCTTAAAAGTGAAGGAGTAAATATAAAAGAAGGATTTAATGAAATATTAAATAGCCCAGTATTTAGAAATTTTGTGATTAGTGAAGATGGAAAAACTACTGGCATTATTGTTTATCTTAAAGAAAGAGAATTCGAGCCAAAATTTAATAATAAAAAAGAAAAAGATATTTATAGAGATAAAGTTAAAAAGAAAAATCATGAAAACATTCTAGAAATTAGAAAAGTAATTTCAGGATATAAAAATGTAGGAAAAATTCATTTAGGCGGAATACCAATGATTGCTGATGACATGATGTCATTTATCAAAAATGATATTTTAGTATTTGGAGCTGGTGTTTTACTATTTATTATTGCAACTTTGTGGTTTGTATTTAGGAAAATTATCTGGATTATAGTTCCAATCTCAAGTTGTCTTTTGTCAGTTGTGGTTATGATGGGTTTATTAGGAATTCTTGGCTGGAAGGTAACTGTCATTTCATCAAACTTTATCGCCTTAATGCTAATATTAACTATGGCAATGAATATTCATATGAGTACCAGATTTTTACAATTAAAAAAAAACAACCCAAGTTTAAAAAAAAATGAATTAATTTTAATGACCTGTAAAAAAATGGTTTGGCCAATAATTTATACTGTTCTAACTACAATTTGTGCTTTTTTATCTTTAATATTTAGCGAAATAAAACCAATTATTGATTTTGGTTGGATGATGACTTTGGGTCTTCTTTCTTCATTTATAGTAACTTTTTCCTTGCTTCCAACACTGTTAAATTTTTTAGAAGATAATAGTATTTCCATTCAAGAAAATCAAAAATCAAAAATAACTTCATATTTAGGAAATTTTACATCAAATAATAAAAATAAAATTTTCTTAATTACTTTAATTGTAATAATTGTAAGTATTTTTGGAATAAGCAAACTTGAAGTTGAGAATAGTTTTATTAATTATTTCAAAAAAAATACTGAAATTTATAAAGGTATGAAACTTATTGATAGTAAATTGGGAGGCACAACTCCTTTGGATATCATAATTAAATTTCCAAAAAATGAGATTGATAATTCAAATAATGAAGATGAAGATTGGGGTGATTTAAATGAAGAAGGTGATGAAAAATATTGGTTTACAAAGGATAAAATAGATAAAATTAAAACAGTTCATAAATACTTAGAAAGCTTGCCTGCTGTTGGCAAAGTATTGTCTTTTTCTTCAATTGTAGAAGTTGCAACAAAATTAAACAACGATAAGCCTTTAGGCACACTAGAAATGGGCGTTCTTTATTCAAAAGTGCCTAATACAATTAAAAAAGAAATAATAGATCCATACATTTCAATAAAAGACTCTGAGGCAAGGATTAGCCTTAGAATAAAAGATTCTAAGCCAGATTTAAGAAGAAATGATTTGATTAATCAAATTAATTTTGACTTAGAGAACAAACTTGGATTTAAAAAAGACGAGTTTAAACTGGCTGGGATTTTAATTTTATTTAATAATCTACTTCAAAGCTTGTTTAAATCTCAAATACTAACTTTGGGTTTTGTAATGATTGGAATTTTTGTAATGTTTTTTATTCTATTTAGAAACATTAAACTTTCACTAATCGGAATTGTGCCAAATTTCATAGCTGCATTTTTTATATTAGGAATTATAGGTATTTTAAACATTCCTTTAGACATGATGACTATAACTATTGCAGCTATTACTATAGGTATAGCCGTGGACAATAGTATTCACTATATTTACAGATTTAAAGAGGAGTATAATAAAATTAATGACTATGAAAAAACAATTAGCTATTGTCATTCAACAGTTGGTATTGCCATACTAAATACTTCAATTACTATAGTGTTTGGTTTTTCAATATTAATTTTCTCAAATTTTATTCCCACAATTTATTTTGGTGTATTTACTGGAATTGCAATGTTGCTTGCAATGATATCTGTTTTAACTTTATTGCCGGCTCTATTAATTAAATTTAAACCGTTTTAAAGCATGGAAGTTTTTTTTAGATTTACTTAAAAAAATTTCCTCATTTGATATCATTTATTTTATAATAACTATTTTATCTTTAATTAAATGTTATAAAAAAGGTTTTGTTTTAAGCATATTATCTGCCTCTAAATGGTTGCTTGCATATGTAATAACTTTATTTTTATTTCCAAAAACAAAACCATACGTGAAAGGTATAATCGATAATGAATATGTTTTAGATATAACTCTTGGTGTATGTTTATTTATCGTTGTTATATTTATTATATTGTTAATTAACAAAGGAATCGGTAAAGCTGTGACATATACTGGTATAGGTGAATTGGATAAAATTTTTGGCTTCTTTTTCGGTTTTATAAGGGGATACGTTATTTCTGTCTGTATATTTGCAACCATAGATATAATTTATAATTCGGACAAATGGCCAATTGAGCATAATAAATCTTTCACCTTTGAATTGGTTGAAAAAGGAAGTAACTATCTTATAAAAGAATTTCCAGACAAAAAAGAATACGAAGATGCTAAAGAAAAAGTTCAAGAACTATAGTCCAAAAATAAAAGAAGAGTGTGGAGTATTTGGAATAAGTAATTACAACGATGCCTCTGCATTAACTGCTCTTGGTCTTCATGCTCTCCAGCATAGAGGTCAAGAAGGATGTGGAATAGTTTCATTTGATGAAAAAAAATATTATTCTGAAAAAAGATATGGGCTAGTTGGTGATAACTTTAATAAGGAAAAAGTATTAAAAAAATTACCTGGAAATTTTGCAATTGGACATAATAGATATAGTACAACAGGCGGTACTACACTTAGGAACATCCAGCCTTTTTTTGCAGATACTAATGCTGGAGGAATAGGCGTAGCTCATAATGGCAATCTTACAAATGCATTAACAATTAGAAAAAAACTAGTAAAAGAAGGAGCTATATTTTACTCAACATCTGACACAGAAGTAATAATTCAATTAATCGCAAAATCAAAAAGATCTACGACTATTGAAAAAATAATTGATGCAATTTTTCAAATTCAAGGAGGTTATGCACTAGTAATGCTCGCGCAAAATAAACTTGTAGGAGCAAGAGATCCTTTAGGTATAAGGCCATTGGTAATCGGTAAAATTAAAAATTCATATGTACTTGCTTCTGAAACATGTGCTTTAGATATAATTGGTGCAAAATTTTTTAAGGGAAGTAGAAAATGGAGAAATTATAGTTGTAGAAAATGATGAACTTAAAAGCATAAAACCATTTCCACCACAAAAGCCAAGACCTTGTATATTTGAATATATTTATTTTTCAAGACCTGACAGTATTTTAAATGGTAAAACAACTTACGAGTTTAGAAAAAAATTTGGTGAACAGTTGGCAATTGAGGATGATATTGAGGCAGATCTTGTGGTGCCAGTACCAGACTCAGGAAATGCAGCTGCTTTGGGTTATAGTCAAAAAATTAAAATAAATTTTGATTTAGGGTTAATCAGAAATCATTATGTTGGCAGAACTTTTATTGAGCCTGCACAAAAAATAAGAAGTTTAGGTGTAAAGTTAAAACTAAATGCTAATAAAAGTTCTATAAAAGATAAAAAAATAATTTTAATCGATGACTCATTAGTGAGGGGAACTACTTCACATAAAATAGTTAAAATGCTTTATTATGCGGGCGCTAAAGAAATACATGTAAGAATAGCTAGCCCAGAAATCAAATATCCCGATTTTTATGGCGTTGATATGCCCACAAGAAAAGAGCTTTTAGCTGCAAATAAATCAGTAAGTGAAATATGTAAATATATTGGAGCTGACTCTTTGAAATTTTTATCTATTAATGGATTATATAAAGCCATGGGATTTGAAAAAAGAAACAGCACTTATCCTCAACTAACAGATCATTATTTTACTGGTGATTATCCTGTTAAAATCATTGATGATTTGGGTGATAATAAAATAACACAATTATCGTTATTGAGCACAGGATCAAATAGTTAATTATGAAAAAAGTTAGCTTTACAGAAATGAAAAATGGCACAAAAGAAGATTATCTTCTTTTAGAAAAGCATGAAAAAGATTTTGAAAGAAAAACTGCAGATAGAATTTTAAAATTTATGTCTAGTCTGAATAGTACTCTTGAAGGTTATCAGGTTTCAAGATTAGAACATTCTTTACAGACAGCAACAAGAGCTTTCAAAAATGGAGAAAATGAAGAAATGGTTGTTGCTGCTTTATTGCATGATATTGGAGATGAGTTTGCGCCAATGAATCATTCTCAATATGCTGCCGCAGTATTAAGACCTTATGTTTCAGAAAAAACCCATTGGATTATTGAAAAACATGGATTATTTCAAACTTACTATAGCGCAGACCATTTGGGTGGAAATAAAAATGCAAGAGAAAAATACAAAGATCATAAATATTATGAAGCCACTATAGATTTTTGTGAAAAATATGATCAATCATCATTTGACCCAAATTACAAATCTATGTCACTAGAAGAATTTGAGCCAATGGTAAGAAATATTTTTTCAAGAAAACCATTCTACCATCATTAAGCTTTGCCTCTATAATCTTTTATATGCTTTGGAATACGTTTGTTTTTTCCAAACATATAATGATTTTCCATTTTTTCTCTATATTTACTAGCAGGAACCGTTAAACCAACTGCTTCAGCAACTTCTCTTATTAGCATTGGATTTGCTCCACAACAAACGCCTAAATAATTTATTCCTAAATTATAAGCTTCTCTTGCAAATTGTCCTATTTCATATCTGCTACATTGCATTGGATCTAAAGCTGTTGGAAATGTAGTTTCATGAGAAGTATGGCAACTACATCCATTGTTATCTGGTAAATTAAAAAAAGTAGGATGCTCATCAGTTGTTCTATAAGTGATGGGTAATCCAGCCATATGACACTTTAACTCTTTTCTAATTTCTTTAAGATAAGGAAGCATAGTGTTAGGTCCTCTATGACAATTCATTCCTACTACATCCCCACCTCTTTGTTCCAACTCCTTACAGGTATCAAGAATAGAAAATCCATCTCTCATAATATTCTCACCATACGGAGCAATAGTAATAACAGACGGAAGTCCAGTTTCTTTCATCACTTTTAAAGCTGTATAAGCTTCTTCAGCATAATAAAAAGTTTCACCAATTAAAATGTCTGCTTCCTCATCTACTGCCCAACCAACCATTTCACGAAACATTTTTTCTACTTCTAATTGGGATTTTTTATCATCCTGATTCCAAATGTTTGAATTTGAAATATTTCCGGCCATCAAGTTTTGCTCATCTCCTATTGGACTAACTGCAACTTTTTTTGCAATTTGCAATGCTGCTCTATTAAGAGGTTCTAATAGATCTTCTTTACCTATAACACGCATTTTTTCTCTGTGACCATTATAAGTAAAAGCTTGAACAACATCTGATCCAGCATGCTGAAAATCTCTGTGCAAATTTAGTAAAGCCTCAGGGTTTTCTAATGAAACCATAGGAACAAACTCCCCGGAGGACATGTATCCTCTTTTTTCTATTTCAAAAAGAAATCCTTCTGCACAAATTACTGGACCTTGGTTTAATCTTTCGATTAAATCTCTTTTTTTATCTTTAGTCATTTTCTTCTCCTTTTTAGTGCTTTGGCAAATGCCAGGTGCACAATTTGGTTAAATACCCAAGTTTTTTTTAAACAGTTAAAAAAAAACCACCTGAAAAATAGGTGGCTCACAAGAAACATCTATTTAGCAGGTTTTTTATAGCGCCTGCAATTTGACTTAAATCAGCGCTTGTTATTATGGTATCACAATATTAAATACTTTCAATAAATTTAATTTATGGAAAATCAATTAAAAAACGAAGAGAGTCCTTACCTAAAACAACATAAAGATAACCCTGTTAACTGGGTTCCTTGGAAAAAGAAAAACTTAGAAAAAGCAAAAAATGAAAAAAAACCAATATTTTTAAGTGTTGGATATGCAAGTTGTCATTGGTGTCATGTAATGGCACACGAAAGCTTTGAAAATAATGATACAGCAAAAGTAATGAATGAAAAATTCATAAATATAAAAGTTGATAGAGAAGAAAGGCCTGATCTTGATTTAATATTTCAAAAAAGCTTAGCTATTTTAACTGGCACACAAGGTGGATGGCCACTTTCAATGTTTTTGGACGAAAATGGCGTACCATTTACAGGTGGTACTTATTTTCCTCCCAAAGAACTATATGGAAGGCCTAGCTTTATCAGTGTTTTAGAAAATGTTTCAAAAGTATATCAAGAAAATAGAGATAAAATTCTAAATCAAGCTAATCAAATGAAAATGGTTTTTAGAGAACTTAATAAAAAAAATGCGGTTCTTAAACAAGATTTAGAGCCTTATGTAGAAAAAATCATAAATTATACAGATGAAGTTAATGGTGGCTTTAAGGGTGCACCAAAATTTCCACAGTTTTATATTTTTGATACAATTTTACACTTTTACAAAAAAACAAAAAATAAAAAATATTTAGAAGTTGTTGAAAAATTGCTTTTAAGTATTTCGTCTAGAGGAATCTATGATCATTTAGAGGGAGGAGTATCAAGATACACTGTTGATGAAAAATGGATTGTCCCTCATTTTGAAAAAATGCTTTATGATAATATCCAATATGTGAATTTGTTAAATAATTATCTTAATGAAAAAGATAATAACTACTTAAAACATAAAATTCAGCAAACAATTAACTTTATCAATTCTGAATTTCTTACAAAAAATAATTTACTTGGTTCTGCATATGATGCTGATAGTGATGGTATTGAAGGTAAATATTATATTTGGACCTATAAAGAATTAAATGAACTATTAGGAAATAATTTAGAATTATTTAAAAAAAAATACCAAATATCTGAACAAGGAAATTTCGAAGGATCAAATATTTTAGTTGAGAATTTGGATATAAATTATAGTGATGATAATATTCTTAAACTTGAAAAAAATCTCTTAGAAAATAGAAAAAAAAGAAACAAACCTTTTTTTGATGATAAATCACAAACTGATCTTAATTCTTTTTGGACATATGTAACTTTTTATTCATCAATATTGTTGGATGACAAGAATTTATATGAAAAATCTTCTAATAAATTTAATAATCTTTCTCAATTATATAAAAACAAAATCTTTCACTGTTATGATGGTAATAAAGAAATAGATGTTTTCTTAGAAGATTATGTTTATTTTTGCTTAACATTATTAACTATGTATGAATTTAAAAATGATAAATCATCATTAATAAAATGCGAAACTTTAATGAGTGAAGCCTGGAATAGCTTTTTTAACTCTAACGATAAAATTTTACAAAAAAACAAGGTTCAATTTAACGACCTTTTTGTAGAACCTATTGATCTAAATGATAACAACATACCAAATGGGAATAGTATTTATTTATTTATTTGCAATAAACTATTTAATATTTTAGGAGATCAAAAATGGAATGAAAAAATTGATGTATTATCTAAATCCTTTCACTCACATATAAATTCTAATTTTTCACAAATGTTTAGCTACATTAAAATTTTAGATATTTGCGAGGAAAATATCACTGTTACAATTAATTCAAAAAATCCTGAAACTATTAGTAAAATCCAAAAATTAACTGTTAAAAATTTTATGGATAAAGCTACAATTATATATAAAGAGGACAGTGGTGAGGATTATTTTATAATTTGCAAAAAACAAACATGTTCACCTAAATTAAAAAATTTAAAGGAAGTAGAAAATTATTTAAAAAGTTTATGATGATAAAATAAACTTAGCAAAAATACTTTGGAAAGGCATAAATGATGCAAAATCTTTCTAGCCAGCAAAAGGGTTCTTTGATGGCTTTTATTGCTGTTTTGTTTATTACTCCTGACTCATTGTTAATAAGACTGTCTAATATAGAAACCTGGGGAATGTTGTTCTACAGAGGGGCTATACCTTTTGTATTAGTTTTAATTGGACTATTATTTTTTTATAAGAATAATTTTTTAAAAGCTTTATTAGGCATAGGTTTTCCGGGTATATTGTATATAGTAAGCTTCGCTGCCTGCAATATTACATTCCTAGTATCTATACAAAATACTAATGTTGCTAATACACTGGTAATGATTGCTTTAGCTCCTATGCTTTCGGCTATATTGGGAGCTTTATTTTTAAAAGAAGCACCTGATAAAAAAACTTGGGTAGCTATATTGGTTACGTTTACAGCATGTTTGTATATTTTTCATGACTCACTTAAATTAGGTAATATTTATGGTGACCTATTGGGTTTTGTTACAGCATTTGGATTAGCTTGTAACGCAACTATAGCAAGGTATGCCAAAGATAGAGACCTAGTACCTTCAGCTGTAATAGGTAAGTTGTGCGTGGCCATTTTTGCTTTCTTCTTTGTGGAAAATTTTGAATTACTAGGAAAAGATTTAATTTATGTTCCTTTAATGTGTGTAATGTGTGTAGCTATACCTTTTGTTTTAGTAACTATTGCACCAAGATTTATTACGGGAGCTGAGGTAAACTTGTTTTTTTTACTAGAGACAATCCTGGGGCCAATTTGGGTGTGGATGGTGATTAAAGAGCAGCCTTCATCAGAGACTATCTTGGGAGGGATTGTAATCATCGTAGCAATCGCAATTCATTCTTTCCTAGCCATTAAAAAAACACAATTAAAATCTACTTACCGCTCAAAATAAATTTTTAAATGCAAAAAGAAGTAAAAAAATCTTGGGCACTGTTTCTTGGAATTGGAATTATGATGGTTGCACATGGTTTGCAAATGCAAATTATGGGTATCAGATCTGTGTTGGAGGAGTTTAGTGTTCTAACAACAGGTTTTATTATGTCAGGATATTTTGTTGGATACTTTATAGGATCTAAAACAACACCAAACTTAGTTCAAAAAGTTGGACATATTAGAGTTTTTGCTGCCTTTGCATCTCTTGCATCGCTTAGTGCTTTAGTCGCTGTTGCTTATGTTAATCCATTAATGTGGATTGCAAGTAGATTTATCACTGGCATTAGCATAGTTAGTTGCTTTGTTGTTGCTGAGAGCTGGTTGAACGATAGAGCATCAAACAAAAATAGGGGTCAACTCTTATCTACCTACATGATAGTAATGTTTTTTGGATTAGCTATGGGCATGCTTTTATTAAATATTAGCAAACCTACGGCATATGAACCGTTTATTTTAGTTTCAGTTTTATTATCATTAGCATTAGTTCCTATACTTCTAACAAAAAGACCTGCACCAAAATTTAAAAAAATTGGAACTATAAGTATTAAAGAATTGTATGAAATTTCTCCTTTAGGAACTTTAAGTTCTTTTTCAACAGGATTAATCCACGCTGCTTTCTTTTCTCTTATTTCAGTATATGCTACGAAGGCTAATTTTACTCTTTTAGAAACTTCAATACTCTTATTTATTTCAACAATCGCTGGAGCATTAGGCCAAGGTCCAATTGGTTATTTTTCAGATATATACGATAGACGTAAGGTAATTGTCGTTACCACTTTGGCTAGTGCAATTTTAGCTTTACTTTCAATATTAGTATCTAATGATCCAATAGAAAATATTTATTGGATGAATGAATTTGATTTCAAAAAAATTATATTCTTTTTATTTGTAGGGCTATACACTTCTTTATGTTTGCCACTATTTTCTCTTAACCTTGCTCACACAAATGATTATGTACCAAAAGAAAAATTTGTTGCAGCAGGTGGTGGACTTCAATTGATTTTTGGTATGGGGGCTATAAGTGGTCCAATACTTTGCTCTTTATTCATGGAATTTTTTGGATTGAATGGTTTTTTTGCTTTTTTAATATTAATTCATATATTTATTGGAATTTTTGGTTTGTATAGAATGAAAGTTAGACAGACTGTTGAAAATCCAGACTCAACATTTACTCCAGTGCCAGCTACAATTACACCGGCTGGATTAGAACTAGATCCTACAGCAGAATATATAGAAGAACCATATACTGAAAAAGTTAAAAAAATGCTGGAAAGAAAAGGTGTCAGATATAAAAAAGAACAACAAGAAAAGTCAAAAACAGAAACTATAGAGACAAAATAAAAAAGCAATTATAAGTTGTAATTAAACCTACTGGTCTAGAACTAGATCCTGATACACCTGAAACTTTAAATCATAATTCAACTCAACAATAATCTGATTTAAAAACTTCTACCTAAGAAAATTTATTCTATCTTTTAGAAATAATTTTTCTTTCTTTAACATTCTAAGCTCATTCCATGATGATGAGGCTCTGTCGTTTAATCTTACTTTTGTGAGTTTTTTTATCTCTGTTTCTATTTTTTTGTGTTTTTTAATTAATTCTTTTAGCTTAGACACATCATTAATTTATATTAATTAAATTAAGATTGTAAAAAATTTGTTTTTTACCCACAGCATTAATTTTAAAATATGCGACCAAATAAGTTTAATAATCCAATAAAATCAAAAAATTATTTAAAAAATAATAAAAAAACAATTTGTAGTTGAACCCATAATAGTCATAAAAATAAAATTTAAGAAAACGTATACTTGAAAAAATAGAAAATATTTGATGAAATCTTTTCTTTAAAAATTTATGGCCATGTCAAAAAAGAAAAAAAAAACTAAATCTAAAGTTGGAATTACTATATTTTCTTCATCAACTATAACTAATGCATATAGTAATTATAAAAAAAATCAGGAAAAGAAAAAAAATTATGAAGCTAAATTAAAAAAAATTGCAGAAAAAAATCAAATCATAAAAGAAAAAAGGGAACTGATATCCTGGGAGGAAAAGTTAAATAAGGAAAGTAATAAACTCAAACTAAAAGATGAAGAACTTAGACTTATAGAAAAAGAACTTAAAATCAAAGAGGAACAGCAAAAAATAGAGAGTAAAAGATTGATAAAAAAAGATGAAGACTTGGGTCAAATAGATAAAGATTTAAGATTAAAAGAAAAAGAACTTAAACTTATAAGTGATGAACAATTTAGAAAAGATATCGATTTAAAAGCCAGAGAAGAAGATCAATATAAAAAAGATTTAAAAGAAAAAAGAAAAAAAGAAAAAATTCTTAAAGAATTTAAGTTAGAAGAACATGAAAGGAAAAAATTAGAGAGTTTAAAAATTAAAGAGTGGGAAGAAAAATATGATAGAGAACAAAAAATGAAAGAGCATCAAGAAAATTTAAAAGATCAAAGGTTAAGACAAAGAGAGTTAGATGAATTAAATTTAAATAATAATGATGATTCGGATATAAAAAAAGAATTAACCACTAAACTTGAAACATTTGAAATAGATAAATCATCTGAACATTAAAATTTGAATAAAGAAAACTCACGCAGGCTTTGGAAAATTATTCAGGAAGCAGGCGATTATCTCGTGGGACAATTACCTGATCACCCAAATCATCCTAAAGGAAGAAACCCTTATGCGCATGTTGCAATTTGTGTAAAAAATAAATTCAATTCAAGCTATAAAGATATATCTGACGAGGAATTTAATGAAGTTGTAAAATATATTGAGTTTTTAAAACAAAACCCTAGTTAATTTTCTTAATTTTACCATTTCTATTGTTTAGGAAAATAGTCTTTTAATTCACCTTCTCTATAAACGTCAGCAGTACAGCAATGAAGACCTCCTCCAAATGCATATGCATCACGTAATTCAACAGGAATAACTTCCATTCCTAATTTATCTAATTGCTCAGCTTGATAAACCTCGCTCTTTTCAACACAAACAGTTTTAGGGTCTAAAATTAAAACGTTCATTGACAACCATACTGATGAGTAGCAAAGTGGTGGAGGTGAATTATGAGCAGGCTGTGCCGCGTCTACTATTTGCCATCCATTATTCTCAAATAATTTTCTTTGCTCTTTTGGCAATTTTCTTTGAGGGTTATTAATAATCAAGCCTTCCCTAATAGGTGTAAAAGTTGCATCAATATGTATTGGATAAGGATCACCTGGAAAATTTAATGCATGAACTCTGTGGTCTTTGTAGTGTCTTTTTATCCAATCAATCCCTTTTAGATTTGTAGTAAAACCATGTTGCACTATTAAATCTTTTCCAAATCTTAAAATATCTGCAGCATCAAATAAAGGCTCCTCTTCAGTTGTTACGAAAAACTTTTTTTCAGTCCATTCGAGTCTTTTTTGAACTCCAATTTTATCTGACAGATAATCTTTTCTATAATCTAAATCAGTTAATCTTGGTTTGGGAGCCGCTTCATGTCTCATGTTAGGATCTTCGTTGTAATATTGTTTTAACAATGGTCGATAGCACAAGTATTCAAACCATCTACATCTATAACTCATCGTTGCTTCTAAAATTTCATTTCCAACTGTTAATAAAACGTCTCTTGGAGGCATGCATCCAAACATTGTTTCTGCTTTCCAGTCAGGTGTTGAGATTGGTTGATTAAAATTTATAGGTGTTGGTCGATCAACATTTATTCCACGTTTTTCTAACATAGATGAAAAATTATCTAAAAGTTCGTTTCCTTTATCAATAGTTTCCTTCGTTCTTGGTCCATATTGACCTCTCATATCTGAGTCCTCTGGAACTTTTGCATCTAATGCAGGTTCAGGCGCTGGAATACAAACGCCATCAGCTCTTCCAACAATAACATGTTTTAATGGATCCCATTCATTCCAGCTATTTACAATTGCTTTTTCAGACATTTAATTGAGACCAATAAATCTTCTGTTAGTTTTAATTATTAAACTATAATAGATAATAGATATAAAAATAAAAAAACCTCCAATAACTGTTCCTTGGCTTGGGATTTCGTTAATTCCTAAAATTGGAATCCATACCCAAAAAATACCACCAATTACTTCTGTTAAGGATAGTAGAGTAAGCTCAGCAGCAGGAATATTTTTTGATCCAATTGAATATAAAATAAGTCCAATACAAACTAATGTTCCATGGGTAGCGAATAATGCTTGATTTTTTCCTGTAGATAAAAAACTTAAATCATTTAACATAATCATTGCTGCCGAAAAAAAACAACAAAATAAGCCAGCAATTGCAACTGTTGTAAATTTTGGTGTTTCTTTTCTCCATCTTAAAGATATGGAAAAAATAGAAAAACCAAGTGAAGATGCAATTCCGAAAACTAAACCTGTAAAGGTGTTTTTGTGCGTGTTATCAATTGACATTATTATAATTCCAACTGCCGCAATAATAATTGCAATCCAAACATTTACAGAAATGAATTCTTTTAAAAATAAAAAGCCAAGTAGTGCTGTGATAAATGGCATGGCTGCTAGGCAAAGTAATGTTACGGCAGCAGACGTATTGGTGATTGAATAAATAAATGTAATCATTGCTACACCAAGTCCAACTCCGCCAATAGCACCTGAAATACCAATTTTAGTATAATTTTTTAAAAACTCATTTCCTTCTTCAAGATACAAAAATAAATTTAAAATTAAGAAAATTACAATTCCTCTTGTAAATAAATACTGCCAAGGGAGTTGTTTTGCCTCATCGATATGTCTAACAACATAAGGCCCGAATGACCAAAAAAGGCCAGCTATTAAAACTACAGGAATTGCAACTTTAGGATCTTTTATATCGAGCATGACAATTTCTATTATTAATTAAATTTTTAAACAACAAAATTTATTTTAAAATTAAAAGAAATTTACACCAAAAGTTGTATGACAGTTAATTAGATCTCCTTTTTTAAAGGTGCTATGACCATTATTAAATTGTCCCCATACATTTGATTTTGCTAGTGGTTTAAGTTTAAAAGACTCTTGGCCCTTAAAAACTTCAAACTCAGATTGACCTTTTTTTGAAATTACGAGTTTGCCTTTGATAAATCTAGTAAAGTTTTTTTTCTTTTCAAATTTATTTTTTAATTTTGCTTTGATTGGAACGTCTCCAGAATATCCAAGAGAATTGAATATAAATGGTAAAACAAAAAATCTAAAACATGCAGCTGTAGAAACAGGATTGCCTGGTAAGCCAAAAAAAGCAGTTGAAGATTTTATTTTTGAAAATAAAATTGGTTTACCTGGCCTTATCTTGGCACCCTTAAAATAATCTCTACCTTTAAATTTATTTATTACTCTAGGTACGTAGTCATATTTTCCAGCAGAAACTGCACCAATGGTAATTACTATATCCACTTTATATTTAATATTTTTTTTTAACTCCTTTAGAAATTTTTTTTCATCATTATCTTTTAATATTCCTTTTTCTTTTATATCTAATGGAAGAATTTTTGAAAAAGTTTTAATATAACTGCCGTTTGAATTTCTTACCTTCCAATTTGGAATTATTTCATTATTTGTGATTTCATTTCCAGTAGCAAAAAAAACAATTTTAAGTTTCTTTTTCACTTTTATATTTTTAATTCCAAGTGTTTTTAGAACTAAGATATCGGATGCTTTTATAATATTACCTTTTTTTAAAACTAATTGACCTTTTTTAAAATCACTACCAGCAAACCTTAGATTATTAAATTTTCGAATTTTTTTATTAATCAATAAATAATTAATTTTATTTTTGGTAATTACTTTTGATTTTTCATAGGGAATTATTGTATTAAATGGTTTTTTTATAATCGCCCCGGTCATTACCTCAATACAAGAAAATTTAGAAAATTTTTTTGTATTTGGATTATCTCCAGCTGCAAGTATTTTTAAAATTTTCAATTTTGTTACATTATATTTACTAGCTTTCTTACTTTCATTTGAATTTAAAGCAAAACCATCTAAAGCTGTGTTATCTGCTGCAGGATAATTAAATTTACTATAAACATTTTCAGAGCAAATTCGATTTAAAGAATCTTTAGAGAGAATGGTTTCAGATTTAATCGATAGTTTTGAACTACCCAGTTTTCTCAAGGCTTCTTTGTATGAAATCATTTTTTTTTAAAAATTTTTTCTGCTAATTCTAAATCTTCTCTTGTATTAATATTCAGAAATTCATTTTCATTTTGAATATCTTTTTCAATAAAATTACAACCTATTTTATCCGTCCATAAATCAACTTTTCTAAAATTATTATTTAAATCCTCTTCTAAAATTTTCTCTAAGCTAGTATTCCATAATCCAAAAATATTATGTCTTTGCTTTTTATCTTTAATCAAATAAATTTTTTCTTTTGTTGTAATTGTTTTTTCAATCATTTTTTCGATTATTAACTTATCAAAAAAAGGTGTATCGCAAGGAAAAGTTATTATCCATTTATATTTATTCTTAAATGAATTTGCATATTTAATGGCAGACAAAACCCCTACCAATGGTCCTAGATATCCTTTTATACAATCTTCAATTATTTTTATTTTTTGATTTTCTATTTTCAGATTATTATCATTTGAAATCAGCAATATTTCAGAAAAATATATATCTATTTTATTTATTATATGTTCAATCAATTTACTGTTAGCTAGTTTTGATAAAGATTTATTGCTACCAAATCTTGAAGATTTACCGCCAGCCAGTATTACTCCTAAAATATTGTGCTCTTTCATTAAAAGAAATATAAATCAAATAATTTTTTAATTAAAGTTTATAAATGGATATTGAAATTTTAAAGATTGCTGCAAACACAAAGAACAACAAGGATATTAAAAATTTTACACATAAGTCAAAAAATAAAAATCGATTGTGTGGTGACGAAATGGAAATTAGCTTAATAGTAAAAAAGCACAAAATCTCTAAAATTGGATATCAGTGTAAATCTTGCATTTATTGTCAGGCATCAGCAAGTCTATTGTCAAATTCATCAATTAATAAGTCGGTACAAAAAATTAATGAAATATCAACTTTTGTAGAAAGATATTTTGACAATACTAATCTAAAATTTACTAAAGAGTGGAAACAGTTTGAAAAAATTTTTAATAAGAAAAATATTTCAAGAAAAGAATGTATTCTATTACCTTTTAAAACAATAATAAAAGCTTTAAAATCTTAAAATGGAAAAAAATAATTTAATTAAATCTGTTTTAGCTGCTTTCTTTTCAGCCATAACTATTGGAGCATTAACTTATTTAACTTATAAAACTACATTTGGATTATTTTTAATTGCATCTTTTGGATCATCAATGGTTTTATTATATGGATACCCTGAGAGCCCATTTGCACAACCAAAAAATATATTCTTTGGTCATCTTTTAACTGCTACTGTTGGCGTTATAGTTTTAAACTTTGTTCCATTACCAATTTTTATTACAATTCCCATAGCAGTTGGTTTAGGTGTTGGTTTAATGATTTTGTTTAATGTTACGCATCCACCCGCGGGAGGAAATCCAATTATTGTTATAATAGGAAGTGTTTCTTTAGATTATTTAATTAATCCTATAATTACTGGATCAATTATTGTTTTAGCTTTTGGTATTGTTATTAATAAGTTTATTTTAAAAAAAAAATACCCAAAATAAAATGGATATTAAATACAATATTTCAAAATTAAAAAATTCTAAAATAGAAGAATTAAAAGATTTTGTTTCTGTTGAAGAGCCTTTGGAAATGCGTCTAAAGTATAAAAAAAATAATAAATGGGAAATTCAAAATATATCTATAACTATGAGAACACCCGGTAATGACGAAGATTTAATTAGAGGTTTTTTATATAACGAAAGAATTATAGAAAACATGAATGAAATAGACTCTATTGAGCATCGAGGTGATGTTTCGGGAGATTATAATTTACAAAATATAATTGAGGCAACTATAAACAAAACTGAAAATTTAGAGATAGGTAAAATAAAAAGAAATTTTTTAACTAACTCATCTTGTGGAGTTTGTGGAAAAACTTCTTTGGATTCTATAGAGGTAATCAAAACAAATAAAATAAATTTATTTTATCCTCAAATAAAGGAAGAAATTATTTTAAGTTCTCCAAAATTATTAATGAACGAACAGTCAGAATTTGCAAAAACAGGTGGTATTCATGCAAGTTCTTTGGTTGATGAAAATGGAAAAGCTATTGCAACTCGTGAAGATGTGGGTCGTCATAATGCTTTGGATAAATTAATTGGTTATACGATTAAAAATAATTTATTAAATCCTAAAAACCAATTTGTTGCATGCTCTGGAAGATTGAATTTTGAATTAGTGCAAAAAGGATTAATGGCTAATATTGGGGTTATGGCAGGTGTGGGTGCGCCTACAAGTCTCGCTATTGACCTTGCTAAACGTTTTGACATGACTCTGCTTGGTTTTGTAAAAGAAGATAGCTTTAATATATATAGCAATAAAAATAGAATAGTATTAGTTAAATAAAAGAAAAAAGTATGTCAAAAAATATTAGCAAACTATCAGGAAGAATAGGTTTAAAAGATAACCTTTTTCAAAAATTATCTGAAAGATCACTAAACTCTAAAAATGGTGAAGGCATGAAAGAACTTGCAGATAAATATCATGTTGGAGTTTCAACTATTCATGGAGCGGAGAGTTTTTATGAATTTTTAAGACCAGAACACAGAAAAAAAAAAGCATTTGTTTGTAATGGTAGTGCGTGCATGTGTGCTGGAACACAAAATAATCTTAAAAAAAAATTACAGGAAAAACTTGGTTATGACAAAGTGGGTGAAATGTTTTGCTTAGGTTATTGCTATGAAAATCATGCATTTCATTATGATGGAGAAAATTATGCAGGCAATGATATTAAAAAAATTGATCAAATAATAAAAGGTGATGAAATTATTCAAGAAAAATTTGTTTCCAAAAATTTTGCCACTACAAGTTTCTTAATGGACGATAAGCTATCTAGTATAGAAAAATTTAAAAATAATCTAAATGATTTTTTAAAAATTGATAAAAAAGATATTATTAAATCATTGTTATCTTCAAATCTAACTGGAAGAGGTGGAGCAGGATTTCCAACTGGAATGAAATGGGATTTTTGTAGCAAAACAAAATCCAAAAAAAAATACGTAATTTGTAATGCAGATGAAGGTGATTCAGGAGCATTTTCTGATAGATATTTATTAGAAGAACAGCCTTTGAAAGTTATTTTTGGTATGGTCATATGTGGATATGTTATCGGTGGAGATGAAGGAGTTCTTTATATTAGAGGTGAATATCCAAAATCTATAGAAGCTTTGAATGGAAGTATAAATGCTTTAAAAGAAAAAGGCTTACTTGGAAAGAATATTTTAGGAACTAACTTCTCTTTTGATTTAAATATATGTATTGGCCAAGGTGCATATATTTGTGGAGAAGAAACAGCATTGATTGCTTCTATAGAAGGAAGAAGAGCTGAAGTCGATGTAAGACCTCCATTTCCTGTAACGGAAGGTTTATACAAAAAACCAACTGTGGTTAATAATGTCGAAACACTTGCGGCTGCCAGTGGTATATTGCTAAACGGATACGAAAAATTTGCCTCTGTTGGAAATAAAAAATCTGCAGGAACAAAACTTGTTTGTTTAGATAGTTTTTTTAATAACCCTGGTGTTTATGAAATTGATATGGGAACACCGATGAAAAAAGTGTTTTATGAAATTGGTGGTGGATTAAAAGAACCTGTTAAAGCATTTCAAATTGGAGGTCCTTTGGGGGGTGTTATTCCTATTAAAGAAATAGATAATTTAAATTTGGACTTTCAAGAATTTACAAATGCTGGATTTATGCTTGGTCATGCAAGTGTTGTAAGTATTCCAAAAGATTTCAGTATGATTGACTATATACATCATCTTTTCGAATTTACCGCAGAGGAATCGTGTGGCAAATGTTTTCCAGGTAGACTTGGTTCGTACAGAGGTAAAGAAATGTTTGATCAAGTTAAGAATAAAACTGCTAAAATTCCTCTAAAATTATTAAATGAGCTTCTTATTACAATGAAAAAAGGATGTCTTTGTGCCCTTTGTGGTGCAATTCCAACACCAATTATGAACATCTTAAAGTATTTTGGTGATGAAATGAAAGATGATATGGTAAGAGAAAACTAATGAGTTCAGAAAAAAGAAAAATTGCATTTATAGATGGTAAACCTTATGAAATTGGGTCTAATCATAACTCGATTTTAAAGTTTGTAAAAAGTTATTTAGGTGAAAAAAAAGTACCAACTTTATGTGATGATCCAAATTTAGCACCATATGGTGCATGCAGAGTTTGCTCCGTAGAAGTTGCTTTAGAAAAAGATGGTCCAACTAAAGTAGTAGCTTCTTGTCATACTCCAGTAGCAGAAAATCAGCATATTTTTACAAACAATGATGATCTTAAAAAATTAAGAAAAAATATAGTAGAATTAGTTTTAACTGACCACCCTATGGAATGTGGAACGTGCGAAGTTAACAATAATTGTGAATTACAAGATGTAGCTATTGATCTTGGAATTAAAGAACACAGATATAATAACCCAAAACAAAATAAAGGTATACCGAAAGATACTTCTCATTCTTATATGAGAATGAATTTAGATAACTGCATAAACTGTGGAAGGTGCGTAAGAGCGTGCGATGAAATTCAAGGATCTTTTGTGCTAACAATGAGCGGAAGAGGATTTGAGTCTAGAATCACAACAGATAATGATATGTTATTTGGAGACTCATCTTGTGTATCTTGTGGAGCTTGCGCACATACATGCCCAACTGACGCGATTTCAGATGTGTTTGCATCAAAATCTGCAGATTACGATGAAAAAGTTAGAACCACTTGCTCTTATTGTGGTGTTGGATGTAATTTAGAAGCTTCAATAAAAGATGGCAAAGTAATTTCAATTGATACTCCAAAAGAAACTGAAGTTAACGCAGGACATACTTGTTTAAAAGGAAGGTATGCTTTTGGTTTTTATGATCATAAAGATAGATTGAGATCACCTTTAATTAAAAAAGATGGAAAATTTCAAGAAGCATCATGGGATGAAGCCTACGATTATATAAAACATAAGCTTGATAAAATTTTAAAAGAAAATGGTCCAGACGCTGTTGCTGGTATTTCCTCAGCGAGATGTACAAATGAAGAAAATTATGTTTTTCAAAAAATGATTAGAGCTGCAATCGGTACAAACAACATAGATTGTTGTGCAAGAATTTGTCACTCACCTACAGCTTGGGGTATGCAACAAACATTTGGAACAGGAGCTGCAACTAATTCAACGGAAGATATATATCATGCAGATCTTTTCTTGGTTATCGGTGCAAATCCTACTAATGCACACCCAGTTACTGGATCAAAAATAAAACAGCAAGTAATGAAAGGTAAAAAACTTATTGTACTAGACCCAATCACTACAGATTTGGCTAAACTTGCTGATTATCATATTAAAGTTAGACCTGGAACAAACGTAGCAGTTTTAAATATGATGTTATATTTCATAATAAAATCAAAATTATATAAAGAAGATTTTATTTTGAGTCGAACGGAAGGTTTTGAAAACTTCGTTAAAGGAATTGAAAAATTAGACATAGATCATTTAGCTAAAGTTGCGGGAGTAGATAAGCAAAAAGTAAAAGAAGCAGCTATAGCTTATGCGACTGCAAAAAATTCTATGGAATTTCATGGTTTAGGAGTAACTGAACAAGAACAAGGATCCAAAACAGTAATGTTAATAGCTGACCTTGCAATGATAACTGGAAATATTGGGAGAAGAGGTGTTGGAGTTAATCCACTAAGAGGACAAAATAATGTTCAAGGCGCAGCTGATATGGGATGCCAACCACACCAGGGAGCTGGTTACTTTCCAGTAGCAGATAAAAAAATTCAAGAATTTTATACTGAAAAATATGGAGTTATTCATCCAACAAAAGCCGGCTTAAAAATTCCTGAAATTTTTGATGCCGCAATAAATAAAGAAGTAAAAGCTGTGTGGATTATAGGGGAAGATGTAGTTCAGACAGACCCCAACAGTGCTCATGTTGTTAAAGCAATGAATGCATTAGACTTATTGGTGGTTCAAGAAATATTTATGAGTGAAACTGCGAAACATGCTGATGTAGTTTTACCAGGAACAACTTTTTTAGAAAAAGATGGTACATTTACAAATACGGAGAGAAGAGTTCAAAGAGTTAACAAGGCTGCTGAGCCTCTTCCAGGAACAAAACCGGATGGTGTAATAGTTACAGAAATGATGCAAAAGCTTGGTTATAAACAAAATATATATAATGCTGATGAAGTATTGGAAGAAATTGCTGATGTTGTTCCCTTTTTCAAAGGTATAACTAGAGAAAGATTAGGAAAATTAGGATTACAATGGCCAGTTAAAGAAGATGGAACAGATACAAAAATACTACATGAAAAAGAATTTAAATTAGGAAAAGGTAGAATTAAATATTTTGACTGGAAAGAGAGTAGCGAAATAGAAAAAAATAAAAAAGATTATCCTCTAATATTAACTACAAGTAGAGTATTGCAACACTATAATGCTGCAACAATGACTAGAAGAACTAATAATATAGAAATTGTAGATGAAGATATTTTGTTACTCCATCCAAAAGATGCAAAAAATAGAGATTTAAATACTGGTGACGTAGCAAGACTTTATTCTGGAAGGGGTGAAGTTTCTTTAAAAGTTGAGGTTACAGATAAAGTTAAAGAAGGTATTGTATTTACTACTTTCCATTTCCCTGAACACATGGTCAATATGGTAACTGGTCATGGAAAAGATGAAGAAACTCAATGCGCAGAATACAAGGTTTCATCCGTGGAAGTTCAAAAAATTTCAAACATGTTTAAAACTGAAGTTGATACTGAGAAAAATAAAGCCGAGGTTAGACGAGGTTAAAAATTATAATACGTAAGGTTCGTGTCTCACTTCGCTGTTTAAAACTCTCTCTACAGAAAAAGCACTTATATCTATAGTTTGATAAGAGCCCGTAGTTATTAACTCAGTTAACGCTCTTCCTATTCCTGGTGCTTGCATTAATCCTCTGCCTGTGAAACCTGTTGCTATATAAACATTATCGTATTTAGGATGTTTTCCAACAACAGCGTTATTATCGAGTTTATTACAATCATAATACCCTGCCCAACCACCAGTTAATTTTAATTCTTCAAAAGCAGGAATTCTTTTTGCGAGAGCCGGCCAGACAAGTTCTTCAAAATCATTCCATGCGGGTTCTAAATCATTTGCATCAAAAACTGAGATAGGTGAGCCGGCTAAATATTCTTTTCCTTCTGGCCTCCAATAAACTCCTGTTGTTAAATCTCCGGTTAATGGCATTTCTGGAACATGTTTTGGGCATTTTACTCTAAAGACAGTATGTTTTTGAGGAACCACAGGAATATCTTCTAATAATTCTTTAGTCCAACAACCTGCGGCTGAGATAATTATTTTTTGCATTAATTTCGTTTAAACTTTTAACTTCACCTTTGATAAATTCAGCTCCTAATTCAATTGCCTTACTTTTTAAAGCTGCATGAAACATAAATGGATCAATCCATCCTTCAGTTTTATTGTCTGTGAAAGTTGCAGTCTCTATTCCATCGGAATTTATATAAGGAAAATATTTTGAAAGTTCAGTACCTTTTATATTTTTTGTACCTGCATCACACGCTTTATGATTTTCTAATGCTTTATATTGCTCATCCGCATGCTCGGGACCAAACATTAATAAATATCCATTTGCAACCATGCTCGCTGTTGGATTCGGATTTTTTTCTGTTTTTAAGGTCTCTGAGATATTAAATATGAATTCTTTAGCAAATTTTCCTAATAGAATATTTTCTTTTTGAAAGAACTGTCTTCTAAAACCACCTAAAGACAAGGGAAAGGAGGCATTTTTATAAGTTGGGTCTCTCTCAATAACTTTTACTTTTCGTCCTTCTTTTGAGAGAAAATAAGCTGCAGAAGCGCCTATAATACCACCACCTATAACTACAACATCATCCATAAGAATTAATTACTAGCATAAATTAAATTAATAATTAAATACAATATTAAATTATGAATAAAAAAGTAGTGTGGATAACTGGCGCAAGTAGCGGTATTGGTAAATCGTTAGCTTTAAAATTTGCTAAAGAAGGTTGGAATGTCGCAATCTCAGCTAGAAGAGAAAATTTATTAAATGAGATTTCTGAATCTAATGAAGGTATAAAGTCTTTTCCATTAGATGTTACTGATAAAATAAAGTGTAAAGAAGTATTCAATAAAATTAAAGACCAATTTGGAAATATAGATATATGTTTTTTTTCTACAGGAACTTGGAGTCCAAAAAAAGAGAAAGATATAGATGTTGAACAAATTGAAAATGTTTTTAAAGTAAATTTTTTTGGAACTTTAAACTGCATAAAGGCTGTTGAAGAATATTTCAAAAATAAAAAGAATGGAATAATAACTATAGTATCTTCAATTGCTGGTTATAGAGGTTTGCCAAATACAACTGGATATGGACCATCAAAATCTGCTTTAATTAGTTTGGCAGAAAGTTTGTACTTTGATTTCGAAAGACACAATGTAAGAGTATGTTTGGTATCGCCAGGTTTTATTAAAACCCCAATGACAGATAAGAATGATTTTAAAATGCCGTTTTTAAAAACTCCAGAATTTGCAGCAGATAAAATCTATGAGGGATTAACTAAGAAAAATAGTTTTGAAATACATTTTCCTAAAGAACTTACTTTAACACTTAAATTTTTCAAACTTTTACCAAGTAAATTATATTTTTATTTATTAAAAAAAGGAACAAAGCTTCAAAAAAAGGACTAATTTTTTACAAACACTACTGTTAAATCAGCAACTCTAATTCCAAATTTTGTCATCTTTGCTCTGTTAATTGCAACTTTTTCATCTTGCATAAAAATCCAATCATCAAAAGTGATTTTCATTTCTTTGCCTTTCACTGGAACTAATAAAACATATTCAAATTTGAATGCTGGTCCATATGAGTATCCTTTTGCTTTTCCAACTACA
>QCLN01000009.1 GCA_003214525.1 Pelagibacteraceae bacterium AG-414-M23 | reverse complement strand
AAAAATAAATCTCAAGAATTGATTAACTTTTACAAAGATTTAAATAAATTTTTCAAAGATGACTTTTATATAGAAATACAAAGGCATAATGATCAAAACGAAAAACAATTTGAAAAATTAAATTTAAATTTATCTAATAAACTAAAAATATCTATTATTGCAACTCATGAGGTTTTCTACTTAGATCAGTCTATGCATGAAGCGCATGATGCTTTACTTTGCATAAAACATAAAACATATATAAGTGACAAACAAAGATTTAGGTTATCTGATAATCATAATTTTAAATCAGATAAAGAGATGTTTGATTTGTTTTCAGATCTACCTGAAGCTTTAACAAATAATTTTTATTTACCATTTAAATGTATTTTTAAAAAAAACTGTTTCTTGCAAGATTCCACATACTTTTTTTTTGTTAATTAATAAATCATTTGGCTTTTTTATTGTAATTTTTTTGTTTAGCAGCTTCAGCAGGGATTTTTTTACTATTTTACAGCTTATAGAAGTTAATTTTTTCAAATTAATATTATTATTTAAGTTAAAGAATATAGACATAAATAAATTATTCTTTAAATAAATCCACTTATTACCATATCTTCCTCTTCCCTTGATTTGTTTTTTTGCAACAATTAATCCTGAAGGAATGCCTTCTTTAATTTTTTTAATAGCAATATCGTTTGTACTTGTAACTGATTTAAACAAATATTTTTTAATCTTCATTAGATTATAATTATCTTGGAAACTATCTCATTTAAAATTCCAGGATATATAAAATAAAGTGCCAAAATCAATGTCGAAATAGCTAGAGTAAGCTTTAATCCAAAATTATGATCTGTTTCAAATTTCTCTTTAGATTTATCAAAATAAATTATTTTTATTAGTCTTAAATAATAAAATGCTGCAACAACTGTTGATAAAAAACCTACTATTGCTAAAAAATACATTGATTGTTTTATTACAGCCATAAAAATATAAAATTTAGCAAAGAAACCTGCTAGCGGAGGTATTCCCGCAAGTGAGAATAATACAATTAATAGAGCTATTGAAAGAATTGGATGATTATTAGAGAGACCAGATAAGTCTTCTATTTTTTCATAAAATATATTTTTTTTTCTAAGCATAAATAAACATGAAAAAAAGGCCAACGTCATAATTAAATAAATTGTTATGTAAGTTACTGAACTTTGAATTCCTTGATTAGTTCCTGATGCTAATCCAGCAAGCGCATAACCCATGTGACCGATAGAACTATATGCAATAAGTCTTTTTAAATTTAACTGCCCGATTGCAGCAATAGCACCAAATACCATTGAAGCAATAGATAAAAATATAAGTATTGTTTGCCACTGATCAATTAAGTTAACAAACGGCGTATATAAAAATCTTATAAAAACTGTTAAAGCGGCTACTTTAGGTAAGGCTGCAAAAAACAAAGTAACAGCCGTCGGTGAACCTTCATAGACATCAGGTGCCCACATGTGAAAAGGTACAGCGGAAATTTTAAATGCTAAACCAACAATAATAAATACAAGACCAAATATAATGCCATATTTCATATCTAAAGATGTATTAGCTATATATGTAAAATTGGTAGAGCCGGAAAAACCATATACAAGTGAGCAACCATAAAGTAACAATCCTGATGATAGTGCGCTTAATACAAAATATTTTAAACCTGCCTCTGATGATAAGACGTTATCTCTATTAAATGATGCAAGAACATATAAGGCCAAAGATTGAAGTTCTAAACCTAAATAAAAAACAATTAAATCATTCGAACTAATCATTACCATCATGCCAAGAATTGAACTTAAAATTAATATTGGATACTCAATTTTTAAAATTTTTAATGTTTTTAGATAAATAAATGAAGAAATCATTACAAAAATTGCCGAGACAATTGTTAATACTTTCATAAATGAAGATAGCGTATCAATTTTATAACTTTCACTAAAAACAAATGACTCATTAATTGAAAATAAATTAATAACTAACGCTAATAATACTATTAATGTTAATATTGATAGATTATAGACTAAATTATCACTATCTTTTTTAAACACTCCAATCATTAATAAAAACATTATAGATAATGACAAATATATTTCAGGAAAGATTAATTGTAAGTTCATTATAAATTACTTGCCGTATATATCTTTACATTCATATTAAATAACTCAATTAATCCCTCAACTGAAGCTGATGTTGTGCTTAATAATGGGTCTGGGTAAAAACCAAAAAAAATTGATACAATGGCTAATACTGATAAAATAATCATTTCAGATCTATTTAAATCTACAAGTTTTTTTACTTCTGCATTAGTTATTTCACCAAATACTATTCTCCTATAAAGCCAAAGCATATAAGCGGCTCCTAAAATTACTCCTACACTTGCAATTGTAGCAACTGTAAAATTAACTTTAAAAGTTCCCAATAATATTAGAAATTCACCTATAAAACCTGTTGTGCCTGGCAAACCAAGCGCTCCGAGAGTAAATATCATAAACACAACAGCATATCTTGGCATTACTGAAACTATGCCACCATATTTACTAATTTCTCTTGTGTGCATTCTTTCATAAACAACTCCAACGCATAAAAATAATGCTGCAGAAATTATTCCATGACTAATCATTTGAAATATACTTCCTTCAATTCCTTGTGGTGTCATTGTAAATATACCCATAGTAACAAAGCCCATATGTGCCACTGAAGAATAAGCAATAAGTTTTTTCATATCTTCTTGCATTAATGCTACGAAAGAAGTGTAAATTATTGCAATTAAACTCAAGGTAAAAATTAAAGGCACAAAGTACTCTGATGCAATTGGGAATAATCCAATAGAAAATCTTATAAATCCATAACCTGCCATTTTTAATAATATAGCTGCTAACAGCACAGATCCGGCTGTTGGAGCTTCTACATGTGCATCTGGAAGCCAGGTGTGTACAGGCCACATTGGCGTTTTTACAGCGAACGAACTGAAAAATGCTAACCAAAGTAGATTTTGATACTTAGAATCAATACCTAATTGGTATAATTCGATCACATCTGTTGTTCCTGTCATCCAATATATGGAAATAATTGCAATTAGCATCAAGACAGAACCTAGCAATGTGTATAAGAAGAATTTAAAAGCTGAATATACTCTTCTTTCTCCTCCCCATATTCCAATAATTAAAAACATTGGTATTAAGCCAGCTTCAAAAAATAAATAAAAAATAACTAAATCAAGTGAGCAAAAAACTCCAATCATCATTGTTTCCATAAATAGAATAGCAACAAGAAAATGTTTAAGTTTATTTTTAATGGTAGAGTTTACAGAAATAATACATAAAGGAGTAATAAATGTTGTTAGAACAATAAATAATATTGAAATACCATCTATGCCAACTTTATAATTAATAAAACCATGTATCCAATTTTTTTCTTCTACAAACTGAAAGCTTGAATTAGTGCTGTCAAATAATAACCAAAGATAAATTGATAGAGCAAAATTAGCCAAAGAAATAAATAATGAAATATATTTGGCCGCGTTATAATTTGAAGAAGATCTACTAAATAATATAAACAAGGCACCAATTGTAGGTAGAATAATTAATGAAGATAAAATTGGAAAATTCATTAGTTAATAATTATTATTGTTAGTATAAGTGAAAATCCAATCAACATTATAAATGCATATTGATAGACAAAACCACTTTGAAATTTTACAGCTTTAATAGAAAAGTATTTAAATAAACTTGATAAACCATCAGGGCCAAATCTATCAATTATTAATCCGTCTATTTTTTTCCATAAATATTTTCCAAGAAACTTTGAGGATTTTACAAATAATACATCGTACAACTCATCAAAATACCATTTATTTTTTAGCAAAAGATAAAGGGGCTTGTTTCCATTCACTAAATTATCTGTGATTGATTTATTTTTTAAAAATATATAATAGCTGAATGGAATAGAAATAGTTACCAAAATGGGCGTTAAATATACAATTTCTTTTGGTGGATGATTAGTTGTCAACGGTTCTAGAAAAAAGATTGAACCTTGCCAAAAATCAATAAATGATCCTTGCTGCATAAATAAATCTTTGAAAATAAATCCAGCAAATATTGAGCCAACAGCTAAAATTATTAATGGAATCAACATAATCATCGGCGATTCATGTATGCTGGATAATGGTTGATTTTTGTTACTGTATTCACCGTGGAAAGTTTTGAAAATTAATCTCCATGAATAAATTGATGTTAAAACAGCAGTAAATATTCCTATTGCACATGCGTAATAACCAAATGTATTTCCTTTTAAATATGCAAATTCTATAATTAAATCTTTTGAATAAAATCCAGATAAAAAAGGGAAGCCAGTTAAGGCTAATGTTCCAATAATCATCAAAGTGTATGTGTAGGGTAGATGTTTATAAACACCGCCCATTTTATTTATGTCTTGTTCATTCTGAAATGAGTGAATTATTGAGCCTGAACCCAAAAACAAAAGTGCCTTAAAAAAAGCGTGAGTAAACAAATGAAACATTGCAACATTATAAGCTCCAACACCTGCTGCAAAAAACATATAACCTAATTGACTACAAGTTGAATAAGCAATTATTTTCTTAATGTCATTTTGAGCTAATGCAACGGACGCAGCAAATAAGGCTGTTGTCATTCCTATAATTGTTATAAAATTCAATATAATAGGAGAATATTCATAAATAGGAGAACATCTAACAACTAGAAATACACCAGCGGTAACCATTGTTGCTGCATGAATTAATGCAGAAACTGGAGTAGGTCCCTCCATAGCGTCTGGCAACCAAGTATGTAAAAAAATTTGAGCTGATTTGCCCATAGCACCAATAAATAGTAGAAAACAAATTAAATTTATTGCATTAAGCTCAATACCTAAAAAATTTAACTTATTATCCGCATATATAAATACTTGGCTAAATACTTCTTCATAATTAACTGTGCCAAAAATGTAAAAAACTAAAAAAATTCCTAATGCAAACCCAAAATCACCCACTCTATTGACTATAAATGCCTTAATAGCTGCTGCGTTTGCAGTTGGTTTTTTAAACCAAAAACCAATTAAAAAATAAGAACAAAGTCCAACACCCTCCCATCCAAAAAATAACTGTAGAAAATTGTCTGATGTAACTAAAACTAGCATCGCAAATGTAAATAATGATAAGTACGACATAAACCTTGGTTGATGGGGGTCATGAGACATGTAGCCTATTGAATAGATGTGAACTATTGAAGAAATTAAAGTTACAACAACCAACATAACGGCTGATAGTTGATCAATTTTAATAGACCAATTTACATCAAGTTGTCCGGAACTTATCCATTTAGCAATTACAACATTGTTTGTATATCCATTATTTATTACATCGTAAAATATATAAATTGATATCAATGCAGATAAAGACACAAATAAACTTGTAATTATTTGGGAAGATCTATTACCAATTATCTTTCCAAAAAATCCAGAAATTATTGCTGCTGATAAAGGTAAAAAAATTATAAATTTTTCCATTCTATCCTTTTAATTTTTCAATCTCCTCAACTCTAATAGTTCCGGCATTTCTGAAGTAAACTACAATAATTGCTAATCCTATAGCTGCTTCGGCGGCAGCAACTGTTAGAATAAATAGAGTAAATATTTGACCACTCAAATCATTTATAAATATAGAAAATGAAACTAAATTAATATTAACTGCCAGTAATATTAGCTCTATACTCATTAGTAGAACTATTACATTTTTCCTGTTTAGAAAAATTCCAATTAAACCAATCGTAAAAATTATTGCACCAAGAGTTAGGTAGTGACCTAATCCAATTTCAAACATCAATCTTTACTCCTTTATTGCTTTTTACATCAACAACTTCAACACCATCATTTTTTTCTCTAGAAATTTGTTGAAAATAGCTTTGTCTCTTTACTCCCGATCTCTCTCTAAAAGTTAAAACTATAGCCCCAATCATAGCAACTAATAAAATCATTCCAGAAAGCTGAAATAAGTGAATATAATCGGTATATAATACATTACCTAAAGAATGTGTGTTTGTAGTTGTTTCAGAAATGGTGATTGTAGAAGAATTTAATAAATCAGGTTTGTACTTCCATCCACCTACTACTATTATTAATTCAAAAAAAATAATTAAACTAACTAGTAAACCGATTGGAATATGCGAACTGCTTTTGGTTGATGCAAACCATTGATTTTTTTGTTGTGCTACGTTTAACATCATAACTACAAATAAAAATAAAACTGCAACTGCTCCCACATAAACAATTAACATTATCATTCCCAAAAACTCTGCACCAATCATAATAAAAAGACAAGATATGCTTATAAAATCTAATATTAAAAAGAAAACTGAGTGAACTGTGTTTCTTGCGACTGTAACCATAATTGCAGAAACAATTGCTATGAATGAAAATAAATAAAAGAATACAGCGTGTGCTACCATTATTATCTATAAGGGTTATCTGCTTTTATATTAGCAGCAAGTATATTTTCCCACCTATCTCCATTCTCTAAGAGCTTTTCTTTATTGTAGTAAAGCTCTTCTCTTGTTTCAGTTGCAAACTCAAAATTGGGACCTTGAACAATTGCATCTACCGGGCATGATTCTTCGCATAAACCACAATAAATACATTTTAACATATCAATATCATATCTAGTTGTTTTTCTACTTCCGTCTTCTCTTTCAGTTGACTCTATTGTGATTGCTTGTGCTGGACATACTGCTTCACAAAGTTTACATGCTATGCATCTTTCTTCACCATTTGGATATCTTCTTAATGCATGCTCACCTCGTGCACGAGGGCTAACTTGTCCTTTTTCAAATGGATAATTAATTGTTTTTTTTGATTTAAAAACTTCTTTAATTGCAATTAATAGACCTGTTATAAAGTCTACCATAAATATAGTTTTTAATAATCTTCCTATTTTCATATTTGTTTAGGTAATAAATCAAAATAAAGTAAATAGGCTGCTGTTAAAACAACCCAAATTAATGATAAAGGTAAAAATATTTTCCAACCTAATTTCATTAGTTGGTCATATCTATACCTTGGTACTGTTGCCTTCACTAAAGCAAATAATATGAATAAAAATAGTATCTTAAAAATAAACCAAAAAGGTGCAGGTATAAGTGAAAATATTCCAATATCCATCGGTGGTAGCCATCCTCCTAAAAATAATACAGATCCCATTGCACACATTAATAAAATATTTGCATATTCGCCTAGCCAAAACATTGCATACATCATTCCAGAATATTCTGTTTGATATCCAGCTACGAGCTCTGCTTCAGCTTCAGGTAAATCAAAAGGTGGTCTGTTTGTTTCTGCTAAAGCAGAAATAAAAAATATAACAAACATCGGAAAAAGAGGTAATACGAACCACATGTTTTGTTGAGCAAGAACGATATCTTTTAAATTTAAAGAACCTGTGAACAGCAAAACATTAATAATAATAACTCCAATTGAGACTTCATAAGACACCATTTGTGCGGCTGATCTAATCGCTCCAAGAAAAGGATATTTAGAATTTGATGCCCATCCGCCCATTATTATTCCGTAAACTCCAAGGGATGAAATGGCAAATAAGTATAATATTCCAACATTAATGTCAGCTAATATCAAATTTTCACTAAATGGTATTACAGCCCAGGCTATTAATGCTAATGTCATTGTAATAATTGGAGCAATAATAAAGATTAATTTGTTTGAACTGGCGGGTATTATAATTTCTTTAAAAATATACTTTAATGCATCAGCTACAGATTGAAGTAAACCAAATGGACCAACAACATTAGGTCCTCTTCTTTTTTGTACAAATGCCCAGACTCTTCTATCTAACCAAACAATCATAGCGACTGTAACAAGGACAGGAATTAATAAAAACAATATCCTATAAATTTCATCAAATAATATGTATAAACTATTCATAATTATCCATCGGTTCCTGTTTTTTCAAAGTTAGAACGAAGAGATCTGCATTCAGACATAGTTTTTGAATTTTTTGCTATTACATTTGAAAAATAATAGTCAATATCATCAATTAAAATTTTTTCATTTTCAAAAACATAGTCAATTTTAACAAACTCATCTTTTTTTTCTTGGTTTAAAAAATTGAACATGCTGTCGATAAGATCATCTTTGTCATTAAATAGGTCTTTGTTACGAACTAAATTAGAAATTTCATTTATTATTAACCAATCTTCCTTAGCTAATTCAGTTGGATAAGAGGCTTTAAATGCTTTTTGAATTTTACCTTCTAAATTTGTATAATAACCATCTTGCTCAGTAAAAGCAGATCCGGGTAAGATCAAATCTGAATTTTTTGCTCCTTCATCTCCGTGTGAACCAATATAAACAACAAATATACCTTTTCTTTCAATCTTTAGTTTGTCTTGACCAAGTAGAAACAATAAATCTATAGAATTTTCTTTTAATTTTTCTAATAAAATATTCCGACCATTATTTGAGCTGAATATATTTAAATCATACAATCCAACTGTTGAGGCATCTTGCGATAAAATATTCAATGAGTTCCATTCATTGGTAATTTTATTATTTTTGTTTAAAAATTTTTTTAATTCCTCGAATATGTACTGACCTGATTTTAATTTTAAAACTGATTGGCCTAAAATTATTATAGGTTTAGAAGATTTAACTATTTTTTCTGATAATTCATTTTTATCTTCAACAATATCTTTAATTAAATTTACAGAATTTTCTAATATTTTATAAGGGTAGGTTTGATCACCAACATCATTTGTTGAGTAGATTGGTAGTTTAGATTTTAAATATGATTTTCTTATTCTGCTGTTTAATATAGTAGCTTCAAGTCTTGGATTACAACCAATCATTAATATCAAATCTGAATCTTCAATGCCTAATATGTTAGAATTAAAAGTATAATTTTGTTTTTCTGAAAAATTTACATAACGACTATCAGCTCTAGATTCAATTAGATTTGATTTAAATACTTTACTAAACAATTCTTTAGCAGCATAAGCTGTTTCCATATTTGTTAAATCACCAGCAAAACAACCAATTTTGTCTGAACTTATATTTTTTATTTTTGATTTCAAAATTTCATAAGCTTCTTTCCATGAAATTTTATTAAATTTATTTCCATCTTTGACAAATGGTGTATCTAATCTTTGGTTTTTAAGTCCATCACATGCATATCTTGTCTTATCTGAAATCCATTCCTCATTAACATCTTCATTTACCCTTGGAAGTATTCTTTTTACTTCCCAGCCGTATGTATCAACTCTTATATTTGATCCTACAGCATCCATTACATCTATAGACTCAGTTTTTTTTAATTCCCATGGTCTTGCTTCAAAAACATATGGTTTTGATGTAAGCGCACCAACAGGACAAAGATCAATTACGTTGGCAGACAACTCTGACTCCATGGCTTTTTCTAAATATGTGGTGATTTCCATATCTTCACCTCTACCGATTGCACCTAGTTCGGTAACACCAGCAACTTCTGTTGCAAATCTTATACACCTTGTACAATGTATACATCTTGTCATCTGAGTTTTAATTAAAGGGCCCATATATTTCTCTTGAACGTGTCTTTTGTTCTCTTTAAACCTAGACTTGTCTACCCCATAAAACATTGATTGATCTTGTAGGTCACATTCGCCTCCCTGGTCACATACGGGACAATCCAATGGATGATTTACTAATAAAAATTCCATGACACCTTTTCTTGCTTTTTCAACTAAACTAGTATTTGTTTTAATGTTCATGCCTTCTGAGGCTGGCATTGCACAAGATGCTACAGGTTTTGGAGATTTTTCAATCTCAACCAAACACATTCTACAGTTCCCTGCTATTGATAATTTTTCATGATAGCAGAATCTAGGAATTTCAAATCCTGCTTGTTCACAAGCTTGAAGAACTGTAAAGCCTTCTTCTACTTCAATTTCTTTATCGTTAACTTTTAATTTAAGCATTTTCTTTTTCCAACAAATGTTGATCTACTAAATAAGGATTTTTTTGACCGGTATTTATCAATGGATTAAAATTATTTCTTTCTTCAATTTCTTTTTTAAAATGTCTTAGCAAGCCTTGAACAGGCCAAGCAGATCCTTCCCCAAATGCACAAATAGTATGGCCTTCAATTTGTTTTGTGACATCCATCAGCATATCAACTTCTTCTCTTGATGCCTCACCTTTTGACATTCTCTCTAACATCCTCCACATCCAACCAGATCCTTCTCTACATGGAGTGCATTGGCCACAACTTTCATGTTTATAAAATCTTGCAATTCTTGCCATGCATTTAATAATGTCTTGATCGTTATTTATTACAACTATTCCAGCAGTTCCTAATCCCGTTTTATTTTCCACACATGCGTCAAAATCCATCTTAATGGTATCGCATATATGTTTTGGTAATAAAGGCATTGATGAGCCCCCAGGTATTACAGCTTTGAGATTGTCCCATCCTCCAATAACTCCGCCTGCATGTCTTTCTATTAAATCTTTTAAAGGAACACCCATTTCTTCCTCAACATTACATGGGTTATTTACATTTCCTGAAATACAATAAATTTTAGTTCCAGTATTTTTCTCTCTTCCTAATGACGAAAACCATTTAGCTCCTCTTCTTAATATAGTTGGCACAACCGAAATTGTTTCAACATTATTTATTATTGTTGGGCATCCATACAGACCGATAAGAGCAGGAAAAGGAGGTTTGAGTCTTGGTTGTCCTTTTTTACCTTCCATACTTTCTAATAAAGCTGTTTCTTCACCACAAATATATGCGCCTGCTCCATAATGTATATAAATGTCAAAATCCCATCCTGTGCCTGAAGCATTTTTTCCTAATAATCCATCTTTATAAGCGTCATCAATTGCATTTTGTAATTTAGAACCTTCGCTTAAGTATTCACCTCTTATATAAATGTAACAAACATGTGCATTAACTGCGTATGAAGAAATTAAACAACCTTCAATTAGTTTATGGGGTTCAAATCTTAAAATATCTCTATCCTTACATGTTCCAGGCTCTGACTCATCTGCATTAATAACCAAATAATGCGGTCGAGAACCAACTTCTTTAGGAGCAAATGACCATTTTAATCCCGTTGGAAAACCTGCACCTCCTCTTCCTCGAAGCTGTGAATCTTTTATTTCATTAATTATCCAATCTTTTCCCTTTTCACATATATCTTTGGTATTAATCCAATCTCCTCTTTTTTTAGCTGACATTAGATCTGAACCTAGGTCATTATATAAATTTTGAAAAATTCTATCTTTATCTTCAAGCATTTTTATTATCCATCAAAGTGCTTCTGTTGCTTTCTGGTTCTGCACTTTTCCTTCCTCTATACGAGCCAGGCTCAATTTTTTCATCTTTTTTAATTGTTTCTAATATTTTTTCTAATTTTTTTTCATCCAAGTCTTCAAAATATTCATCATTAATTTGCATCATTGGCGCATTCACGCATGCACCTAAGCACTCAACTTCCATCCAAGATAATTTTCCATCTTTTGAGATATCACTTTCGTTTTCAGAAATTTTTCTTTTACAAACGTTAACAAGGTCATAAGCACCTCTAATCATACAAGGTGTAGTGGTGCAAACTTGAAAGAAATATTTTCCAACGGGGGTTAGATTATACATGGTATAGAATGTAGCTACTTCATAAACTTTTATGTAAGGCATCTTAAGTAATTTTGCTATGTATTTCATTGCTGATAATGGTATCCAATTATTATTTTGTCTTTGTGCGATATATAAAAGGGCCATAACAGCACTTTGTTGTTTTCCTTCTGGGTAATTTGCAATCGCTTTTTTTGCGACTTCCATAGATTTATCATTAAACTCAAAAGTCTCAGGTTGGTTTTTCGAAATTTTTTTCATACTCATCTGTCAACCTCTCCAAATACTATATCCATTGATCCTAATACCGCTGGGACGTCGGCTAACATATGGCCTTTAATTAAATAATCCATTGCTTGTAAATGTGAAAAGCCTGGTGCTTTTATTTTGCATTTATAAGGCTTGTTTGACCCATCAGAAATTAAATATACACCAAACTCACCTTTTGGAGCCTCTACAGAAGAGTATATTTCATCTTTGTCTACTCTATATCCTTCGGTGAATAGTTTAAAATGATGAATTAATGCCTCCATTGAATTTTTTAATTCTTTTTTTGGAGGCGGAGTTACTTTTGCGTCTTGAGTTTTTACAGGACCTTTTGGAATTTTAACAATACATTGGTTTATTATATTTACACTTTCTCTCATTTCTTCAATTCGACATAAATATCTATCGTAACAATCTCCATTTTTTCCAATTGGAATTTTAAAATCTAACTGATTATAACAATCATAAGGCTGAGACTTTCTTAAATCCCAGGCCACACCAGATCCTCTTAACATTACTCCTGAAAAAGAATAATCAAGAGCATCTTGTTTTGATACAATCCCTATATCTACGTTTCTTTGTTTAAAAATTCTGTTGTCAGTTAATAAAGTTTCTAAATCATCAATTATCTTTGGGAAATCTACACAAAATTTTGTTATATCTTCAAGTAAACCTCTTGGTAAATCTTGATGTACTCCTCCAGGCCTAAAATAATTTGCGTGCAACCTTGAGCCTGAAACTCTTTCATAGAATCCCATTAGTTTTTCTCGTTCTTCAAAACCCCATAGAGTAGGTGTTAAAGCTCCTACGTCCATTGCTTGAGTTGTAACATTTAAAATATGACTTAGTATTCTTCCTATTTCACAAAACATAACTCTAATGAATTGTCCCCTAATTGGAACTTCCAAGTTTAATATTTTTTCAACAGCCAAAGCAAATGCATGTTCTTGGTTCATTGGTGCTACATAATCAAGTCGATCAAAATAAGGAACTGCTTGTATATAAGTTTTATGCTCAATAAGTTTTTCTGTTCCTCTATGTAATAGTCCAATATGTGGATCAGCTTTTTCAACAACTTCACCATCTAACTCTAAAATTAATCTTAACACACCGTGAGCTGCTGGATGTTGAGGTCCAAAATTAAGATTTAATGTTTTTTTTTCTTTACTCATTTTTCTTATTTATCTCTTTAATATACTTTGTTCCCTCCCATGGACTTTGATAGTCAAAATTTCTATAATTCTGCTCAAGTTTTACTGGTTCATAAACAACTTTTTTTTCATCTTCGCTATAACGAACCTCATTATGTCCTGTTAAAGGAAAATCTTTTCTAAGAGGATAGCCTTCAAATTTATAGTCAGTGAGTATTCTTCTTAAATCTGGGTGATCTTTAAATTTGATACCATACATATCAAAAACCTCTCTTTCCATCCAGTTTGCTGAAGGAAAAATTTCTGTTATAGATGGAACTACTTCATTTTCGTTAATCGAATAACTTAATATAATTCTACTGTTGAATTCGTGACTAAGTAATAAATAAACTATTTTGAATCTTTCATTTTCTTCAGGGTAATCTACGGCTGTTATATCAATCAACTGTCTAAATTTCGTTGAAGAATTGTTTTTTAAAAAAAACAAGACTTCAGCTAAATTATTGTAATCTATATTTATATATAGTTGCTGATGTTTAATTTCACTAAATTTAATTTTAGTTGCAAGTTCAGAGTTAATTTTTTTTTCCAAATCAACAAGATTTTTCATTTAATTATCTTTCTATTGAACCTTTGTTTCTTATTTTTTTTTGTAATTGCATTATTCCGTAAAGTAATGCTTCAGCTGAAGGTGGGCAGCCTGGTACATAAATATCAACAGGAACAATTCTATCACAACCTCTTACTACTGAATAAGAATAATGATAATAACCGCCTCCATTTGCACAGCTACCCATAGATATAACGTACCTAGGTTCAGGCATTTGATCATAGACTTTTCTTAAAGCTGGTGCCATTTTATTTGTAAGTGTTCCCGCAACAATCATTACATCAGATTGGCGCGGTGATGCTCTTGGGGCTGCACCAAATCTTTCTAAATCGTATCTTGGCATCGAAGTATGCATCATTTCAACAGCGCAGCATGCTAGGCCAAAAGTCATCCAGTGTAGAGATCCTGTTCTTGCCCAATTTATTAAATTATCAAATGAGGTAGTTATAAAACCTTTTTCTCCAAAGTCTTTGGCTAACTCTTTAAATTCATCAGGAACTTGTTTTTGTTTTTCCGCAAAGTTCATCTTTTATTCCCAATCTAAGGCTCCTTTTTTCCACTCATATATAAATCCTATGGTGAGTATAAATAAAAATATCATCATTGAGATAAATCCAAATAAACCTATTTTTCCTAGTGAGATTGCCCAAGGAAAAAGAAATGCTATTTCAAGATCAAATATAATAAACAAAATTGCAACTAAATAAAATCTGACATCAAATTCCATTCTTGAATCATTGAAAGCTTCAAATCCACACTCATAAGCAGATAATTTTTCAGGATCAGGATTTTTTGGTGAAAAAATAAAATTAACAAAAATAAAACCGATACTTAAAATTAAAGCTATGGCCAAAAATATAATTATTGATAAATAATCATTTAAAAAGTCAAACAACATTACTATCCGTTTATATCAGTTTTGTGATAATAAAAGAAGAAGATAGGTCACATAATTTCACATAAATGGCGGGAGTGACGGGACTCGAACCCGCGGCCTCCTGCGTGACAGGCAGGCGCTCTAACCAACTGAGCTACACCCCCGATTTTGGTGGGCAGTAAAGGACTCGAACCTTTGACCCCCTCGGTGTAAACGAGATGCTCTACCAACTGAGCTAACCGCCCCAAAAACTAAAACTTTTTACATCAAGCTTGAACTAATGTAAATTGTTATAAACAATTAATTTGTAAGTATTTTCTTTGAATCGTCTTCTTTTTTCGACTCAGCTATGTCTTGAACTTCAACCCACTCGACTCTTTTTAATTCTTTTGTCAAAGCAATTTTTAAAACATCGTCAGCATGTTTTACTGCTATAATTTTAATATCATTTTTAACTTTTTCGGGGATATCGGTTAAATCTTTTTCATTATCTTTTGGTATTAATACTTGTTTAATGCCAGCTCTATGTGCTGCTAAAAGCTTTTCTTTTAAACCTCCGATTGCTAAAACTTGACCGGTAATAGTAACTTCGCCCGTCATTGCAATATCTTTGTTAACTGGAATGTTTGTAATAGAAGATACAATTGAAGTTACCATAGCAATACCAGCTGATGGGCCATCTTTAGGTGTCGCTCCTTCGGGTACATGAATATGAAAATCTTTTTTTTCAAAAACTGGTGGCAAAATCCCATACTCTAAGCTTTTTGACCTAACGAATGACTTTGCTGCTTTAACTGACTCTTGCATTACATCACCTAATTTACCTGTGATTTGCATTCTTCCTTTTCCGGGCATATTAACAGTTTCAATTTTTAAAATTTCTCCACCGAACTCTGTCCAAGCCAATCCAGTTACAATTCCAACTTTATTTTCTGACTCAACCTCTCCGTATTTGAACTTTTTTACTCCTAAAAAATGATTGATATTGTCTGCATTAACTTCAACTTTAGTTTCTTCACTATTGACTATTTTTTTTACTACTTTTCTTGTTATTTTGGAAATTTCTCTTTCTAAATTTCTTACTCCGGATTCTCTAGTGTAGGACCTAATTATTTCTCTTATTGTTCCATCTTTTAAATTTAACTCACTATCTTTTACTCCATTGTCTTTTACTTGTTTTGGCAAAAGATATTTATTTGCTATATTAATTTTTTCATCTTCTGTGTATCCTGGAATTCTAATTACCTCCATTCTATCTAATAAAGGAGGAAGTATATTCAAAGTATTAGCTGTTGTAACAAACATAACATCGGACAAATCGTAATCGACTTCAAGGTAATGATCGTTAAATGTAGTATTTTGTTCTGGATCGAGAGCTTCTAATAAAGCTGATGACGGATCACCTCTATAATCATTTCCAACTTTGTCTATCTCATCCAAAAGAATCAATGGATTTTTTGTTCCACCTTTTTTCATCAATTGAATTATTTTACCTGGTAGAGATCCTATATAAGTTCTTCTATGACCTCTTATTTCAGCTTCATCTCTAACTCCTCCTAAAGACATTCTTACGAATTGTCTATTCGTAGCTCTAGCAATAGATTTGCCCAAAGAAGTTTTGCCCACTCCTGGAGGGCCAATTAAACAAAGAATTGGTCCTTTAATTTTTTCCATTCTTTTTTGAACAGCTAAAAATTCAATTATTCTTTCTTTAACTTTATCTAATCCAAAGTGGTCTTCATCTAAAGTTTTTATTGCTTTATTTAAATCTATGTCAACTTTATCTTTTTTAAACCATGGCAAATCAATCATCCAATCTAAGTAGTTTCTAACAACAGTTGCCTCGGCTGACATTGGACTCATATTCTTTAATTTTTTTAATTCAGACATGCATTTTTTTTCTACATCTTTTGGCATTTTTGCTTTTAAAATAGATTTTTTTAAATTAGTGCTTTCGTCTTTGCCATCTTCAATTTCACCTAGTTCTTTTTGAATTGCTTTTAACTGTTCATTTAAATAATACTCTCTTTGTGTTTTTTCCATTTGGTTTTTGACTCTTCCTCTAATTCTTTTTTCAACACCAATTATACTTGTTTCATTTTCCATAACTTTGATTATTGAATCTAATCTTTTTTTAACATTGAAAGTTTCAAAAATTTGTTGTTTTTCTGATATAGTCATATTCAAGTGTGAAGCTATATGATCAGCTATTACTGATGGATCTTTTAAATCTTTAATGGTGTTCAAAGTTTCTGAAGCAACCTTCTTATTTACTGAAGTTAGTTTTTCTAATCTTCTAACTGCAACAGATGCGAGCGCTGTTAAATCCTCTTCTTTATTAATATCATCTTTTTGAATTTCATAATCAGACTTAATAAACTTATCATTTTCTACAAATTCTAAAATTTTTACCCTTTTTACCCCCTCAACTAAAACTTTTACAGTTCCATCTGGAAGTTTTAATAATTGGAGTATTCGACTTTCACATCCATAATTAAATACATCATTTCTTTTTGGGTCATCAGTTTCTGAGTTTTTTTGTGTTACAAGTAGAATTTTCTTTTCTAAAGTCATAACATCGTTTAGTGCATTAATAGACTTATCTCTGCCAACAAACAGAGGTATAACCATACTTGGAAATACAACGATATCCCTTAAAGGAAGTAGAGGTAAATTCATCTTAACATTCATATTTTTTAAATATGGATATTATATATAAATTTGCAATAGTTAATTGGAATTTATTAAATATTATGCTGCAGTAGTCTTTTCTGACTTAGCTTTGTTTTTTGAATGTACAATAATTGGTTCCGAAATTCCATTTATTGAGCCTGTGTCAATAATAACCTCTTCAATGTCATTTTGACCAGGTAGATCAAACATTATTTTTAGTAACGCGTTTTCCAAGATTGATCTTAGCCCTCTTGCTCCAGTTTTCTTGGACATGGCTTTGTTGGCTATTTCTTTTACTGATTCACTTTTAAAAGTTAGTTTTACCCCTTCTAGTTTAAACAGTTCTTGATATTGCTTTATTAGAGAATTTTTTGGCTCTAATAAAATTTTTACTAATGCTTTTTCATCCAAATCTTCTAAAGTTGCAATGATAGGAAGTCTTCCAACAAATTCTGGGATAAGTCCATACTTTAACAAGTCTTCAGGCTCTAAACCTTTCATCCACTCACCTATTTTTTTTTCTTCAATAGATTTAACATTGGCTCCAAAACCTATTGATGAGCCTTTGTCTCTTTGAGAGATTATTTTATCTAATCCAGCGAAAGCTCCTCCGCAAATGAATAAAATATTTGTAGTATCAACTTGTAAAAATTCTTGTTGCGGATGTTTTCTTCCACCTTGAGGAGGTACGCTTGCTATAGTTCCTTCCATTATTTTTAATAATGCTTGCTGAACTCCTTCTCCAGAAACATCTCTTGTTATAGATGGATTTTCAGTTTTTCTACTAATTTTATCTACCTCATCGATGTATACAATTCCTCTTTGGGCTTTCTCAACATTGTAATCTGCTGCCTGTAATAGTTTTAAAATTATATTTTCTACATCTTCTCCGACATAGCCTGCCTCTGTTAAAGTTGTTGCGTCAGCCATAGTAAAAGGGACATCTAAAATTCTAGCTAAAGTTTGTGCTAATAGTGTCTTCCCACATCCAGTAGGTCCAACTAGTAATATATTTGATTTTGATAGTTCTACATTTTTTGAAGTCTTATTTTCGTAATTTAGTCTTTTATAATGATTGTGTACTGCAACCGATAGGACTTTTTTAGCATGATTTTGTCCGATTACATAATCATCTAGAACTTTATTAATTTCTTTAGGTGCGGGCAGTCCATCTTGGTGTTTAACAAAATTTTCTTTGCTTTCCTCTTTTATAATATCCATACAAAGTTCAACGCACTCATCGCATATGAATACCGTTGGGCCAGCTATTAGCTTCCTAACTTCATGTTGGCTTTTTCCACAAAAGGAACAGTAAAGAATATTTTTATTAGTGCTCATAAATTTTTTTAACGAATCAATATGACTACATTATTCATTAGTATATCTATTATCAAGTATAGGTTGTTGAGCCGACTATATGTAGTTATTTATTCTCTCTTAGATACTACTTTATCCACTAAACCAAAATCTTTAGCGGCATCAGGTGTCATGAAATTATCTCTTTCTAAAGCAGACTTAATATCATCTACTGATTTTTCTGTATGTTTAGAATAAATTTCATTCAGTCTTTTTTTTAAAGAAGAAACTTCATTAGCATGAATTTCTATATCGGTAACTTGACCTTGATAACCAGCTGATGGTTGATGAACCATAATTCTAGAGTTTGGCAATGAAAATCTCTTACCTTTTGTTCCTGCAGCTAATAAAAAAGAACCCATACTTGCTGCTTGTCCAATGCATAATGTTGAAACATCGGGTTTTATATATTGCATAGTGTCATATATTCCCAAACCAGAAGTAACTAGTCCGCCTGGGCTGTTAATATATAAATTAACATCTTTTTTAGGATCTTCAGATTCTAAAAATAATAATTGAGCAGTTACTAAAGATGCTACTTGATCATTAATTGTTCCGACTACAAAAACAATTCTTTCTTTTAAAAGCCTAGAATAGATATCAAAAGCCCTCTCACCTCTGCTGGTTTGCTCAACCACCATTGGTATTAAATTGTTCATATTTTCATCAATTTTTGTCATGTAAAACGAATCGTTAACTTTTATACAACTTAGGATTACTTTTTGCTAACTTTTTTTGTTTTTTTGGATGTTGTTTTTTTAGTAGGTGTTGTTTTTTTTGGTTTTGTTGCAGATTTGGTATCTTTTTTTTCTACTTTTTTATCTGAAGACTGTTCAGTAGCTTTTTTGTTCTCATCTTTTAATATTTTTTCAGCTTCTTCCTTTGTTATTTCTTTTAAATTTGCTTTAGCTTGTTTTTTAATTTCGGCTAAAATTTTTTCTTCATAAATAGATCCTCTTAGACTTGCTATAGCACTAGGATTTTTCTCAAAATAATCTTTAACCATTTTTTCTTGACCAGGCATCATTTGAAATTGTTTTTGTATTTCAGTGTTTAATTCTTGTTCTGTTACTTTTATTTTATTTTGTTGACCAAATTCATTTAAAATCAAACCCGTTTTAATTCTTTTTTTTGCTTGATCTTCTAAATCATTTTTATTTTTTTTGACATCCTCTTCTTTCATTCCATGAGATAATACATGAATTTCTTGATCTATAAGTTCTGAAGGAATGTCATCAATTTTAAATTTATTTAACTGATCTAAAATTTGACTTTTAGATATTAAATCCAAAGAATTTTTATATTCGTCATTAATTTGTTTTGAAATTAATTCTTTTAGACTGTTTAAATCTTTTGCTCCTAAATTTTTTGCAAACTCATCATCTACTTTAACTTCATGATTTATTTTTACATTTGTAATATTACATTCAAAGATTGCATTTTTATTTGCAATATCTTTTTCTGGAAAATTTTCAGGTAATTTTACTTCTACTTTTTTTGTTTGGTTCTTCTTAACTCCAGTCAATTGATCGTCAAATCCTTTAATGAATAAATCTTTACCCAAAATAATCTGAGTATTCTTACCTTCATTTCCTTTAAAATCTTTTCCATCCGATTTTGCTTTATAGTCAAAAACTACAAGATCTCCTTTTACTGATTTGTGATTCATATCAGCATCTTTGAAATTATTTTGTGATTTTGCAATTTGATTTATTCTTTCTTCAGTATGTTTTTTATCTATCTTCACCTTATATTGATCAAATTTTATATTTTGAAGTTGCTTGGTGTTAACTTTAGGAAGTTCGGTAACAGTCATTACATATTCTAATTCTTTACCTTCTCCATATTTTTTTAAATCTATTTTAGGCTGTGTTGCTGGTCTTATTTTATTATCTTCCAATGCTTTGGTTGAAGTGTCTTTTAAAACTTTATCTAAAACTTCTCCCATGATTGCTTCTCCAAATTGCCTTTTAAGAACTTCCCTGGGAGCTTTGCCCGGTCTAAAACCTTTTAGTGTATAATTTTTTCTGACTTCCTCATATCTTTCTTCCAAATGTGAGTCCATTGTTTTTTTATCAACAACAACTTTTATGTCTTTGCCAAGACCTTTTTTATTTTCAATTGTAACTTTCATATAAGTATATGGTAGGGCGAAAAGGACTCGAACCTTCACCGATTGCTCGACTGGTTCCTAAGACCAGCGCGTCTACCAATTCCGCCATCGCCCCAGTTTTAATATGGTGGTTTATATATTATTGAAGTTATTTGTCCAATTAGAATAATAGTGTAAATATAGTATAAAATTAAAAAAAATGACAATTTCACCTTGCATAAGCATTTGTAAAACTGATCCTGTAACTGGATATTGTTATGGATGCGGTCGAAACAATGAGGATAAAATTAAATGGAAAGATGAAAACACCTCAGATGAGTGGAAAATTGAAAATTTAAAAACAATAAGATCAAGATTAAAAGGTTGGCATCTTGAAAGTTTTAATGAGTCTTATGAATATAAAATAAATAGTGGTATTTCATTATTTAAAAAAGCTAATCAAAAATAAATATGAATAAAACTAATATAGCAATAATTGTTTATGTTTTAGGCTTAATTTTTGGTGCCCTAGTATTAGATATATGGAGTGCTGAAACTAGTCCTAAAGCACTTTTGGGTGTGCTTTGGACTGCTCTATTTGCAATTTCTTTATATTACTTTGAATTCAAAAATAAATAATATTTCCATATTTTAAAGGAGAATAACTTTAATATTTTATAATTTATCAGTTGAATATTAATTAATTCAATTATAGTTTTCGAACTCGTGAGAATTGAAGAAGAACTTAAACTGGATTATTCTGACGTATTATTTAGGCCTAAAAGAAGTACATTATCAAGCCGAAAAGACGTTGATCTAAATCGTACATATAAATTTAAATATAGCAAAAATGAGTGGTCAGGAATACCAATCATGGCTGCAAATATGGATGGTGTTGGAGAGCTTGGTATAGCAGATAAATTATCTACAAATAAAATGATAACATGTCTGACAAAACAGCATGGTGTTAAAAAATTATCAAAATATAAAAATTTAAAAAAAAATTATCAAAATGTTGCTCTAAGTATAGGAATTAAAAAAGAAGATTTCGAAAATCTAGATAAAACTTTAAAAGAATTTAACTTCATTAAATTTATTTGTATTGATGTTGCTAATGGATATTCAGAACATTTTAGTAGTTTTCTTAAAAAAGTAAGAGATAAATATCCTACAAAAACACTTATAGCAGGCAATGTTGTAACTGCTGATATGACCCAAGAACTTATATTAAGTGGAGCTGATATTGTAAAAGTTGGTATTGGCCCTGGAAGTGTTTGTACTACAAGAATTCAAACTGGCGTTGGATATCCGCAATTAAGTGCGGTTATAGAATGTGCCGATGCAGCTCATGGCTTGGGTGCTCATATAATTGCTGATGGCGGATGCACATGTCCTGGTGATGTTGCAAAAGGATTTGGAGGCGGTGCAGATTTTGTAATGCTAGGTGGTATGTTTGCTGGACATGATGAAGGTAGTGGAAAAATAGTAAAAGTTAATGGATCTAAGTACATAGAATTTTATGGATCAAGTTCTGACACAGCTAATAATAAACATTACGGTGGACTTTCAGATTACAGAAGTAGTGAAGGTAGAACAGTAAGAGTTAAATATAGAGGAAAAATTCAAGATACAATTTTAAATATTCTTGGAGGTTTAAGAAGTAGCTGTACATACGTTGGCGCACCTTCTTTAAAACAGTTAAGTAAATGTACAACTTTCGTAAGAGTTTCAAATCAATTTAACGATACTTTTGTAAAATAATTAATTTAATTTAATTTTAGGATCTTTTAATGGTTTTAATAATAATGAAGCCTTGTATTTAATTTTTTCTATTTCAACTTCAATTTTTTTATTAACAAGGTCTTCAATGTTTAAATCAGTAGAAACGTATCCAAAGAGCAAATTTTTATTATAATTAAAAGAATAATTTGCAGAAGTAGTATTTCCACTTATCTTTCCATCAATATATATAGGCTCAAAATGTAATGACAAAGGTTCACCTGGCTTGGCGTTATCTAGTGTTAACATCAAGAATTTTTTTTTAATTTTTTCTTGTTTGATTTTTAACAGTGCATCTTTACCTAAAAAATCAACATTTTTCTTAAAACTAATTGCAAATCTTAATCCTGCTTCTAGTTGATTTTCCTCTGGAGAAATATCATGTCCCCAATGCAAAAACCCACTTTCCATTCTTAAAATATCCATTGCATGAGCGCCGCACAATGAAAGATTATATTTTTTTCCTATATCAATGATTTTGTCAAAAATTAATTTAGCTTCAGTAAATTTAATATATAGTTCATATCCAACTTCTCCGACATATGATAAACGTTGTACCCATACACCTTTGTTTTCAATTGAAACATTTTTGGAACATCCAAATCTAAAATTTTCATTTGAAAAATCATCATTAGAAATTTCATTCATTAATTTTCTTGATTTGGGTCCAAACACTCCTAAACATACATATTCATCTGTTACATCGGTTAATTCTATATTTGGATTTATATGTTTTTTAATATGAAATTTATCTCTTTCTCTGGTTGCGGCACCTCCAATAATTCTAAAATGCTTTTCTGAAATGCATACCACTGTTAAGTCTGTTTCAATTCCCCCATCTAAATTTAACATTTGAGTGTAAGTACATTTGCCAATTTCATTTTTAATGTTTGCTGTACAAATTTTTTGTAATTCATCATAAATTTTCTCACCTTTTAATTCAAATTTAGAAAATGGAGTTAATTCATATAAGCCAACATTTTGAACTGTATTTTTTGTTTCAAATTCTGCAGATGGATACCAATTTTGAAAATTATAACTATATTTATACAATGCATTACCATCTTTAGAATACCACATCGGTCTTTCATAACCTCCGGCAACTCCAAAGCACGCTCCTGCTTTTTTTAAATCTTCATGATATGGAACTAATTTAATATTTCTTGATGTTTTGTGTTGTTTAAATGGCCAATGCATTCCATATAAATCACCTAAAGTTTCTGTAATTCTTTCTTTTATAAATTTTACATCCGAGTGAAAATTTTGAAATCTTTTAATATCATAAATAAATAAATCTTCATTTATATGACCATTCATTAACCATTCTGCTGTAACTTTTCCAACTCCTCCTCCGCTTCCTATTCCAATGCTATTTAAACCGCAACAAGCAAATAAATTTTTAACACCTGGCACTTCTCCTAAAAGAGTATTCGTATCTGGGGTAAAAGACTCAGGTCCTGCAAAAAATTTTCTAATTCCAGCTTTTTCTAAAAGTGGAACTCTTTTTAAAGCTGCTTCTAAATATGGCTCAAAATGTTCTAAATTTTCCGGAAATTCACCATATGAAAAGTCTTCAGGCACTCTATTAGTTTTATTGAATGCTGGAATTGATTTTCCTTCAAATATTCCTATTAACATTTTTCCTGCATCTTCCTTCAAGTACAAGCTATCGTCAAAATCTCTTAGAACAGGAATGTTTTTTGGTAATTCATTAATACCTTCTGTTATTACATAAAAATGTTCTGCGGGATATAACGGAATACTAAAACCTGTATCCTCACCTATTTGCCTAGACCACATACCAGTAGCAAGAACAATATACTCACATTCAATAGTTTTACCATCAACAACAACACCTGCTACTTTTCCATTTTTTTTTATTATTTTTTCAACTGGTGATTTTTCAAATATCTTGGCGCCTTCTTTCCTTGCTGCTTTTGCCAATAAATTTGTTACACCAATAGGATCTGCTTGACCATCGTTTGGCATAAAAATTCCGCCTAAAATATTTTTTTCACTAATAATTGGATATATTTTTTTTATTTGATCAACATTCAATACTTCAACATTTACATCATATAATTGTGCTGTTGTTGCTTGTCTTTTAAGTTCTTGCCATCTTCCTTTTGTGGTAGCTATTGAAAGAGCTCCGTTTAATTTTAATCCACTTGAAAAATCTAATTCTTTTTCTAGTTTTTTGTAAAGCTCTAATGAATATTTTCTAATCTTTGTTATTGCTGCAGAAGGACCCAATTGACTTACTAAACCCGCTGCATGCCATGTGGTTCCTGATGTTAATTGATCTCTCTCAAGTAAAATAACATTTTTCCAACCATATTTTGCTAAATGATAAGTGCAAGACGTGCCTGCAACACCTCCACCAATAACTACAACTTTGCAGCTATTTGGAAGATCGGACATTAATTATACTAAAGACTTTTGTGGTTTCATATCGGATTTATTTATACCTGCTACCGCGACAGGTTTTTTCATTGCATCTCTTCTGAAAGGTTCACCTAATTCTTGATTAAGAATAACTTCGATAAAAGTTGTAATACCTTTTTTTTGATTTTCACATCCTTCTTTAATGGCTTTGCTAGTTTCCTCCATTGTTCTAGCTGTTATTCCTTTTAAACCACAAGCATCAGCAACTTTAGCATAGCTTAGCTCTGGGTCTAATTCTGTACCAACAAAGTTATCATCAAACCATAATATAGAATTTCTTTTTTCAGCACCCCATTGATAGTTTCTAAATATTACCATGGTTATTGCGGGCCATTCTTCTCTAGCGCAAGAACTCATTTCATTCATACTTATTCCGAAAGCTCCATCTCCAGCAAAGCCTACAACTGGAATATCTGGGCAACCAATTTTAGCTCCTAAAATGGATGGAAAACCATATCCACAAGGTCCAAACAATCCTGGAGCTAAATACTTTCTTCCTTTTTCAAAAGTTGGGTAGGCGTTTCCAATTGCACAGTTATTTCCAATATCGCTAGATATAATTGCATCTTCTGGTAATGCTGCTTGAATTGCTCTCCAAGCTTGTCTTGGTGACATTCTATCTTTATCTCTTTCTCTAGCATCTTTATTCCAAACTGTTCCGGGATCATCATCTTCATGATCTAAGCTTGTTAAAGTTTGAAGCCAGGCTGATTTAGTTTGATGAATAGTATTTTTTCTTTCTTTTCTATTTGTGTCTCCAGCATTGGGAGATAATTTAGATAATAGTTGTGATGCAACCATTTTTGCATCTCCACAAATTCCAACTGTAACTTTTTTTGTTAAACCTATTCTATCAGGATTCATATCTACTTGAATTATTTTTGCATTTTTTGGCCAGTAATCAATTCCATATCCTGGTAGAGTTGAAAATGGATTTAATCTTGTACCTAAAGCTAAAACTACATCAGCTTTTGAAATTAGTTCCATGGCAGCTTTAGACCCATTGTATCCTAATGGTCCAACAGCTAACGGATGGCTTCCTGGAAAACTATCGTTATGTTGATAACCGCTGCAAACAGGTGAGTCTAATTTTTCTGCAAGTTTTTTTGTTTCTTCAATTGCATCACCAATTACAACTCCAGCTCCAGATAAAATTACTGGAAATTTTGCATCTGATAAATATTTTGCTGCATTTTCAATTGCTTCTTTTCCTCCACCTTGCCTTTCAAATCTTACTATTGGTGGAAGATCAATGTCTATTACTTGAGTCCAAAAATCTCTAGGAACATTTATTTGGGAAGGAGCTGAACCTCTATAAGCTTTTTCTATAACCCTATTTAAGACCTCTGCCATTCTAGATGGGTCTCTAACTTCTTCCTGATAACAAACCATATCTTTAAATAAATTCATTTGCTCTACTTCTTGAAAGCCACCTTGTCCCATTGTTTTGTTTGCTGCTTGGGGTGTTACCAAAAGCAAAGGTGTATGATTCCAGTAAGCAGTTTTAATTGGAGTAACAAGTCCAGTAATCCCAGGACCGTTTTGTGCAATGACCATTGACATTTTTCCTGTAGCTCTAGTGTAACCATCTGCAATTAAACCGCCATTTGTTTCATGAGCCACATCCCAAAATGTAATTCCTGCTTTTGGAAATAAATCTGAAATTGGCATGAAAGCTGATCCAATAATTCCAAATGCGTGTTCTATTCCGTGAAATTGAAGAACCTTTATAAAAGCTTCTTCAGTTGTCATTTTAGTCATAGTTAATCCTTATTAAAAAATTTCTTGCAATTGAATTAATAATATATAAATGATATTTTTTCTATATAGAATTCAAAAAAATGGCAAGCACAGATATTATTATACATGACAAAAAGGACAACGTTGGCGTTGTTGTAATTGAAAAAGTCGCACCAAATCAAACCTGTAATTGTTGGATAATGGAAGGAGATGGATCAACAACTGTAGAGGCTAAAAATGAAGTTCCATTAGGACATAAGGTAGCCTTAGTAGATTTAAATGAGGGAGACACAATTATTAAGTACGGTCATGACATTGGAAAAGTAGTTAAGGCAATAAAAAAGGGTGAACATGTTCATGTTCATAACGTAAAAACGAAAAAATGGTAATTTAGATGGAGATCCCAAAAAGTTTTTTAGGTTATAAAAGAGAAAATGGAAGAGTCGGTACAAGAAACCATGTGGTAATTCTGCCTGTTGATGATATTTCAAATGCCTGCGCTGAAGCTGTTGCTAATAATATAAAAGGCACTTTTGCAATTCCTCATGCTTATGGAAGACTTCAGTTTGGAGCTGATTTAGAATTATTTTTTGACACAATGATAGGAACAGGAAAAAATCCAAATGTTGCTGCATGCGTTGTAATTGGCATTGAACCAAAGTGGACTAAAAAAATTGTTGATGCGATAGCTAAAACTGGAAAACCAGTAGAAGGTTTTAGTATTGAAGGAGCGGGCGATATTAAAACTATAATGAAAGCATCTGTAAAAGCACAAGAATTTTCGCAATGGGCATCGGAAAAACAAAGAGAAGAATGTCCTTTAAGTGATTTATGGATATCTGTCAAATGTGGAGAATCTGACACCACTTCAGGAATGGCTGCTAATCCAGCAGTTGGAAATTTAATGGATAAACTAGAACCTTTGGGAGTTCATCTTTGTTTTGGTGAAACTTCTGAGCTTACTGGAGCTGAGAAAGTTTGTGCTACAAGAGGAGCAACACCTGAAGCTTCTAAAAAATTCATGAAAACTTGGAGTGATTATAATGACTTTATTCTAAAGGAAGCAACCAATGATCTTTCTGAAAGTCAGCCGACAGCAGGTAATATTGCTGGTGGTCTTACTACAATCGAAGAAAAAGCATTTGGCAATTTTCAAAAAATTGGATCGACAAAATTTATTGATGTATTAACTCCTGCTGAAGAACCTAAAAAAGGACCTGGGTTATATTTTATGGATACTTCATCTGCTGCTGGAGAATGCTTAACTTTACAAGCTGCTGCTGGTTTTAACATTCATTTATTTCCAACAGGACAAGGCAACATTATAGGAAACGCTATAGAGCCTGTAGTTAAATTAACAGGAAATCCTAGCACAGCAATTAATATGAAAGAGCATATAGATTTGGATGTTTCTAAAATTTTAAAAAGAGAAATGAATATGGATCAAGCTGGTGATGAATTGATAAAAACAACTATTAGAGCTGCTAGTGGTCGTTTAACTTGTGCTGAAGTATTGGGACATAAAGAATTTATTATGACTAAGCTTTTTAGAAGTGCTTAATTTATTTTGAAGCTTGAAGTCTAGCTATTCTTTTTTTATTCCAATTAGATATCGCTCTTCTAATGACTGCAGCGCCAACTCCTAAAACAAGCGCAAGAACTACTGAAGTTAATCCATAAAATACGGGAAGGTCTTTTGAATATTCTAAAATAAAATTAGCTATAGTGCCTAGACTGTTAACACCGTTATCCGCTGCTACAATAGTTTGATCTTCTTTGATAAAAGTATCATAAGCAATTGCAATACCTACTAGCAGAATTAATACGGCTAATATAGTTTTAAATTCAGAACTATCAATCTTTTCTCCAATTTTTTGTCCTACTTGTACACCCACAATTGAACCTAGAATTAATATAGCTACTAAAATTAAATCTATAGTTCCATAATTAAATGCATGTAAAACTGTCACAATAGCACTGACAAAAATGGTAACAAATAAGGATGTGCCAGGAACTAATTTGGTAGGCATTCCAATAATATAAATCATTGCTGGAACTAATATAAAAGCACCACCAACGCCCATAATAGCCGCAATATATCCAACAATCATTCCTATTATAATAGGTGTGAAAATACTTTCATAAACTTTAGATTTTTTAAATCTCATTCTGAAGGGAAGTCCATGAATCCAATAATGGGAGTGTAGTTTTTTTCTTTCAATAATTTTCTTTCTTGCTTTATCTATCTCTGAAACTCCTTGAACTAACATAAAAGTACCAAGAATTGCTAAGACATACATATATGCCAGTGAGATAACTTCATTAATTTTTCCTATATCTTTTAAATAAGTAAAAGTAATAATTCCTAATAAAGTTCCAATTACACCACCAATTACAATCATAAATCCCATTTTGTAGTCTAAAGTACCTTTTAAGTAATGCGTTGTAGATCCTGAGATTGATGTCCCTAAAATATTGCTTGCTTCATTAGGAACCGCATAAGCAGGTGGAATACCTAGGAAGATTAAAAAGGGTGTCATTAAAAAACCACCCCCAACACCAAATAGTCCTGAAAGGACTCCAACAATTAAACTTAGGATAAATATATAAATAATGTTTATTTCAACTTGAGCAATCGGAAGAAAATATTCCATAAGACTTATGACTCACTTGGTACTCCTCTGATTAATGATTGTCAACTATTTGATATTAAATATAAAAAAAAGTACTAAACAAAATTACAGCCCAATATATACCTAGGCCAAAGAAAAGAATTTCTTTAGTATGATTTGATATGAAAGCTTTTGGTATTGCTTTTGATATTTTTTTTGAATTTTTTAAAATAAATGATGTCACAAGATGCAAATAACAAAATTCCAGAACTTTTCAAGTTTTTTTTTAAATTTTGTTAAAAAATTGTTGCGCCAAAAACTTTAACTAGCCCACCCTCTTCACCTAGAACAAGTCTACCTAAAAACTCTCCAGGTATCTTGGTGCTTGTTTGTTTGTATAGAATTGTAACATACTGACCTCTTTTAAGGCACCCAAATGGTTTACATCCTTCTGACAAAGATGATATAAGCTCATTGCTTGCCCACTGTTTACCTAGCTCAACTTCATTAGCTCCATAGAGCATTTGCGAAGAAAAATCTTTAGTAAAACCACCATAGTCTTTTATATTTGAGGATTTTATAAGGTTAGCCCATATAGGGTCAGCAATTTTAATTAATTCTTCGTCTGACTTATCTAGAAGACTCATTATTATTACGAGGCTTCTTTTTTCTCTTTCTCGTCAACTATATGATAAACTGGAGCCTTCTCCATGGTAAATTTTCCAGTTTTCGGGTCACGTCTTGACAATGTCAAGCAATGCCAGTTTTTATCATCTAGTTTCATATAATCGCCTCTATAATAATACCCTGGCCAACGAGTTTCCTGTCTAAAAAGAGTATGTTCTGTAACGCACTGTGATGTGAGTGTTCTATGTTTTAACTCCCAAGCTCTCATAAGTTGGTGGTAGTCTTCAGCACCAACTTTTTCAAGATCTTCTTGAAGCCAATCTAATAATTCTAAACCTCTTTTAAGCGTATTTTCGTTTGTCATATAATTGTAGCTTATACCACCGACATATTCGTCCATTATTTTTTGTAGTCTTTGAAGGCCCTGGATTGGAGATATATAACTAGGAGAAACAGTTCCTCCTGTAATCTCGTTTCTTCCAACAGTATAGTTTTCTAAAGGTTTAAATATAATTTCTTTAAATTCATCACATTGTTTATCACTTACTTTTATATCTTTAGCTTTTTCTTCTTCAATGTACTTAACTGCAGCTTTTGCAGCTAATCTACCCTCTGTGAACGATCCAGATGAAAACTTATGAGCGCTTCCTCCAACTGTATCACCAGCTCCGAATAATCCTTCTACTGTTGTCATTCTATTGTAGCCCCAAAAGTATTCTGGAGGTGAGATATCCTCTGGTCCGCTTACCCACGCTCCTGAACAGGTGGCGTGTGAACCCATAACATAAGGTTCAGACGTGGTTAATTCTGGGTTTGTATATTTTGGATCAATATTTTGAGATGCCCAAACTACAGCTTGTCCTACTGTCATTCCTAAGAAATTTTCCCATCCCACAGTTTCTAAGTGCGGGTCTTGAAATGCTTCTTTTGTAACCATGTGTATTGGTCCACCTCCAGCCATTGTTTCTTGTATAAATGCATGATTACGTAAACAAGTTGGGGTTGGGTGATGATCTATATATTCTCCAACTAATTCTTTTGTTTTTTCATACCATTTCTTTTCGTAATTTTCGCCATTGGCATTTTGGGTGTAAGTCTTTAAATGTAAAAAATATGCACCTACTGGACCATAACCATCTTTAAATCTGCATAACACAATTCTATTTTCCATTTGTGTCATTTTAGCTCCAACCTCTATTGGAAGAGCATATGCTGAACCATTGCTCCATGGTGCATACCAAGTTCTACCCATACCTTCTCCAACAGCTCTTGGTTTAAATATGTGAGAAGCTCCACCAGCGGCAACTATTACTGTTTTAGCTTTAAAGACATAATAATCACCTGTTCTCATATTAAAACCAACAGCTCCACCTACTCTATTTTCTTTAGTTTCATCCATTAAAAGATGAGTAATCATTATTCTGTTATAAATTTTATCTGCAGATTTTTTTGCAGCTTCAGCAACAATTGGTTTATAGCTTTCGCCATGAATCATTATTTGCCACTTACCTTCACGTTGATAACGGCCAGTTTCTTTATTTCTCATCATAGGTAAACCCCATTCATCAAACATATGAACTGTTGAGTCTACGTGACGAGCCATATCATAACCAAGATCTTCTCTAACTAATCCCATCAGGTCGTTTCTTGCGTAACGTACATGGTCTTCTGGTTGGTTTTCGCCCCATTGCATTCCCATATAACAATTGATTGCGTACAAACCTTGAGCTACAGCTCCACTTCTATCTATATTGGCCTTTTCAACACATATAATTTTTAAATCTCTGCCCCAGTGCCTAGCTTCAAAAGTGGCACCTGTTCCGGCCATACCCCCACCTACAACTAAAATATCGCAATCTTCAATTATAGTTTTTTTAGCCATTAATAATAAACACCTTTTTTAAATGCGCTTTTTTCTACTTTAGGCAATTCTTTTTTTGTATTTAAACCTTCTGGTTCAGAATAAAGAATTTGAGAATTTATTTCACCCTGATTTGGTTTCTCACCATCAGCTAACTTAGGAATAAATTTACCCCATGGTTTTGTTGTTATTGGAGATACAAAATCTTTTACTGTTCCATTTCTAAATTTTATTTTCCATGAAATGGTTCCTTTTTCTTCTTCTCTTCTAACTCTAACACTATGGCCCATTGGAGCAAAGTCAGCGTAACCTCTAACGTCAATAGCATGGTTTGGGCAAGCTTTAACACATGAGTAACATTCCCAACAAAAATTTGGTTCTATATTTTTAGCACGTCTAATGGTTTCATCGATGTGCATAATATCAGAAGGACATATATCAACACAATGTCCACAGCCATCACAACGCGTCATGTATACAAAAGTTGACATAAATTATTTTTTTCCTTTTAGTTTCATATTAATAATGTTTTGGATCTTCCCTTGTTATACCTAATCCAAATTGTTTTGGGGCGTCAGACTCAGGCGGCAAATTGTCTCTAGATCCATCTGCTTCTGCTAAATTTTTTTGTATTGCAGCACCAGGTTTATAAAACATGTGTGCAAATTTTGACCAATAAACTCCTCCAAATAAAACAAGGTTGGATACCATAAACAACACTAAAAAAACTTTATCATCCCACCTATCATTTAAATTTAATGATTGTAAATATGACCAAATTAATCCTGTTAATGCAGCCGCAACAAGTGCAAGAACAAATAAGTCTGCTTTTATAATTCTATACCATGGTTGAGCTTCTGAATAAACATCTACTCTTAAAAAAAACCAGAACCAGCCACCGCCTACAACTGTCATAATAGCGCCAACATGCCATATGACTGGCCAAAAAGAAGGAGTGTCTGAAGATGGACTTGAATAACAAAAAATCATTATCGCTGATCCAATCCAAAATAAAATTGTACCATACATCCCAAGTAAATGGGCGGCTCTTCTTTTTCCAGCTCCAAGTTCAGATGTAGTAGCTATATCGCTTACAATTGTTTTAGAAATTACAGATATTCTTTCGCTGTTACTTAATTTTTTTGTTGCTGATAATTTTGCCTTTTTAGCGTTTTCGAAAAAATATTTTACATTTTTTTTATGAATTATATCTAAAATGGTTCCAACAGCTGCAAGTACTACCATTGTTATAATAAATATTTGCATTGCTATTGGCGGCACGGTTTCAGCTAATATTGAGAATGGATTTATTGATATCATTTTTCTTAAAGTTTCTAGTATAGTTGAATTGAATAATCAATAAGGTAAATTCAAGACAATATGTAACATCCGTTGGAATTTAATTTAGGATTTTCTTGTATAATGTTGTTTTAAAGGGATGACTGATCTCACTCCTCCTTGGGGATTTTCAACATCTCCTTCTCTTCTTGGAATCAGGTGGATATGACAGTGCATAATTGACTGTCCAGCTACATTTCCAGCATTTGTGCCAACATTAAAACCTTTAACAGATGGGTCTTCTTTTAAAATTTTTTCTTTAGTTTTTAAAATTAATTCATTGCAAGCCAGAATCTCATCATTAATAAGATCAAAATAGTTTTCAACATGTCTTTTTGGAATAATTAAACTATGGAATTTTGAAATTGGATAACTGTCAGAAGATGAATAGGCTAATTCATTCTCAAATTTCAATTCTTCTTTTATAACTTTACAAAATATACAAGGATTATTAGGATCTTTCATGATTTATACTAGTGTATTATATATTTTATTAATTTTATTATAACAAACATTTTTTTTTCTTTTCCAATTAAGTTCTTTAATTTTGTAAACTGAAGTAATTCCTTTTCCAGATCCAATTAGCATTATTTCTTCAAAATTATTTATTTCATCAATTGAAATATCTTTAAAATTAATATTTATTTTTTTGTTAATAAATTTAATAGTATTTCCAAAATAAGAATATTTTTTTGGAGAAAATACTTTTCCATTTTTAACAAATATTAAGTTTGAAGTACCTGTTTCTAAAATTTTATTTTTATAAACTAGCGCAATATCGAATCTTGTTGAGTCAAGTTTGCTTAATTTACTCAAGATTTTTTTATAATATAAATTTTTATATTTTGGATCTACTCTTTTGTATTTAAATAAAAGTAAATTAAAATTATTTTTAGGCTTCGGTCTCTTTCTTATAGATACAGAAATAAATTTTTTATTTAGGGCTATTCTTAATAAATTGTCAGGACCTTTATAATATGAATTTCTTTTTATTAAATCTTTAATAACATCCTTTAAATTATTTTTTTTAATTCCATATTTTTTTATAGAACTAATTAAGTTTTTTAAGTGAGATTTATATAATAATAATCTTGGAGGTTTGCCAACCATTCTTATAGTAGTAAAAACTCCTCTTGATCCCCAAAGATTTTTATAAGGAACCTCCTTAAGAGTGTTAAGCAGATAAGATTTTTTTAATAAGAATATCGCCATTTTCTGTCAAAAAGGATTCCGGATGAAATTGAAACCCATAAATTTTATTTGTATTGTCTTCAAGTCCCATTGGTATTTTTGTTTTGCTGCATCTCATAGTTATCTTTATTGTATTAGATTTAAATGGCTCCATCAATTTTAAGGAGTGATATCTGCCAACTTTAAATTGTTTATTGTTTTTAAAAATTTTACTTTGACCATTTATTTTTATTTTTGATTGAAAACCATGATAAATTCTTTTTTGTTGTATTATTTTTCCACCCTCATTGTATAAAATCATTTGATACCCTAAACATATTCCAATAATTTTTTTTTTTCCTTTGTATTTTTTATATATTTTTGAAGAAAGAGGATAATCTTTTGGCGATCCTGGTCCTGGTGAAAAAACAATTACATCGCATTTTTCCAGTAATTTATTATTTATCTCAAAATAATTTGAACAAATTACTTTATTAAATTTTGAAAATTGATGTACTATATTCCATGTGAATGAGTCCTGATGATCAATAATGTAAATCATTTAAATAACTCCAATAAAGATTTTGCTTTAATATAATTTTCATTAAATTCTTTTTTTGATGTACTGTCTAATACAACGCCTGAAGCTGCAGAAATCTCTGATTTATTTCTATAATTTAATATTGATCTAATAATTATATTAAATTTCATATCTTGATTAAATTTTATATAGCCAAAGCTGCCTGTAAAAATATTTCTACTTTCTTTTTCTTGATTGTTTAAAAGTTCTAAAGTTCTAATTTTTGGACAGCCTATAACCGATCCTCCTGGCATCATTGCTTTTATAATTTCAATTAATTGAGTTTTTTGATTTAACATACCGCCAATAGAAGTAACATAATGAAAAAGATGCTTATACTCAGCTACATACTTCTTTTTAATTATTTTCACACTTCCAGGTTTGCATATTTTAGATAAATCACTCCTTTCCATATCTACTATCATATTATGTTCTTTTGTTTCTTTCTCATTATTTTTAAAATAATTAAGAGCAATCAATTTATTGATCGATGAATTTTTTTTTAAAGTTCCAGCTATTGGCTTGGTTATTATACTATTTTTTTTTTTATCAATAAGAGTTTCTGGGGAGCAACTTACTATTGAATAGTCTTTATCTTTAATCATAAAAGACTCTGGAGAAGAATTAACTCTCATCAACTTCCAAAAAAAGTTAATTGGGTTAATTAATGACTTATTTTTATACTTGGTGCAAATTTTAATCTGATATGTTTCTCCTTGTCGTATTTTCTTAGAAAATAAATCAAATATTTTTTTATATTTTTGATATGGAATATTGATTTTAAATGGACTCAAAATTTTCGTTTTATTGAATTGTTTATTAAACTTATGATTTTTAATATTTGAAATAATTTTTATATCTTTTCTAATTTTAATTATAGTTTCTGGTTTATAAAAAATACCTTTGTAAAAATTCAATCTTTTTTTGTTTTTTATACTGATGCCAATTAAATTACACAAAATTTCGTATCCAAAAAAACCCAAATATAAATCTGTTTCTTTTTTATATTTTTTTTTTTCAAAAGATTTTAAAAAACCATTAATATTCTTGTTGTTTAAAAGAATTTTTTTTGAAAAATCAGTGTAAATATTATAACCGTCTATTACTTTGTATATAATTAAAGGTTTATCAGACTGATAAAGCTTTTCTAGATATGGATTAAAACTTAATTTATGCTGGTTGTGTTCTTTCAATTGCTTTCTCTATAATAGGTAAATGTATCACTCCTGCAAATATTGATAATGCGATAGAAACATACCAAGCATAATCAAAATTACCATTCATTTCATAAAAAATTCCTCCGAGATAAGCGCCCAAGAAAGAACCTACTTGATGACTAACAAATACCACTCCATATAATAGACCCACATACTTGGTTCCAAATATGTGTCCCACTATTCCATTTGTTGGAGGAACTGTAGAAAGCCATAGAAATCCAAATGTTACGCCAAATACTACAGAGTTAAATATGCTTGGTGGTAAAAATATAAAATATATTATTGAAACACCTCTCAATAAATAAATTGCACTTAAAATTTTTTTTTTGCTGAACCTAGTCGATAAATAACCACTAGTGATTGTGCCTACCATATTAAACACTCCAATTAATGCTAATATCATAGCGGCTGTCCACTCGGGCATGCCTTTATCCATCATGTAGGTTGGTATATGTGTGGCTACTAATGCTATGTGCCAACCGCAAACAAAAAATCCAAGCGTTAGATAAATAAAACTTTTATTTTCAAGAGCTTCTTTTAAAGCTTCTCTTGCAGTTTGTTTATTATTTTGATCAACGCCTACTGGGATTTTTGGAGTACTTACAAATAATGCGACTATTAATCCAAGTCCAAGAAGAAGACTGAAATATATTAAAGTGTTTTCCCAGCCAGTTTCAATTAGCGAATATCTTACCAATAATGGAGATACAAAATATCCAAATGAACCTGCGCAAGTTACTATACCAGTTGCAATTGTTCTGTTAGATGCAGGAAAATGTTTAGCTACTACTGAAACTGGAATTCCAATTGCAGTAGAACCGAGACCAACTCCAATCATTACTCCAATAGTTAAAGTAAAATAATATCCAGTATTGAATCCTGAATGAAAAAGTAAAACACCAGCTAAATAAAATAAAAAACCTATAAATATTGCAATAGCACCACCATATTTATCCGTTATAACTCCAAATAAAGGGCTAAAAACACCCCACAATAAAAGTTGCAAGCCCATTACAAAGCCAAAATGTGAAATTGATATATCTAGATCAGCATTAAAATCAAAAAAGAAAAGTCCAAAAGTTTGTCTAATACCAAGAGAAATTATTACAACTATTGATGCAGCTATTAGTGTAATAAGTGCTTTTTTGTTAATTGAAAAACTTTCTGTGCTCATTTAATTTTTTTTAGCGCTTGTTTTAAGTCATCAATGATGTCCTTAGGATCTTCAAGTCCAATGTGAAGTCTAATAATATGTTCATCATTTTTTAAATTTGTAAAACTTCTTTTGCCTAGTTGTTTTTGATTTTGGTATAATGCTAAGCTTTCGAAACCGCCCCAGCTAAATCCATAACCAAATAATTTTAAAGAATTAACAAAACTTTTGACTGAATTTTTGTTTTTTGATTTAATTTTAAGGCCCATTAGACCTGAGGCGCCAGAATAATATTTTTTCCACAATTTATAATTTTGGGAATTTTTTTTATAAGGATAATAAACACTGGTTACTTTTTTTTGCTTAGATAAAAATTTTGCAATTTTTAAAGCATTTTCATGGTGTTTATCGATTCTTACATCTAACGTTCTGATTCCTCTTAAAATAAAATACGCATCATCTGGGCTTAATCTCAAGCCAGCTACGTTATTTGTAGCTTCAATTAATTTAAAAACTTTCTTATTTATTGCTAATGAACCACCCATAACATCAGAATGACCTGAATAATACTTTGTTGCTGAAACTATAGACATATCGAATCCTAGTTTAATAGGTTTTAATAAATATGGAGTTCCCCATGTATTATCTATTGCCGTATATATTTTATGTTTTTTTGCTAAAGAAATTACTTTATTCAGATCTTGAAACTCAAAAGTATTACTCCCAGGGTTTTCAACAAAAATTAATTTTGTTTTATTAGTTACTTTTTTTTTTAAATCATTAAAATTTTTAGGATCATAAAAAATACTTTTTATATTAAATTTTTTCAAATATTCATGAGTTAACAGTCTTGTTGGGGAATAAACTGAATCTGTAACAAGAATTTCATCATTTGGATTAACAACACTTAGTACGGCTAAAAAAACTGCCCCAAAACCCGTCGAAGTTAAATAAACTTTATAACATTCTTCCATTTTTGTTAAAGTTTGTTGAAGCTCATAAGTAGTTGGGGTTCCTTGTCTTCCATAACTAAAATTTCTACTTCTAGGATCTTTTAAATATTTTTTTTGAGTTTTTTCTATTTCTTGAAGATTTTTAAATATTATTGTTGATGTTCTTACAACAGGAGGATTCACGGATCGGTTATGAAAATCTTTTGACGTATGCTTAATAAAAGTACGTAGATTAATTTTCATAAAATATTGATATTTAACTAACAATGCTATATCCATTCCATAAGTCAATAAAATTTAAAAAAGGATTGCACATTATGGGTTACCCCAAAAAACACAGAGGCCGAAGAAAAATGGGCTCAAAAAAAAGAAGAGCTAGAAAAAAAAATAAGAAAAAATAATTCTATTCTATAATGGAATTAGTAAAGAAGATAAGTATTCTTAAAAATATAGCTCTTTTGCTTTTTATATTTGGCTCTCTATCTATATTGTGCTCTTTGATATTTCACAACTACTTAGTTGCTTATAAAATTGGACATCCTCTAGATTATGGAGTGCTTTCGATAGAAGATAAGCCAGGTAGTTCTATACAATCAGTTTGTGATGAAAGTAATAAATATTGTACATCTAGAGATTTTATTAAAAATAACAAAGCTCCAAAAACGGCCAAGTTATCGGATTGTTTCGTTTACACTGTTAAAAATGTTATTGTAATTGATGATAAAATTTATGAATTTCATGAATTTTTAGATGCTCTAGAATTTATATTAATAGATGGAAAAAATATTTCTGAATTGCTTTCAAGTGAAAATAAATATAATTCTTTTGACGCAAAATTAAAAAAAGATTACGAAAAAAGTGAAATAAGATTTATAAAAAAAGTTTCTAATGAAAAAAATATAGAATGTATAAAAAATACAAAATTTGGTCAGTTATATAAGATATTTCCTTTTTGGTATGAATATATAACAAAATTAAAATCTAAAAACATAACACTTGGAACGAGCAAACCAGTAAATCCATTTATTTATGGAGAAACATCAATTAGCAATATAGCAAAAAGATTCCCAATAAATTTTATATTTAAAGGTTTTTTATATATATCGGTTATTTTAATGTTTATTTACTGGAGGAGTTATAATTACCTATTTGACAATATATTAAATCAGAAAAGAAATTTTTTCTATTATTTTGGAATTTCTTCAGCGATATTTTTATTCCTACATGTGTTTTTTTTAGGATCTGAAATTGATAATGAAACCTTTCAAAAAATAAGAAGATTGATAATGGTATTGTTTATCTTGAATGAGCTTTTTGCTCAGATTTCTTTAACGAGACAGTTATACTTAAATTCATCAAAATTATCTGAATATTGTTATTTGAGTATAATTAAATTAAAAATTTTATTTATTTTCGTAATATTAATTGTTAGCAGTATAGTTATTTTAATTTTAATATTTTATAATTTATCAAGTAAAATTGATTATATTTTAGAATGGAATTATTTTTTGATTTTATTATTTTATTATTTCTTATCGTCTATAATGTGGAAAAAAATTTATTCTAATTTGTAATCCAGCCGCCACCTAAAAGTTTATCTCCATTTTTATCTTTCTTATAAAATACACATGCCTGACCTGGGGATATTCCATATTCATCCTCTAATAATGCTACTTTGCCAATATTATTCGATATTTTTATTTTTGATTTTATTAATTTACCTGTTGATCTAATTTTAACTAATATTTCTTTATTGAGATCTTCTTTATTAGTTAAGATATTTATATCTCTAAGTAAAATTTCTTTTTTTACTAAATTTTCTTTTGGTCCAACTATAATTTCATTTTTTTCTGAATTGATCTCGACTACATATAATGGATCTTTTGCTGCAACTTTTATTCCTTTTCGCTGACCAATTGTAAAGTTTACAATACCATCATGAACGCCAATTACTTTTCCATCTAAGTTTTTTATATTCCCCTTTTTAAAGCTGTCAGGTTTATATTTTTTAATTACTGATACATATTCTCCATTTGGCACAAAACAAATGTCCTGACTATCGGGCTTATCAGCAACATTTAAATTTAATTTTTTTGCTATTTCTCTGGTCTTATCTTTCATCATGCCCCCAAGTGGAAACCTTAAATAATTTAGCTGCTCACGTGTTGTATTGAACAAGAAATAACTTTGATCTCTGTTTTCATCTACGGCTCTATACATATTTGTTTCGTTATTTTGAGTAATGCTTTTTACATAATGACCTGTGATTAGTGCATCAGCATTTAGTTTTTTACTTTCATGAAAAAGATCTTTAAATTTTACTGTTTGATTACATTGCACGCATGGGATAGGAGTTTCACCCGCTATATAACTATCAACAAAATTTTCAATAACTTCCTGCTTGAATTTTGATTGGTAATATAAAATTTTATGTTCAATATCTAATTTATCAGCAACTCTTTTTGCATCTAAAATATCTTGACCAGCGCAACATTGTTTAGATTTTGCAGTTTGCTGAGTATCATCGTAAAGTTTTAATGTTACACCAATTACTTTAAATCCTTCTTGTTTCATCATGCCAGCAACAGTTGATGAATCCACTCCTCCAGACATTGCAACAACTACTGTTGTATCTTTAGGGTCTTTTTCAATACCAATAGAGTTAATTTTTTTTTTCATAAAGTTTGTATTTACACTCTTTTACTTTATAAGTGAAACACTATGATATTTGACTTTGAGCCTGGAGATAAAGTGTTTAATCCAAACAACAAAGAGTGGGGTATAGGGCAAATACAATCAATTATAAAAGAAAAAATAACGGTTAATTTTGAAAATGTAGGAAAAAAAGTAATTAATGGAAATATAATTTCTTTAGAAAGATTTAATATATATGGAAATAGAAGAGATTGAAAAAATAATAAAAAATTTAACTCAGGTTTTTTTTGATGCAGGAGATCTTTCTATTGAATTAAGAAACAAAGGATTAAAGAAACATATTAAAAAAGACAAAACACCTGTAACAAATGGTGATATAGAGGTTAATAATATTATATTAAACAATTTAAAAAGAATTTCTCCCACTATCCCAATCGTTTCTGAAGAAACATTGGAAAATAAAAATTTAGATTTAAGCACATTTTGGTTAGTAGATCCAATCGATGGAACATATGACTATATTAACAATAGAGATGAGTTTACCTTAAATGCTGGGTTAATAATTAACAAAGTCGCTGTAGCTGGTATTATATATGCGCCTGCAAAAAATCGAATGTTTTATTCATACGGTAATAATATTAGTTATGAACTTAAAGACAATAATGAAAAAGTTCTTAATAATAAAAATATAGATATGAATAATATAAAAGCTGTTAGCTACTCAGATAATTTAAAAACTGAAATTATAGAAATTCACAAAAAACTTAGAGTAAAAGAATATATAAAAATGAAAAGTTCTTTGAAATTTTGTGTAATTGCCACTGGTGAATTTCATGTCTACGCTGCTGAACCTAGGGCTAGCGAATGGGACATTGCAGCTGGTCATGCAATATTAAAAAACTCGGGCGGAACTATTACGGATTTTGATGGAAATGAAATTTTATATGGTAAAATTGGATTTAAAAACCCTAGTATAATTTTAAAATCTACTGCAGATCTATAATGGATGAAGCTTTAAGAATAATTCTAATTATAATAGTATCTGTTTCAATTTTTGGTCTATTAGTATTTGTTTTTGTAAAAAACTATATTAAAGGTAAATTAGAATATTATCTAAAAGAAAAGAAAAAAACTAAGCTAAAGTAAGTTTATTATTTTTAAATATTCATTTTTATCGATGTCGATAACTCTTTTTGATGTTTCAAAATCAAATCCGGATCTTGCTAAAATACCTAAATCTTTTTTCATAAATAATGGCCTGTTATTTTCATCTCTCGCTGGTCCAATTCTTTTTTTTTTACAAATTTTAATTGCTGAGAAAAAATCCTGGTCTTCATTGTTTTCTCTAATATCGCTAAGGGTTTCGTTGATATATTTATCTTTGACACCTTTTAAAAATAGGTAGTTTCTTATTTTATTTATTGAGCTGCCTCTTTTAATTAAACTCTTGGCTTTTGAGGTAGAGTAAAATTTATCATTAATAAACTTAGTTTTTTCCAAGTCTTCCAGTACAACATCAATCAAGTCAGTTATATTTTTTTTAGTTACATTGGGTATATTAATTTTTAAATATTTTTTTAATAAATAGGTTCTAAGTTGTTGCTTTGAAGGAGCATATTTTTCAATATAAACAAACCCAAAATTTCGCATTTCATCCACTGTTGCTTCAAGGTTTTTCTTTCTATTTTTTATAGGAATCATTAATTAAAGTTATATAATATAATCATATATGCTCGAGCAAATATCAACTTACTTTACATTTGAAATGGTTTATCTATGGTTAATTATTGGCGTTATTCCGTTCTGGTTAATGCTTATTTTTTTTCCAAATTCAAAATTAGGCAGTATTTTTGTAAGTTCAATATTTCCAATTTTCATATTAAGCGGTGCTTACGTCTTTGTTATTTATCAATCTTTTCTAGGATCTTATCATTTTGGAGAAAATTTTAGTTTATACCTTGGAATAAAGAATTTAAGCGATTTATTCTCAAATCAAGAATTTTTAATAATCTTTTGGATACATTTTTTAGCTATAAATCTTTTCTGTGGATCATGGATGTCTAGAGATGCTTCTAGACTGCTAATATCAAAATATTTAATGTTTTTTCCGCTGGTAATAACATATTTTATTGGGCCGGTAGGAATTTTTATCTATTGGATAATTAGGATATTTTATGCAAAAAAAATAAGTCTATACGATTAATAACATAAATTACTAATTAATTTAACTTTGTCGATTACTTATTTTCTTCCCACAGTTCCTTATAATCTATAAATGGTGACAAGCCGTAGCTAGAATTTATATTTGTCATATGGATAGATAAAGACTTAACAGGAGAAATACAAACTTCATTTTCATAAATTTGATTTAAATATTTTTCAAAAGGATCATGCCTATCAAGGCAGTTTTGATAAAAATTGTTCCAATATTTATCCAATATTGCTTTGGAAGTCATTAAAGAACATAAAGATTTATTTATTGTTCTCCAGTGTCGCTTGTTACCAATTAATAGGTTTGTTTTTTCATTATTCATATATAAAAATGGATAGTCAGCTGGACAAATAATTAACTCTTTATCTAGTTGTGAAGCTATTCTTTCGTAAGTTCCAATCATTTCTTCCAAGGAATATCTAAAATGCAAATAATCGTCTTCAATAAAATAAATTAGATCTTTTCCATTATTTTTACCAATTTCAAAAGATTTAAGTAGGCTTGACAAATTTGAGAAAGTATCTGTATTTTTTTGCTCTTTAATAATATTTTTATGCTCAGAATTATCATGGTTAATTATTTCATAATTAATATTGGTTTTATCTAAAATACTAATTATTTTATCAAGATTTTCTCTTTTTGATTTATCATCTATAATTACTAAGTTAATTTTTATTGAGGGATAATTTTGATTTAAATTATCTATGGCTTTAATCAAAGAATTTAAAGATCTTTTCACATATTCAATTTTATCTGCTTCAAAAATTCTTTTTTTATTTTGGTCCCAAATTTCAATGTTTGAATTAGTTCTAAATACAATAAGAAGATCTTTAATTTTTTTTTTTAACTTCACTTCACCAAGTGGTAGTACAATAGATTTCCCTATATTTGATAATTGTTCGTTAAGTTCTTTGTTTAAAGTGGGTGACCTAAATTGGTTTTGATCAATTATCTCAAACCCTAATGCTTTAATTATCTTTACAAAAAATTTTTTTAATATATTCGTTAACATAAATTATTATATATTTACTATGTCTATAAAAACAGCGCAAACTCTAGTTTCTGAGGCAATGCAAGATATTAAAACTATATCAATTGATGATGCATATAAGCTTTCAGAGGAAAATAATTGTAATTTAGTTGATATAAGAGACAAAGTAGAGCTAGATCAAACTGGTACAATTGAAAATTCTATAAATATACCAAGAGGACTGCTAGAATTTCAATTAGATCCAAATAGTGCCTTATTTCAAAATGGAGTTATAAATCCTAATAAAGAGATTGTCTTATTTTGTGCAGCTGGTGGAAGATCTGCTCTGGCCACAAAAACATTAAAAGAAATGGGATATAAAAAAGTTTGTCATATTCAAGGTGGATTTACAGCACTCAAAAATTCAAAGTTCAAAATTAAGAAATAGTAAAAAGGCCCGAAATTTCGGGCCTTTTAATTGTTAACGTGAAAGGGAGAATTATATCCGTTAACTAATCTCTTATTGCGTATGCAATAACTCCTGTTTCGGTAACATCTGTACCTTTGGTTTCACCATCTTTGCTCAATCTAATACCAAAAGTATTTTTCATAAGTGTCCAAATAATTAGTGATACTACGAATACAAAAACGTTTACTGAAATTACTCCAAGTAATTGGGAAACAAATGAGGATTCAGGGTTTGTGATTGGAACCGCTAATGTTCCCCAGATACCTGCAAACAAGTGGGCTGGGATCGCACCTACTACATCATCTATTTTTAATGATAGTAAGAACTTTGTACCGTAGACAACTATAATTCCACCTACTGCACCAATTAATATCGCTGCCAAAGGTGATGGCATTAATGGTTCTGCAGTAATTGCGACTAATCCACCTATACATCCATTTAACATTTGAATTACGTCTGTTTTGCCAAATACTAATCTTGTAACTGAAGCTGCGGCCATTACTCCAGCTGCTCCTGCTAAAAACGTGTTCATAAATATAGTTGATACTGCGATTGCATCTTTGGCTGTACCCATTGATAATTGAGATCCTCCATTAAATCCAAACCAACCTAACCATAGAATAAATATTCCAATTGTTACTAACGGAATAGATGAAGCTGCGAAAGGTTTAATTGGAGCTGGTTCGCCAGTTTTTGTAAATCTTCCCAATCTTGGACCTAGTAAAATTGCTCCTGCTAATGCTGCTGCACCGCCAGTTGAATGTACTAGAGTTGAGCCTGCAAAATCAGAGAAGCCAGCTGAGGCTAACCATCCACCTCCCCATTGCCATCCCATAACAATTGGATAAATAATTCCTGATAAAATTGCTGCAAATAAAAAGAATGGCCATAATTTAATTCTTTCAGCCATTGTTCCAGATACGATTGATACTGTAGTTGCGCAGAAGACCATTTGGAAATACCAATCAGATCCATCTGAATAAGGTTTATTTAAAGAGCTTGCATCTGACCATGGAATGAATTTTCCAATATAACCACCTTCTGGAATACCGTAGGCTAAGTTATACCCAACCATCCAAAACATTATTCCTGCAATTGAGAATAATCCTATATTTTTGGCGCATATCACTGACACACTCTTTGATGTAACCATTCCTGCTTCTAGCATCGCGAATCCTGCTGCCATAAACATGACTAGAAATCCGCAAACTAAAAATAAAAATGTATTAAATATAAATCCTACTTCTGCTGAAACTGTTGTTTCCGCTGCAGCTGGCATTATAAACCATAATGATAGTCCAACTGTTAACAGGATTATTTTTTTTATAAATTTAAACATAAGTCTCCTAAAATTAATTAAGATTTTTTTATATAAAAAAAATTAGTTTTATCTATTGATGATAGCTAAAAATAGGTATGCAGTTTTTGCATATAGAACAGCCTTTACTAATTTTTTTAATTAATAAAGGCTGTTTAAAAATAAAGAATTATCGATTGAAAACTTCTTTAAGCGCTTTAGCTGGTAAGAATTTTACCTTCTGAGAAGCAGCGATTTGAATTTGTTCACCAGTTCTTGGATTTCTACCAACTCTAGCTTTCCTTTTTGCTACTTTATACGTACCAAAACCAGCAATTTTAACTGAATCATCATTTTTCAATGCATCCAATATAGTGTTGGTAATAGTATCAAAAGTACGTTCAGCATCAGCTTTACTTTGATTTAGCTTGTCTGAAAGTTTTGCTACTAGTTGTTTTTTGTTCATTTTTAGCTCCAGTTGTTAGGTTATTTACACTTTTTTATAAAATCCTTGATTTTTCAAGCTTTTTTTTTGTGTTTATAATATTTTTTCACACAATATATTGTGCTCTAAAAGTATTGATTTTATTAGCTTTTTTAAATTTTATGAAAAATCCTTTAAAAAAGGCCTAAATCTTTAAGATCATTAAAGGTCGCAAAAAACATTAAAGATAGCAATAAAAACATTCCGATTCGAAAGAAGCCTTCTTGGGTTTTTTGACTTAATGGTCGACCTAAAACTTTTTCAAAACCATAAAACATTAAGTGACCACCATCTAACATTGGAATTGGAAATAAATTAATTAAACCAAGACTGATTGATATATATGCCATCATGCTTAAAAATGGAATTATCCCAAATTCAGCAACTTGGCCTGATATTTTTGCAATTCTAATAGGACCTCCTAATTGAGAACTATCACCTTTTCCAATTAACATTGATCCTAAATATTTTAATGAAGATGTTGTTACAAAATAAACTTCTTCAACAGATTGGATTAGTGCTTGAGCGGGCCCCAGTTTTACATGGTTTATCTCATTGTTGTATGGAGTTATTTTAATTCCTACCATTCTTTTATTAATTTTATTTCCAAGATTATCTTCTGAAAGAACTAAATTTGGCTTAACTTTAAACAACATTTGTTCATCATATCTTGAAATTTTAAAATCTAAATATTCGGAAGTTGACATTGCAATATATTTTGAAACATCCAAAATACTTTCTACCTTCTTGTTATCTATTTCTATAATAACATCGTTTTTCATTAATCCTGCAATCTCAGCTGGGCTGTCTTTTTGAACTTCATCAATTAACGCAGGTGTAAAATCTTTACCAATA
>QCLN01000008.1 GCA_003214525.1 Pelagibacteraceae bacterium AG-414-M23 | reverse complement strand
CATATTAAAGCAGAACTAGGAAGATACAGAATGAGAGGAATGGCTCTTATGAAGAAAATTCCAACGTTTGATGATTTAGTTTTTCTACCAGGTACATTAACAAGATTTGTAATTGAAGGTTATAGAGAAAAATGCGAAACAAAAACTGTAATTGGCCCAAGATGTGAAAACCCTATAGAATTAGATATTCCAGTTTATATTACTGGGATGAGTTTCGGTGCTCTTTCTTATGAAGCTAAAACTGCTTTAGCAAGAGGAGCAACCATGGCAGGAAGTGCAACTTGTTCAGGTGAAGGTGGAATGATACCTGATGAAAGAAGATATTCAGAAAAATGGTATTATCAATGTATCCAATCAAGATATGGTTTTAATCCACATCACGCACAATTGGCTGACGGTATAGAAGTATTTATAGGACAAGGACAAAAAGTAGGTATGGGTGGACACCTAATGGGTCAAAAGGTTACTGACCAAGTTGCAGAAATGAGATCATTACCTGCTGGAATTGATCAAAGATCCCCTGCTCGTCACCCAGACTGGTTAGGCCCAGACGACCTGGCATTAAAAGTTCAAGAATTAAGAGAGTTAACAAAAAATAGAGTTCCTATTCAATTAAAGTTAGGTGCGGCAAAAGTTTATGACGATGTTCGTATGGCAGCAAAATGTGATCCTGACTCAATTTATTTGGATGGTATGGAAGGTTCAACTGGTGCCGGACCACACATTGCAGCAGCAAATACAGGAATTCCAGGAATTGCAGCAATAAGAGAAGCAAGAAGAGCATTGGATGATGTTGGAAAAACTGGGAAAGTAACTCTAATTTATGCTGGAGGTGTTAGAGATGGCGCTGACATGGCAAAAGCTCTAGCTCTTGGAGCTGATGCAATTGCTATTGGAACAGGAGCTATGATAGCTTTAAATTGTAATAAAGAAATACCAGAGTCAAATTTTGAAAAAGAAATGGGAGTTCCTGCGGGACATTGTTATCACTGTCACACAGGTCGTTGTCCGGTTGGAGTTGCTACTCAGGATCCAAAATTAAGAAAAAGATTAAATCCAGATGAAGCGGCACTAAGAGTTTATAACTATTTACATACAATGACATTAGAAGCTCAACTATTAGCTAGAGCATGTGGTAAAACAAATATTCACTCATTAGAACCAGAAGATATGGCGGCATTAACAATGGAAGCTTCTGCTTTAGCAAAAGTACCTCTCTCTGGCACAAACCATACTGTAGGGGTAGACGACTTTCATAAAATATAAAAACTATGGCTAAGAAAATAAAAAAAAATAAAAAAATTAAAAAACAAATAAAAGGTCAGCTAGGAAAAAAAAAAGAGTCAGCTAGAGAAAAAATGATTGGCCAGACAATTGGTTATAGATATGATGTAAATCTGTTGCCTGATTACAATAGAATTACACCTTTCTTAAAAAAATACATTGAAGCAATGGGGTGGGATGATCTTAATTGGTTGGAAGATGTACATATGGGATATGAAGAAAATAGACCCGCTGTATTTGATAGAAATGCAAATGGTTGGGTTACAATCCCAAGTAAAATAAAACTACCAAATAACCAACAAGACAGAGACATGATTGCAAGAGAGTTGTTAGTAAAATTTCAAATGTCCCCAAACCATCCTCTTGTTGATCTTAAAAAAGCTTACAGAAAATTTTAGAATCAAAAGTTAAAATATCTCTAGTTTTAGTTGATAAAATTTAAATTTAACAGCTCATACTGGGGTTTTTGATCTTGTTATTGCCTTCTCAATAAACTAAGGTTTCAGTAAATAGTTTAGGTTCACAGAGTAAACTAGTTAGAAAGTACTTTTGCTTAAACTATTTAGTAAATAAATGAGAGGAGAAGCACGATGACTGATCAACTTAGTGCATTGACGACCATATTTACAGAGTTCTATTATTGGGTAACTGTAGTTTTAATGTTCCTAATTCACGTAGGTTTCTGTATGTATGAAGTTGGAGCCTCTAGATATAAACATCACCAGCATACATTGATGAAAAATACAATGCTTATACCTTTGGTAACAGTAACTTGGTTTTTCTTTGGTTGGTGGATATATTGGGCTTTTCCAACAGGACCAGGTTTAGCACCTTCAATTATGAATGAAAGTGCAGCATTGATTACGGATAAATCTGCATTTAGTGCAGCTTGGTATGTGCCTACAAGTGATATAATGGGAGTGAACCTTAACGACCACATAAGTGGTGTGTTCTGGGCAGCATTCTTATTATTCTCATGGACGGCAGCTTCAATCGTTTCAGGTGCTGTAATTGAGAGAATTACAACATTTGCATTTGGTATCTTAGCAATAGCTATTGGTTCAGTATTCTGGACAATAGATGCTGCATGGGGATGGCATTTTGACGGTTGGATGTTAAAAATATTAGGTTACCACGATGCTTATGCATCGGGAGTAATTCACGCCATAGCGGGAGGATTTGCTCTTGGAATTCTATGTGTTTTAGGACCAAGAATAGGAAAATTCTCGTCTAGCGGAGAACCTAGAAATATTGGACCAAGAAATCCTTGGTTAGTAACAGTTGGGTTATTTTTAATTTATACTGGTTTTTGGGGATTTTATGCAGCGTGTAATATTCCAATCTTTGATTTAGGGCCTGAGTATGGAATGGAAGGAAAAACTTTTTGGACCGCAACAAACATCTATGTAACACCTACCACGCTGAGTGGTATTACATTTAACTTCTTGATGTCACTATCAGGAGGGTTGTTGGCTGGATATGTTGTGTCTAAAGGAGATCCTTTCTGGACATATTCAAGTGGACTAGCAGGAATAATTTGTGCATCAGCTGGTAATGACTTGTATCATCCGATACAATCAATGATTATTGGTATGATAGGAGTGGTTATTGCCTACAAAATGCATTACTGGGTTGAACGTAAGTTCAAAATTGATGATGCGGTTGGAGCAGTAGCTGTTCATGGTTACGCTGGTTTCGCTGGACTAGTTATTTGTGGTTTCGTTCTAAATGGTTATCCATCATCTGGTTACAGTGTTGGAGCTATGTGGGATGGAACAACTTATGCTGCAATTAATCCGTTAGGAATGTTTCTTGGAGCGATAATTATGTTCTTCGTTCTTGGAATGATTCCGGGCTGGATTATAGCTAAAGTACTTCATGGTATGGGCAAATTAAGAATACCACGAGAAGTAGAGCTGGCTGGTTTAGATTATCAAATAATAGAGGATGCGGGCAATGATGAAAAAGCTGTCGCATCATCATCAAGGTAAAGGAGGTATACTATGGCAACAGTAACTAACTGGATAGATCATTTAAGTGCCTCTGAAGTGCAAGGGGCAATTTACCCAGGAGTTGGAAGCGAAGGCATTCTAGTTCTTATCGGTATAGTTCTTTGGATTGGCTGGCATGTAATTTCGAATATGCAAGAGTCCAAAAAAATGAACGACATCGCAAGAAGAAGACCTGGTAAAGATGACTGGAAAAGCAACAGTCCAGACTGGTAAATAAGTCTTTGAGGGCGCATTTTAAATGCGCCCTCTTTTAAAAAATGGAAGAAAATAATCAAAAAGAGCAAGAGAATAAAACTCCCCACAAGATGGCTAGAATAGCGTGGCCTAAAGCAAAGTATGGAGTTATAATTGCAATAATTATAATTGTAGTGGTAAACTTAATATATTACAAAGATGCAATAAAAAATTTATTTTGAATATGTCAAAGAATCTCTCAAAATTAGCAAAACAAAAAAAAATAAAATATTTTCTTATTAGTTTTGTAGATCTCTTTGGAGTATTAAGATCAAAGCTTGTTCCAACAAGAGCAATTGGTGAAATGCAAAAAAATGGAGCAGGTTTCGCTGGATTTGCAACATGGTTAGATATGACGCCCGCAGACACAGACATGTTTGCTATTCCAGACCCGGATAGCTTAATTATTTTGCCTTGGAATAGGGAAGTAGGATGGCTAGCTTCAGATTTATGGATGGATGGAAAGCCTGTTGAAGCTTCACCAAGAATAATGCTTAAAAAACAAATTGAAAAATTATCTAAAAGAAATTTTAAAATGAAATCTGGTGTAGAATGTGAATATTTTTTATTATCAGAAGATGGTAACTCTATTTCAGACCCAAGAGATATTCAGCCAAAACCATGTTATGACCAATCTGCATTAATGCGAAGATATGAATTAATTAAAGAAATTTGTGACTGTATGATTGAGTTAGGGTGGAATCCTTATCAAAATGATCATGAAGATGCGAACGGTCAATTTGAAATGAATTGGGATTATTCAGATAGCTTGGTTACTGCTGATAGACATACTTTTTTTAAATTCATGGTTAAATCCTTGGCTGAAAAACATGGATTAAGAGCAACTTTTATGCCAAAACCATTTGAAAACTTAACAGGTAATGGCTGTCATGCTCACATTTCATTATGGGACGGTAGATCTAATAAATTCTTAGATAAGAGCGACAGACTTGGTTTAAGTAAATTAGCTTATAATTTCTTAGGTGGAATAATAAAAAATGCACAAGCTTTATCATCTTTTTTTAACCCTTCAATAAATAGTTATAGAAGAATAAATGCTCCACCAACTAAATCAGGTGCAAGTTGGTCTCCAAGTAGTATTTCTTATACTGGAAACAATAGAACACATATGATCAGAGTTCCTGACCCAGGAAGATTTGAACTCAGACTTATGGACGGATCTGCAAATCCCTATTTATTGCAAGCTGGAGTTATGGCTGCTGGCATTGATGGTATAAATAATAAAATTGATCCAGGTGAACCACTGTTTTGCAATATGTATACTGATTATAAAAACTATCCAAATTTACCAAAACTTCCAAATGAACTTGAGGACTCACTTGATAATTTAGAAGATAGCAAAGTTTTGAGAGAAGCATTTGGAGAAAAAGTTATTTCAAGCTATGTAAAATTAAAGAAGCAAGAGTTGGAGTCTTTTGATGAGGAAGAAAGATTTGATAAAAGATCTTCTATAACTACATGGGAAAAAAATAATACGCTGGACTGCTAATTAATGAGTTTAATTTCCAATGACAAATCTTGGAAGTATTCAAATTTCATAGAAAATAAGTATTTTAATTTTGACCGTGATCAAATATTTAGCATTTTATCAAAAAATGAAATCGATAGTGCTTACAAAGTAATTTCAAACTGGGAAAACTATTCATCAACACCCTTGGAAAATCTTTATAAATTATCTTCTGAACTAGGTTTAAAAAAAATTTTTTACAAAGATGAGTCTAAAAGATTCAATTTAAAATCTTTTAAAGCATTAGGTGGAGCATACGCTGTTGAAAAAATATATCAAAGTAAAAAAAATATAACTGTATCTACAGCAACAGCAGGAAATCACGGACGATCTGTTGCCTGGGGAGCCAAAAGACTAGGATTAAATTGTAAAATTTTTATTAGCGAATTTGTTTCTGAAAGCAGAGCAGAAGCTATGAGAGGATTCGGTGCTGAGGTTTTTAGAGTAAAAGGAAATTATGATAATTCATTAAAAGAATGTATCAAACAATCAAAAAAAAACAGATGGGAAATTATACAAGATGTTGCTTGGGAGAAATATGAGCTGGTTCCCAAACTAACAATGGCAGGATATGCTGTAATGATGAAAGAAATTTCAGATCAAATAAACAAAAATAAAATTTCTCATATTTTTTTACAAGCTGGAGTTGGAGGTATGGCTGCCGCTATGATTGCAGGATGTGCTAGATATCTAGAACATATTCCAAAAATAATTATTGTTGAGCCTGAATCTGCGGATTGTGTGCTTAAAGCTGTGGAAAAAAATAAAATTGTCACCTTAGATATAAAAAAAGAAAGCTTAATGGGTGGCATGTCTTGTGGAGAAGTTTCAACAATCCCTTGGAAAATAATTAATAATAGCTGTAATTTTTGTATATCAATTCCGGATGATAAAATATCAGACACTATAAAACTATTGGCAACCTCGTCATTTAGTGAAAAAAAAATAATTGGTGGAGAATGTGCCACACCTGGTATCATTAGTTTAATTGCATCTTGTAATAATAATAAGCTTAAAGGAAAATTAAATTTAGATAAAAATTCTCAAGTTTTATTATTGGGTTGTGAAGGAGATGTCGATGAGGAACTGTACCAAATACTATTGAATAAATGATTAAGTAAATGAAAAAATTCGTACTAAAAGATAAAGAAATTAAAAATATTTATAAAATATTTAAACCTGAACTAACTCCTAAAAGAATGCTAGAAATGGGTGTATTTGGTGGTTCTTATTTTGGTTTGAATATAAAAGAATTTCCAAGTTTATGGTTTAAAAATGTGAAAATTTCTAAAACTTTTGATGTAAATTTAAATAGATTTAAAATTAAAGCTGGATTATCTCGACAGCATTGGATCGAAAAAGGTTGGATATTTAAAAAAGATCCTCTGGGTTGGTTTCAATGGTATTGCAGATATTCAATGGGAAGACGTATTCAGCATATTGATATAATTCAAATTAAAAGATGGAAAAATTTTCGTAGACATGTGACAGCAATAGAAAAAAACTGTGAAATGGGTAACTTAGATTGTAGAAAAAGACAAAGACAGGCTATTTTACAATGGGCCTATAATCCTTATAGATAGGCACTAGAGGGACACACTTACCTAGTAAATAAAATTTTAATTATCTCCAATAAAATGATGAATAATAGTTCTTTTAGTTGGTGCTAATCTGTGTTCGAATAAGTATATGCCCTGCCACGTCCCAAGTAATATATTACTATCTTTTATACTTAATGATATTTGATTATTAGTAAGAACAGATTTTATATGTGCTGGCATATCGTCTCTTCCTTCGGTTGTGTGACTATACAATTTTTCATCCATTGGTACTAGTTTGTCAAAATAATTTATAAGATCTCTCTGAACATCGGGATCAGCATTTTCTTGAACAATTAATGACGCACTTGTGTGTTGAATGCTTAAATTAATAATTCCATTCGAAAATTTATTATCTTTTACCCATTTTTCAGTCTTATCAGTAATGTTATACAATCTTTGTCCGTTAGTTTTTATTTCAAGATTAAAAAATTTTTGTATCATTTAATTTTTGTTTTAAAATCTATTCCATACTCTGATCTAGGTCCTTTTCTTAGACCAAAAGGTCCAGGGAAAAAAATAGTAATAGGTTTTGTTCCCGGTTTTAAGTCAACTCTATGAAATGTGTTGGCCGATCTAAAACCTATATATCCTGGAGATCTCCAGTGCTTACCATCTCTCAATGTTTCGTAATAACCTCCTCTAATTATGATAGTCATAAATGGACATAGGTGATTATGAACGCCGTAACCATGGTCATCATCTAACATTTCATGAATAATAATATTAAAGGGAAACCATTTAGGTCTATTTTTAAATAATACGTAATATCTGTTTAACCATGGTTTTGCTTCAGAAAATTTGGGGTGTGATGGACCTCTATCCAAAACAGTTTTTTTTCTTCCAATTTTTTCCAGCAATTTAAGGAACATTATTCAATTCTAATTATTGCATTATCCCTTAAAATATACATCTGCTTATTAATAATATAAGGTCTTGATATCTTATTATTATCAATTTTTATCACATCTTTAGTTTTACCGTCTTCAATTCCAACTTTGAGCAATCTTCCGTTGCTTAAACTAACATAAACAAAGTTTTTAGCTGCTATAAAACCAGTTGGATAAATATTTTTATTTTTAACTGTGTTTAATATATTTGTTGATCTTAAAATATTTCCATTTTTTTTATCAATGACAAATAAAAATCCTTCTTCTGAAATAGTTAAAACAATATTTTCGATTATTGAAGGCTCTATATAAGAATTTATAGTTTGTTCCCATTTTATTATTCCGTTTTTAGAGTCTATGGCAAAAAAATTATTTTGGTTATTTGAAACAAAAATTGTCTCATCATCATAGACTAATCTAGAGCTTTTTAATAAAAAAGCATTTTCAAAAATATCTTCTTTAATAGTTTGTGCTTGCCATATTAAACTTCCCGTATTTAAATCTAAAGCATTAATATCGCCAAAAGTATCAATAAATATAACTAATCCATCTTGAATAATTAAGGATAGTTTTCTTTGAGATTTTATAAATGATTTTTCTGTAGCAAATCTCCAAATTTCTTCTCCATTTTTTATAGAAACACATCTAATTACATTTTCAAAATCAATTAAAAAAACTTTATTATCAAAAATCTTAATCTCAGAATTAAAAGAGGCAGTATTAAAATTTTTCCATATTAAGTCTCCATTTGTGTAATCCATTGCATAAAGATTTGCTATGCTATCAGCGGCAATCAAGATTTTTTGGTTCGTTGCAAAATATACAGATGGTTTTTGCTTTATTTCTTTCTTATTGTAATGATTTTTTTTCCATATAATTTTTGAATTTTTATTAATTTTCAATATAGATCCTTTGTCATCAAAAAAAATTAGAGAATTATCATCACCCATTAATAGATCTGGATTAATAAAATCAAAATTTTTTATTTTTTTAAATTTAAACTTTGAAATTTCTTTAAAATTACTATTAAAATTTATATATCCTGCATTATTTGACAGATTATTAATGAAAGGTTTTTTTGCATAAGAGCTATTTATTTTTATTTTTAAATTTTTATTAAACTCCTTTTCTAATATTTCAGCAGGTTTAAATATTTCTTTTAAATCATCTTTTTTTTCTTTTGTTATTTCTGATTTTGTCCAAAATCCTGTTTTTGTATCTAGAGAGCACTGAGCTATAAATATAAATGTAATTATTAGTAAAATATTTTTATACACTAAAGTCTCTTTGTAATCTTTTTTGCGCTTCTAATTTAATTTTGGGATTAGAATTTTCTAATTCTATAATTTGTTCAAAGAATTCTTTTGATTTTTTCTTCTCATTTTTTGAAAAAAAATATTCAGCAATTATATATAGAGCATGCGATTTCCATAAGTTGTCACTTTTAATTAAAGGTTGAAATATCTGTAAAAGTTCTTCTTCACTAGCTGTTTCTGAATTATACAAGCCTTTTTTAAATATTAATAAATTTATAATCTCTTTTTCTAATTTTTCATCTTTGATTAGTAGATCAAAATATTGATTAACTTCACCTTTGTTACTTAACAAATTATTATCTAGTAAAAAATATAATGCTAGAGGAGAATAAGTTGGATCTTTAGTTTTAATAATAATTTTCATCTCAGAAATTGAGGAAGTGGGGTTTTTTTTATTATAATTTATTACAGCTGAATTATATTTTTGAGATATTTGTAATTTTTGATCCTTTTTATAATCTGTGTAAAAAAAGTAGACAAAAAGAGATAGTAGAACAATTGCTAAGAAAACAATTATTGACTTTTTGTTGTTTAATAAAATATTTCTTAAATTACTACTTTTAATATCATTTGGAATTGTTTGCGATTCTTCGTTCATTTTAAATCATATTTCTTAATACATATTGTAGAATGCCACCATTTTTATAATACTCTAACTCGTTCTCCGTTTCTATTCTCGACAATACTTTAATTTTTTTAATCTCACCATTGTTATATTTTATTTCTAATACTAATTCTTCTGATGGCTTAATTCCATATTCTAGTTTTATTATTGTAAATAACTCTGATCCAGCTAGATTAAGATTTTTTCTATTAACTCCATTAATAAATTGTAACGGCAATACTCCCATGCCAATTAAATTTGATCTGTGTATTCTTTCAAAGCTTTCTGCAATTACAGCTTTAATCCCTAATAATTTTGTTCCTTTGGCTGCCCAGTCTCTTGAAGAACCTGTGCCATATTCCTTTCCGCCGATCACTACAAGGTCAACTCCTCTTTTTTTATATTCAACAACTGCATCATATACTGGCATTACTTTATTTTCTGGTTGAAGTTTGGTAAAACCTCCCTCTGATCCTGGGGCAATCTCGTTTCTTATTCTAATATTTGCAAAAGTTCCTCTCATCATTACTTCATGATTTCCACGCCTTGAACCATAAGAGTTATAATCTTTTGGAAGTACTTGATGTTTCATAAAATATTCACCAGTAGGACTTTCTTTTGGTATAGCTCCAGCGGGTGAAATATGATCTGTTGTTACAGTATCACCTAAAATTAGTAAAGGTCTTGCATCTTTAATTGCTTTAAAACCTTCTGGTTTTGGTGAAAGATTTTCAAAAAATGGTGGTTTCTTAACATAAGTAGAATTTGTATCCCAATCATAAATACTGCTTTCTTTAGTTTTTATTTGCTGCCATTGTTGTGGCCCTTTGGAAATATTTGAATATCTTTCTCTAAACATTTCAGGATTCAAGGATTGCAATAAAACTTCTTCGATTTCTTTGTTGGTGGGCCAAATATCTTTTAAAAAAATATCGTTTCCATTTTTATCCTTACCTAAAGAATCTTTATATAAATCTATTTGCATAGATCCGGCTAAAGAGTACGCAACAACTAATGGAGGTGAAGCAAGATAGTTTGCTTTTACTAAAGGGGATATTCTTCCTTCAAAATTTCTATTTCCTGATAAAACAGAAACTGCATAAATATCATTTTCTTTAATTGAGTTTGATATATTTTCAGGTAATGGACCAGAATTACCAATGCATGTTGTGCATCCGTAGCCAACTAGGTTAAATCCTAATTCATCTAAATACTTACTTAATCCAGATTTATTAAGATAGTCAGTGACAACTTGTGAACCAGGAGCTAATGAAGTTTTTACCCATGGTTTGGTTTTAAGTCCTTTTTCAATTGCTTTTCTAGCAAGAAGACCTGCGCCAATTAGAACGTTAGGATTTGATGTATTCGTACATGAAGTAATTGCTGCAATTACGATTGATCCATCCTTTATTTCAAAATCTGCTCCAGAAACTTTTGATTTGTTTTTATTTTTACGTTTTGTGATTTCTTTGAAACTTTTTTCAAATGAATTTTTTGCTTCAATAAGCGACACTTTATCTTGAGGTCTTTTAGGTCCAGATATTGTTGGTACAACTGTTGACATGTCTAATTTAACAACATCGGTAAACTCAATATCTTCACTTACCCATAACCCTTGTTCTTTAGCATATCTCTCAACTATTTTGATTGTTTGATTATCTCTTCCTGAGAATTTTAGATATTTTAAAGTTTCATCATCGATTGGAAAAAATCCACAAGTAGCTCCATACTCAGGAGCCATGTTTGCAATTGTAGCTCTATCCGCTAAGCTTAGGTTTTTTAAACCTTTTCCATAAAACTCTACAAATTTACCAACAACTCCTTTGTCTCTTAATATTTTAACAACTGTTAAAACTAGATCTGTAGCAGTAGTTCCTTCGGGTAATTTATTAATTAATTCAAATCCAATAACCTCTGGGATTAACATTGATATTGGTTGACCTAACATCCCAGCTTCGGCCTCTATGCCTCCGACTCCCCACCCTAAAACTGATAAACCGTTTACCATAGTTGTATGACTATCTGTTCCAACTAGAGTATCTGGGAAGATATATTCATCTTTATCAAATTTTTCATTCCAAACTACTTTTGATAAATATTCTAAGTTTACCTGGTGACAAATTCCAGTTCCTGGAGGAACAATTCTAAAGTTATCAAATGCATTTTGACCCCATTTTAGAAATGAATATCTTTCACCATTCCTATTAAATTCTTTATCAACATTTTTATTTAATGATGAAGCGTGAGCAAAGTCATCTACTTGGACGGAATGGTCGATAACTAAATCTACAGGAGATAATGGATTAATTTTTTTTGGGTCCTTGTTTTTTTCTTTAACCGCTTCTCTCATTGCTGCAAGATCTGCAACAGCTGGTATTCCTGTATAATCTTGTAATAAAACTCTAGCAGGTCTATATGCAATTTCTGTTTTAGATTTTTTTGTTTTCAACCAGTTTTTGATTGAATCAATTTGTTTTTTAGTTACCGATATATCGTCTTCATATCTTAGAAGATTCTCTAACAAAACTAATAATGATTTCGGGAGTTTGGATATTCCTTCTAAGCCATTTTTTTCAGCTTCTTTTATTGAAAAATATTTGTATTCTTTTCCTTCTATATTTATAGTTTTAAGAGAATTATAAGAATTTTTTTTTCCTGGTATCATAATTTTATAAATAAAATGTAATAACACTTCCTAAAAGAAGTATCGACATAGCATAATTGAAGTATTTAATAAATTTATCATTTGTCGCAAATTTTCTTAGAAATTTACCCAATAAAGTCCAAGAAATAATACTTGTTGATGAAAATAATACAGCCAATACGATGACCCACAAAGAATATAAAAAATAATTTTCTCCCGTTTCCACATATGTGGATACAACTATTATTCCCACTATAACGCCTTTGGGATTTAAAAATTGAAATAAAAAAGTTTCTATGAATTTTACTGGATTTTCTTTTAGTTTATTTTCAGAAAATTGAGAAAATGAAATTTTATAAGCTAAATAAATCAAAAAAGCAGTTCCAAGATATCTTAATATTTCTTGAATAATTGGATAAAGTTTAAATACATTTATTAAACCTATAGTTAATAAAAATACTAATGTTGTAAAACCTAAAATTACTCCAAGAATATGGGGAATAGTTTTAATTAATCCAAAATTAAATCCTGAGTATGAAGCAACAATATTATTAGGACCAGGCGTAAATGCAGTTACAAACCAAAAGAGAGATATTGAAATTATTTCAGGGTGCATAATTTATGCTATTGGTAAACCATTTTCCGATTCTTGAGAAGGATGAACTAATGTAACTTTTCCTTCTTTGTCTATAGAACCTAAAATTAATACTTGTGATTTAATTCCTGCTATATTTTTTTCTGGAAAATTACAAATTCCAATTACTTGTTTACCTACAAGGTTTGCCTCATTGTAGTAATGAGTTATCTGAGCTGAAGATTGTTTGATTCCTATTTCTTTACCAAAATCAACCTCAACAATTAGAGAAGGTTTTCTTGCTTTTTCGTTTTTTTTAACACTTAAGACAGTTCCTAATCTTATATCTACTTTGTCAAAAATATCGTAGGTTATTTGTTCTTTCATAATAATAATATATAATTAAGTTTATGAGTATAGAAAGCAATTTATATAAAAAATCAATCAAGATTTTAAGTGACTTGATAGGTTTTAAAACAATATCTGGAAAAGAAAATGGTCCACTGATTGACTATTGCGATGCTATTTTAAAAGAAAATGGAGTTTCAACATTCCGTGTTTTCGACGATAATAAAGAAAGAGTAAATCTTTTTGGCACTATAAAAGCTAAAAAAACTAATGGGAAAAAACCTATAATTTTATCAGGACACACAGATGTTGTTCCGGTTTCAAAAGGATGGTCGACAGATCCATTTGTTGCAACAATAAAAGGAGATAAACTTTATGGACGAGGTTCATGTGACATGAAGGGATTTATTGCTTGTACGCTTGCCTATGTTCCAAAACTTTCCTCTGCAAATTTAGATAGAAATATTCATTTTTCATTTACATTTGATGAAGAAACAGCCTGTATTGGTGCACCACTGTTGATCAAAGAATTAAAAAAAAGAAATATTCAAGAAGGTATTTGCATAATTGGAGAACCAACAAAAATGAAAATTATAGATGCACACAAAGGTATGAACGAATACACAATTCACTTTGAAGGTTTAGCTGGACATAGCTCTCAACCTCATAAAGGAGTAAATGCGATAGAGTATTCAACAAGATATATAAATAAGCTTTTAGAATTAAGACAAGAATTAATAAAGAGAGGACCTAAGGATTGCATTTTTGATCCTCCTCATTCAACTCTGTCTGTTGGTGGAATTTCAGGAGGAATAGCCCATAATGTTATTGCTGACAAATGTAAAGTTGAATGGGAAACTAGGCCTGTAGTTAAAGAAGATGCAATTTTCGTTACAAAAGAAATTGATAAATTTGTAAATGAAACTCTATTACCAGAAATGAAAAAAGTTTTTCCTAATTCAAATATTCGAAAGGAAACCATAGGTGAAGTTATTGGTTTTAATAGAATAAATGATTCTGAGGCCTGTGAATTTGTTACAAGCATAACCGGGGATAATTCTCGAGAAGTAGTTTCGTTTGGAACTGAAGCTGGTCTCTTTCAAGAATTAGGAATTAGCACTGTAGTTTGTGGCCCAGGATCAATTGATCAAGCGCATAAAATTGATGAATTTATTGAACTTAATGAAATCAAAAAATGTTTATCGTTTCTTGATGGAGTAAAAGATAAATCGATAATGTAAAAAAAAATCCTGCCACGTGTTAAACGTGACAGGATATTATATTAACCTATAAAAAAGTTATTTATTTGCCTCTATTAGATATTGCTAGGTGAATTACAGCGCCTAAAGCAGCACCGATCATCCAAGCATATCCTCCTCCACCACCAAGGTTAGCAAAGAAATCGTCTAAACCAAATACTAAAATATTTGGCCAAACTGTTCCAACAGCAATGTATCCTGATAGCACCCAAGCTAACATTCCCTTACCATTGAATCCGTCGTTGTAGTAATATTTTCCGCTTTTACTGTCTGAGAAAAGATCGTTTACATTAATTTTTTGCTTCTTAATGATGTAGTAGTCAGTAATCATTATACCAAACACTGGAGCTAATATTGCGCCTAGCGTGTTTACAAATGGGAATAGTCCCATCTTAGTAATCGTTGATACCCATAAACCACCAATTATAAAACCAAATACCGCAGTAATTAATCCACCTATTTTGAAATTAATTTTGCTTGGTATTAAATTAGCTAAGTCATATGCAGGTGGTACAAAGTTTGCAACCATGTTTATACCAACAGTTGCTGCAAAAAATGCAAATGCAGCAATGATTGTAAGTAGTAAATTATCTACTTTTGCAACCATATCAGTTGGTGAAGCAATATACTCACCAAATATAGCAATTGTTCCGCCAGTAATCATTAAAGTAATGAATGAGAAGAAAACAACGTTACCTACTAGGCCCCATAAATTTCCTTTTTTCATTTCATTCTCATTTTTAACAAATCTAGCGAAGTCACCAAAGTTAATCACAACTGCCGCAAAGTACCCTACCATAATCGAAAATACTGCCATGAAAGCTCCAAATGATCCTAATCCTTCAAAACCACCTGATCTTTCTCCTCCAGAAAATATATTTCCAACCTCTGATAGCAATCCTCCACCAGCTTTAGCCCATATTGCAATCATTAAAACAATCATTACAACATAAACTGCTGGACCAGCAAAGTTTAAAAATCTTCTGACTAAATCTATTCCTTGCCAGAACAAATAAACTTGGAAAACTGATACAAATATAAATGAAATCCACATTACTCCTGACATTCCAAGAAGCATTGGTTCACCTTCTATTCCAGTTAAACCTGTTATTAATAGCGCAACTGCAGTTGAAGCTGCGAAAGTTTGTGCACCGTACCAAAACATTGCAACAATTCCCCGAGCCATTGCTGGGAAGTTTGCTCCAAATACACCCATACTGACTCTTGCAAATACAGGGTATGGAATACCATGTTTAACACTTGGTTTTCCTGAAAGGTTTACGAGCCACATTATAAAAAAACCTGCAAGAACTAACGCAAGCATAACTGCCCAACCATTTAAGCCTGAAGCTAAAAATAGTGAAGCAGCTAAAGTATATCCAAATAAACTCTGAACATCGTTAGCCCACACGTTAAAGATTTCAAACCATCCCCATTTTTTATCCCTACTTGGGGTTGGGGCTAGATCTTTATTATACAATTTTGAAGATTTTGCCATTCTCCCTCCTTTTATTTGATAAAACACTATTTAGTTGCACGGTAAAGTAAAGGATTTATTTTGAATGGTTAAAAATACTTGAAATATAATAAAAATAAAACCCAAATTGCACAGAAATATAATTATTTTAAACTAACTCCATCCACCAACTGTTTTTACTTCTAAAAACTCTATTAAACCTTCGGTTCCAGCTTCTCTACCAATGCCTGAATGTTTATATCCACCAAATGGTGAACTTACAGCTATACCAACTCCATTTACGTCTACCATTCCTGATCTAAGTTTTCTTGCGACTCTTTTAACTTTCTCTTTATCTTGCGTTTGAATATAATTTGTTAATCCATATGGAGTATCATTAGCTATTGAAATAGCTTCATCTTCATTTTCAAATGGAATTATGGATAGTACAGGACCAAAAATTTCAGTTCTAGCAATCTCCATCTGATTATTTACATCTGCAAAAACGGTTGGTTTTACATAATAGCCTTTTTCTAAACCTTTTGGTTTTCCAGTGCCTCCGGCAATTAGTTTTGCACCTTCATCTATTCCTTTTTGAATCAAATTTTGAATTTTATTAAATTGTATTTCAGAAACTACTGGCCCAATATGGTCGCCATCTTTTGCTGGGGAATCTACTTTTGTATTATTTGCTAATTCTTTTACTTTTTCTACAGTTTCGTTGTAAATTGATTTTTCTACTAGCATTCTTGTTGGCGCATTACATGACTGCCCCGAATTTCTAAAACACCTTAAAACTCCTCTTGCCACAGCTTCTGAGTCGGCATCTTGAAAAATTATATTTGCTCCTTTTCCTCCTAATTCTAAACTTATTCGTTTAAAATCTTTTGCAGCATTTTGAGAAATTAGTGCACCAGCTCTAGTGGATCCAGTAAAAGATATCATATTAATATCTGGATGACTTGTTAAAGCATCTCCTGTTACAGCTCCATCACCATTTACTAAATTAAAAACTCCCGCTGGGAACTTTACTTCATCAATCATTTCTGCAAGTAGCATGGATGACAAAGGTGCGACTTCAGATGGTTTCAAAACTACAGTACAAGCTGAAGCTAACGCAGGTATCACTTTTAAATTGACTTGATTAATTGGCCAATTCCAAGGTGTGATTAATGCACATACTCCTTTTGGCTCATACAGTAATTTCTGGTTATTTTTTTCTTCACCTAAATCTTTTTCAAATTTAAAATCTTTTAATATATTTTTAAAAGATTTGATGTGACTTGCTCCTGTCGCGGCTTGCATTTCAGTAGAAAATTTCATAGGAGCCCCCATCTCTGTAGAGATAAGTTTTGCCATTTCTGCCCATCGTTTTTTATAAACAACGTACAATTTTTCTAACAATTCTAATCTTTCTTCTTTTTTTGAAAAAGCCCATGTTTCAAAAGCTTTTTTTGCAGCACTAACTGCATTATCTACATCTTTTTTTCCCCCAAGTGATATTTCAGCACAAGGTTCTTCATTTGATGGATCTATAACTTTAAAACTTTTTGGTTCAATTGGAGAAACCCATTCACCATTTATATAAAAGTTTTTTTTATCTAACATATTTTAAATCTATATTAATTTTTTTTGTTAGCAAATAAATTTGTTAATTCATAAATTATTGTTGCCGCAGCTAGTGATGTCAATTCTGCATGGTCATATGCTGGTGCAACTTCAACAACATCTGCAGATATTAGATTCATGCCTGAAAGTCCTCTTAAAACATTTACAATTTCTCTTGTTGTCATTCCTGCGATTTCAGGGGTGCCTGTTCCTGGTGCGTGGGCAGGATCCAATACATCTATATCAATTGAAAGATATAAAGGATTTTCACCCACTCTTTCTTTAATTCTTTTAACTATTTTATCAATACCCTCGGTTTGAAATTCATCGCAATGAATTATTTTAAAACCAAAACTTGCATCGTTTTTTAGATCGTCTTTGCTATAGAGAGGGCCTCTTATACCAACGTGCATTGAGGCATTATCTAAAAATAGATTTTCTTCTCTAGCTCTTCTAAATGGTGTGCCGTGTGTGTAAGGTGCGCCAAAATAAGTGTCCCAAGTATCTAGGTGCGCATCAAAATGAACTAATGCAACCGGTCCTTTATTTATTTTATTTATTGATCTAAGCAATGGAAAAGCAATCGTGTGATCACCTCCCATGCTAATAATTCCTCCAACTTTTTCTAATAATTCTGTTGCACCTTTTTCAATTTGTTTAATTGCTTCATTAATATTAAATGGATTACAAGCTATATCTCCTGCATCAGCAACTTGTTGAACTTTGAAAGGTTCTGCGTCGTAATCTGGATGATAATTAGTTCTTAAATGTCTTGAAGCTTGTCTAATACTTTGAGGTCCAAATCTCGCTCCCGGTCTATAACTTGTTCCTGCATCAAAAGGAATTCCTACTATAGCTACATCGCAACTCTCAACATCTCTTAGCTCAGGCAACCTTGCAAATGTATTCGGTCCAGCGTACCTCGGAACTTTGGTTCCAATAACTGGCTGTATAGGGTTTTTATTTCTCTGTTTTTTCATTTATATATACTTATGAAATTTTTAAAAATTATTCTATCAATTCTTATATTTATTGCACCAGCTAATGCTAACACAATATTTTACCTAATTAAAATACCAAACTTAGAAATACATAGCAGTAACTCTATAAATGGCCTTAAATATTTAAAAGCGACCAAACCTTTTGCTGTAGGAATAAAAGATAATAATGTTTCATGCTTTAATTCTAGTAAAGAAGATATTGAAAAAAAAATGCCTATAATTAAAAAAAATTTAAATAAATATAGCTCTGCTTTTTTACATAAAATTAATCTTAAATATATTGTTTTATGTGAAAAGCTTTCAGTATCCCAAATCAGTGCCGCTGGTGTTCCGAACTCACAAACGAAAACTTTAGTAATTGATATAAAATTTGATGTAGAACATTTTGAAAGAATTTTGCATCATGAAATATTTCATATGATAAATGATAGTCATAAAAATAAATTTTCGAATGAAGAGTGGAAAAATTTCAATAATCCAGAATTCAAATATGCTGAATGTTCAACTTGCACAGATAAATTAGGTTTACTGTTATTAAATGAAAGCAAAGGCTTTGTGACAGAATACTCTATGTCGACACCGTCTGAAGATATGGCGGAGGTGTTTTCCTTTATTATAACTAACAAAGAAAAATTAGAAAACAAAGCTCAAATTGATTCAATTCTAAATAAAAAAATACTTTTTTTAAAAAAAAATATATTAAAAATTGATGAAACTTTTAATTTTAATTAAATGGTAAAAAAATTAAAACAAACAATATCTGAAAAGATTTTATTAGTATTTGTTATAGTTTTAACAATTGTATTTTTTGGTTCTTTCGTATCGATGAAGAATAAATGTTTATTTATAAAAAATTATGATCCAAAAAAAATCAATTTTGAAATTCCAGAAAATATTGCAGTGATGAATGCATATTGCGGAAATGTTATAATAGAGCTCTATCCCAATATTTCACCAAAATCTGTGAATAGATTTAAAATGTTAATTAAATCTGGAGAATATAATAATGTTGCCTTTCATAGAGTTATAAAAAATGTACTTGTCCAAGCAGGTGATTTAGAATTTGGTAAAAAAGATAATTTAAATTATGCATATATAGGAACTGGCAAATCAGGATATGGAACTATTAAATCAGAGTTAAAAAATAAATTTGATTTTAAAATAGGTACAGTTGCTTTAGCTAGAACAGATCAAAAAAACACTGAAGATAGTCAATTTTTTATACTTCTCCAAGACGCACCATTATTTGAAGGAGAATATACGCCTGTTGGAAAAGTAATTTATGGTTTGGAAGTTCTGAAAAAAATTAAATATAGTGAAAAGACAGAATATGTTTTAAGACCTGATTTCATTAATAATTTTGAGATGTTAGTTAACTAATGGTTTGCCTGTTGCAAGTGTGTGTTTGATTCTAGCTTGAGTTTCTTTTGTTTCAATAAGTCTCATAAATGACTCGAGCTCTAATTTATACAAATCATCTTCTGTTAATGTTTTATCTATACTTGTATTTCCGCCACTTAAAACATTAGCTAATTCTTTGCCAACTTCCATACCATGGTCTAAAATAACTTTTTCATTATATAATTTTTCCAAAATTTTTATCATTTTTTCTTTAAGAGGCTTTCCAGATAAATTAAATTTACATTCTTTTGGAGGAATAAAATCTTTATTTTCTTCAATCAATTTTCTTGAAACGTCAAATAAACTATTTCTATTCATTACCTTTTTATCTTCTGGTCTTAAAAACTTAAGTGGTACAGCCTCAACAGTAGAGGTTGCTGTTTTCGCATAACCAATAATATTAAATACTTCTAGAGGAGCATAGTCTGGATCTTTTTTAGATTCAGGTGTTTGTGACCATCTCCATAAAACTTCTTTGCATCCTCCACCAGCTGGTACTAGACCTACTCCCGTTTCAACCAATCCCATCACAATATTTGTGTGAGATACAACAAAATTTGATTGAATAGCCACCTCTTCGCCCCCTCCTAAAACTAAACCTGATGGAGCAGATATTACAGGATGATCTGAATATTTTAAATGTTTGCAAGTTTCTTGAAAATATTTAATAAATTTTTCAATTGATTTAAAATCACCTTTGTCTGCAAAATCCATTGTGTAAGTTAAATTTACACCTGCAGAAAATTGCATACTTTCATTAATAATTATTAAAGGTTTGTCTGTTGCATTTTTCAATGCATCCATAGAATCATAATTTAAAGCACAAGCTTTAGTTGTAAATTCAACAATATTAAAATTTTTAAATCTATAAATTTCAGCCGATTTATTTTTATCAACTTTTATAGCTTTTGGTTTTATTTTTCCTAGTGTCTCAATATCTGTATACTTTTGCCTTTCCCCATAAAAATTTTCATTTTTTGTTTTTGATAAATTTTCTAAGAATTTATTATTTTCAAAAGCATCAATACGTTTAAAGAAATTTTTAACACCAATTGCTTTTAACATTTCAAAAGGTCCCATTGCCCAGTTAAAACCAAGTCTCATTGCTTCATCAATATCATTAAATTTATCTGTAATACCTGGAACTAAAGAAGATGCATATTTTATAATTTTTGAAATTACCGACCATGAATATTCACCGTATTTATCATTTCTATTGATCAATACGTTTAAATTTACAGTTTCAATACCAAGGTCAATTTTCTTTGTTGCGGAATATTCTTCTGACTCAAGGTTGATTGCCTCTAAAATTTTCTGATTATTTTGCTTATTCATTCTATAAAATCCACCTTTTCCTTTTCTTCCTGTGTACCCTGTATTAATTAATTTTGTAATTAAGGGGATTTCTTTTGCTACTACTTGAAATGGATCATTTTTTGGAAGCTCTTTTATAAAACTTTTTAAAACATCAGCCATTAAATCTATTCCTATAAGATCATAAAGTCCGAATACTCCTGTTTTTGGAATGCCCATTGGTCTTCCAAAAACAGCATCGGCTTCTTCGATAGACAATTTCAACCTAAACGCTTCTGTCATCGCTACTTGCATAGCAAAAACACCTATTCTGTTTCCTAAAAATCCAGGAGTATCATTGCAAATTATTGCGCCCTTACCAAGTTCTAGCTCACAAAATTTTTTTAGAGAATTTATCTTACCTAGATCATTATTTTCATTTTTTACAATCTCTAGTAACCCCATGTACCTTACAGGGTTAAAAAAGTGTGTTATACAAAAATCTCTTTTCTCTGTATCTGATAATTTTTCAGATAAAATTTTTATAGGTATTGACGATGTATTTGAGGAAACAATTGCTCCTGATTTTCTAAATTTAAAAATTTTTTCATAAATATTATGTTTAATGTCTATTCTTTCAACAACAGCTTCAACTACCCAATCTGCATCTTTTACTACATCAAAATCATCATTAATATTTCCGACTCTTATATTGTCTATTTTTGTTTTATCAATTAAAAGTGGTGGTCTAGATTTTTGAATTCTATCTTTTGCTTTTTGACTAATTTCTGTAGTTAAATCTAACAATGTTACTGGAATATTAGCATTACATAAATGAGCCGCAATACCACTTCCCATTGTTCCTGATCCTATTACTACAACTTTTTTAATTTCCATAGAATTTAGCTTAACTTTTATATTATCTGTTAATACCTCTTATACGCTCAGACCTTCTTCTTAAAAGTTCCGCGGTAACAAGTATTAATGTTGAAAGAATTATTAAGCAAGTAGCAACAGCAAGTATAGTTGGGCTTAATTGTTCTCTTAAACCCGTCCACATTTGAATAGGTATCGTTGTATTATCTAAACCGGCTAAAAATAAAACTACTACTACCTCATCAAAAGATGTGACAAATGCAAATAAAGCCCCGGATATAACTCCTGGCAAAATCAATGGTAATGTTATTTTCATAAATGTGTTAACTGGATCACTTCCTAGGCTAGATGCTGCTCTAGTAACACTATGGTCAAAACCTGACAAAGTGGCAGTAACAGTTATTACTACAAATGGAGTTCCTAGAATTATATGAGCAATAATAATTCCTAAGTGTGTAGCTGCTAATCCAATTTTTGCTATAAAAAAGAAGATGGCAACTCCAGAAATAATAAGTGGAACAATCATTGGTGAAATTAAAGTTGCCATTATTAAACCTTTGAATGGCATATGTCTGCTACTTAATCCTAGTGCAGCTACTGTACCAAGTATTACCGCTCCTATTGTTGCAAATATTGCAATTATAAAACTGTTTTTTGCAGCAAGTCCCCAGGGATTTTTTGTTCCATAAACCATGTCATGATACCACCTTAAAGAAAATGCATCAGGATCAAGTCTTTTCATTCCATCTGAAAAAACTAAGAATTCCTCAGCGTTAAATGAAAGTGGAAAAATTACAAACAACGGCGCTATTAAAAAGAAAAATACAAAACCACAAATTGTTAAATACAAATAGTGCCAAATTCTATAACGAGTTTCTGTATATTTGGGTAAAGCCATATTTATCCTAATTTAATATTATCAATTCCAACAAGTTTGTTATAAATCCAGTAAACGACAAGGACTCCAGTTAATAGCATTAATCCCATGGCCGATGCAAAGCTCCAGTCTAGCGTTTCCTTCATATGGTAAGCTATTTGGTTACTAATCAATGTTCCTGATGCGCCACCAACTAAAGCTGGGGTAATATAATATCCAATTGCAAGTATAAAGACTAATAAACAGCCTGCTCCAATACCAGGTATTGTTAATGGAAAGTAAACTTTCCAAAAAGCAACGAATGGAGTGCCTCCTAAGGATTTTCCCGCTCTCATTAAACTAGGAGATATTGTTTTCATAACACTGTACAAAGGCAATACCATAAAAGGTAAAAGAATTTGCGTCATTGCAATATAGGTACCGGTTTTATTATACATCATCTCTGGTCTATTATCGTCAGCTACTAATCCGATCATGACGAAAAAGTCATTTACAATTCCTTGTTGTTGTAACAAAATCATCCAACTTGCAGTTCTTACAAGTAAAGAGGTCCAGAATGGCAAAAGAACACATATCATTAATAAATTACTGTATTTCATTGGAAGAGTCGCAAGCAAATGTGCAATTGGATAACCCATTAAAAAACAAAGAATAGTGACAACAACAGCTATTTCTAAAGTTCTCAGCCAAAGTATTCTATGTATTCTTCTGTCCTCCTCAACTTGAACGACTTTTCCATCCTCATCATAATACATGTCCATACCTTTTAAATATTTTCCCATAGTATACGGAGGAGCTGTCCTTTTTATTGCTTGCCAATATTTTACATCTCTAAATCGTTTATGAACTGCCATTATTTGTTCTTTAGTATTACCATCCTCAAATTTTTTCATTTTTCTCCATAATTTTTTGAGGATTGTATTAAATCCGTTCTTCTCTTTGTTTAATCTTTGGCCTAGTTTTCCATGTTCTTTTTTTTCAGCTAAAGCTCTATAATCAGATAAAAAAGCAGCAAAAACTTCTTCTGGTGGAAGTTCTTTTCCATCCCATGTTTCCATAGCTTTAAATGTTTTAGGTAACATATTTGTAACCATTCTATCGTCTATACTTCTTGTAAACATTTCACCTATAGGAAAAATATAAGTAATTATTATAAAAAGTAATAATGGGGCTACTAGAAGAAAAGCTTTAATTTTATTTTTTTTCTCAGCCTTCTTTAGGCTAATCTCTAAAGGAATTCCGTCAGTTGTTAAAATTTTTTGTGTTTCACTGCTCATAAAAAAAGGGCGGTTATTTAATAACCGCCCTAAATATAATATATAATTTTAGTCTTTAAAACTTAAATTATAGACCTGCTTTCATAGCTTCCCATTTTTCACCAAGCTCAGTGCCGTTATCAGCCCAAAAGAATGGATCTACTAGGAAGTAATTTTTTGTGTTTTTTGGCGCAGTAGGCATATGTGGTACCATATTTGTTTTACCATCTTTATACCATGGCTCACCTGCTTCCATAACAGCTATTGAAGATTTTCTCCAAGGAGCATAAGCTATATACTTAGCGCTTCCAGCTAACATTTCTGTGTTAGTCATCATAGCAAGAGCTTTCATAGCATCAGCTTCGTTTGGTCCACCTTTAACTAGTGCAAAATATTCATAGTCAAGACCTTGAGCGTCCCATACTTGAACGATTGGAGCACCTTCGCCAACTGTAGCGTTGAAAAATCTTCCATTCCAACCAGTTGCCATAACAACTTCACCGCTCATTAATAGTTCTGGTGGTTGAGCACCTGCTGACCAAAATACACATCCGCCTTTTGGATCAGTACAAAGTTTTTTAATAGTATCTAATGCTTTTTGAACACCTTTTTCAGTATTCAATTTTTTATAGATATTTGCTCCACCTTTTCCAGGTTTTGTTCCAGTAGCTGCTAAAGCGATCTCTAAGTTAGTTAGAGCGCTTTTATAGATAGCTCTTTTTCCAGGAAATTTTTTAGTGTTAAAGAAATCTTTTATAGTCTTTGGAGTACCTTTAACATTGTCGCTGTTATAAGCGTAGTTCCAAGAATATAAAATGTTTCCTACAGCACATTTAGAAGGCATTGCAGTGAAGAAGTCTTCACTTGCAGGTGTACCGTCTGGAGCTGCAGGAAAGTCTTTGTCGAAATCAAATTCAACAAATATACCTTCGTCACATCCATTTATTGTATCAAATGCAAATACGTCGATTATATCCCATACAATAGCACCAGCTTCTTTTTGTGCTTTAATTTCTGATAATCCGCCTGAGTAGTCTACCCAATCGATAGATATACCTAAAGCTTTTGCAGTAGGATCACCATATCCAAGCTTTTGAGACTCTGTATAAGCTCCACCCCATGATGCAACAACTACTGCAAATGCTGATGAAGTTAAAGAAAGAGCAAAAGTCAAGGTAAGTAATAATTTACTTAATTTTCTCATTTATCCTCCGTTTAAACGTTTTTTTTTAAAAAAAGGATTACAACAAGGATAAAAAATGGAGTCAACAGCTCATTTAAGAATATTCAATGTTAATTTTGCTTATAATATAACGTTTTTAATGATAAGTTTACTTTGGGTCTAAAGCTCTTGCATCTCGGCTGTCCCAACCTACTGCGATTTCGTTTCCAACTTTTATATCCATTCTAGCTGAACTATTTGGAACTTTTAGTATAAATTCTTTATTTCCTAACAAATTTAATCTAACTCTAGTGTGGTCACCGTGATAAATTACTTCTTCTATTTTCCCTTTATGCTTATTTTCCATGTTATTTTCTGGATTTATAATTGCTCTCTCTGGTCTTAAAGAAACAATAGTTTTTTCACCTTTTGAATTTACTCTAATCGGATTTGACATTATTTCTGATCCAGAGTCTAATTTTACTTTACACTTGCCTCCAGAAATATCTGTGACTTGGCCACTAAAAGTATTATTCTCACCTATAAACTCCGCAACAAAAGAATTAACAGGTTCTTCGTATAGTTTGTCAGGGCTAGATAATTGTTGAACTTTTCCATCATTAAATACTGCTATTCGATTTGACATGGTAAGAGCTTCTCCTTGATCGTGAGTAACATAAACAACTGTGACTCCTATACTTTCATGAATATGTTTAATTTCATATTGCATGCTTTCTCTTAAATTTTTATCTAACGCTCCCAATGGTTCATCCATTAGTACAACTGAAGGATCAAAAACTAACGCTCTAGCAACGGCAACTCTTTGTTGTTGTCCTCCTGAAAGTTGGCCTGGCATTCTTGACTCGTAACCAGCTAACGAAACCATTGATAATGCTTTATCAACTTTTTTATCAATTTCATCTTTTGGAATTTTTCTTACCCTTAATGGAAATGCTAAATTTTCATAAACTGTCATATGAGGAAATAATGCATAGTTTTGAAAAACCATTCCAATACCTCTTTTGTGTGGAGGTATGTTTGAAATTGGATTTCCATCTAAATAAATTTCACCGTTTGTTGGTGTTTCAAAACCAGCTAACATCATTAAACAAGTAGTTTTTCCCGAACCAGAAGGTCCAAGCATTGTGATAAACTCACCTTCAGCTATATCTAGGTTTAGATCTTTTACGACAAGAACTTTTCCGTCATAACTTTTATCAACTTTTGCAAATTTAACGAATTCTTTGTTATTAGGCATAGGGAGGATTTAAAACATTTGTGAAGATAATATTCAATAGTTAATTTTAGCTTTTTATATGCAGTTCTTTTGAAAGATTACAAAATAACTCTGATCCAGTATCGGTAACTCTTATTGACTCTGAGGCCTCTACTCCCCAGTTCCCAAATTGCATTACAGCAATCATGTGAAAACAAACATTTTTTTCTAGCACTGTTTTGTCACCTTTGAGAATATTTAATGTATGTTCGCCCCAATCTGGAGGATATCCAATTCCTATTGAGTATCCGGTTCTAGATTTTTTTTCTATTCCATATTTATCTAATACTTTCCAAAATGCTTGGGCAACATCATCTGCGGTATTTCCTGGTTTTGTAACATCAATTCCCGCATGTAGAGCTTCTATGGTTTTTTTCATTGTATCTATTTTTTTTTGATCTGGTTTACCAAGAAGCACTGTTCTTGCCATTGGACAATGATATCTTTTATAAACTCCAGAAACTTCAATTATAGTTGCCTCTCCTTCAACGAATTTGGCATCACTCCAGGTTAAATGAGACGCTGATGTACCTTTTCCCGTTGGTAAAAGAGGAACTATTGATGAGTATTCTCCACCGAAATCTTTTGTTCCTCTAATTAAAGCACCAGTTATTTCTGAAACTGCATCATTTTGCCTAACGCCAGGTTTAATACATTCAAATGCTTTTTTCATACCTATTTCAGTTATGACACTTGCTTTTTTCATTAAATCTATTTCTGCGTCTGACTTAACTACTCTAACCCAATTAACTAATCTTTCGCTATCTATTAATTTAGCATCAGGCAAACCATCTAATAATTTCTTATAAGAGTATGCAGTAAAGTAATGGGTATCCATTTCTAAACCAATTTTAAAATTTTCCCATTTTCTTTTTTTTATTAAATCTACAATTGCATCGTAAGGATGTGTGGGCCATGTATGAATATATTTTTCATCGTAAGCAATTATGTTTTCATGTTTTATATAACAATTTATATATGCTGCGCCTGCATCTTGTGCTCTTACAAATAACAATGGTTCATCAGCATCAACATGAACTATTGCACATTGTGCATAATAGAATGACCAAGCATCATATCCGGTAAGATAATTAATATTTGATGTATCTTGTGAAATCAAAAGATCGATGCCTTTATTCTGCATAAATTTTTTAACTTTATTTAGTCTTCCTTTGTATTCTTCTTTAGTAAATAGCATATTAGTTTGAAAATAATTTACCAAATCCTACAACAGACTTATTCATTCCAATCTTTTCTAAAGTTTCCCATATTAAAGCCTGGTTACTTGATAAAACAATTTTTCCTAGTTTTTTTTCTAATCTATCAATTATTGATAAAGCCGGTAGTGCAGTGCATGAAATAAACATAGCATCAGCATCATCTAAGTTAATGCTTGATAAAGTTTCATATAGATATTCTGGATCAACTTTTCCAATATCAATATCAGAAGCAATATCAAAATAAGAATTTGAAGTTATTTCAAATCCTTCTTTTTTAAAAAATTCAATAACTTCATCATTTAATTTTTTAGGATATGGTGTGAATAAATATATTTTTTTAACATTTAATTTTTTTAAAGCTTTCACTGCTGCTGTGCTAGGTGTGGTTACATTTGTACTTGGTTTTGCTTTTTTGATTTTTTCTTCAATAGAACTATATCCAGCTGCAATTGTACCGGAAGTACATCCATATGCGACACAATCTATTTTTTCATCAGGAAGTATATCTTTTGTAACTTTAGTAATTTTTTCTGACATTTTTATAAGATTTTCTGCTGTCAAAGGATTAAATGTTTCAATTCTATTTACAAAAAAATCAATTTTCTTATCTTTGATTACACTTATAAAATCTTTCTCAATCATATAATCGCTAGCAAGTGCAATTAGTCCTATTTTAGGATTTAAATCCTTTAAATATTTTGGTGGTATTTTTTTTGTTTCCATATTTTTTAAATATATCCTAAAGTTATATTTTGTGTTATAAATAACTCAAGCGATACATAACTCGTCGTTTTAACTTCAAAAAGCTAAACGAAAGTGGGATCGGTCGTCTTTAAATTGATTTTTAAAGGAGGCTTTAATGAAATTTGGTTATTTTTGTAATACAACAAATTGGACACACAAACCTTACGATAAACTTTTAGACGAAACTAGAGAGATTACAGAATATTGTGATCAGAATAAATGGAATTCAATCTGGTATACAGAACATCATTTTAATCATGAAGGAATGGAATCTTTAACTAATCCATTAATGATGGGAGTTGATGCTGCAGCTAGAACAAAAAATATTAGAATAGGTCAAGCTTGTAATGTAATTACTTTTCATAATCCAATTAGAATGGCTGAAGATATTGCTCTTCTTGATCAATTATCAAAAGGTAGAGTTGAAGTTGGAATAGGAAGAGGAATCTATGGAAGAGAAGCAATAAATTTAAATAAAGAAGCAGATATGAAAGACCAAGCAAAAAATTTTAGATTGTTTGAAGAAACGCTAACAATTTTAAAAAAATCCTGGAAAGAAAAATTTTTTAATCATAAAGGTGAGTTTTATACATATCCTGCTCCTGATTATGTTTGGCAGCATGATATGAGTCCACCAAATAAAGATTTGGTTAATATTGAAACAAATGTTATGGAAAACATAAGTGTTTTACCAAAACCTTACCAAAAACCTTATCCTGCTATTCACCAAGTAGTCGATGGAATTAGATCTATTGAATGGGCTGCAACACAAGGTTTGAATATTATAATGTGGATACCTACTGTTAAAGCTTTAAAAATTAAATTTGAAGCATTTAAAAATGCAAAATCTGAAGCTGAAAAAAGAAATGTTCCAATGGGAGAAGGTATATCATTAGTAAGAGATATGTTTGTTGCTGACAGTATGGAAGAAGCTAAAGAAAAAGCTGGCGAACATATGGTAAATTATATGAGATGGGTGTGTCATTGGAGAGGACTTGGCAATCACATGGACCCAGGTGAAGAATTGCCTGTAACTAAAGGAAAACTTGATTTACTAAGCTATGATTTTCTTCATAAACGTAACATGTTATTTGGAACACCTGAGTATGTAGTAGACAAGATCCATGAACTTAAATCAGAATTAAATTTACAAAATTTACAAGTATGGTCCAATTTTCCTGGAGTTAAACATCAAGATTACATGAAAAGCATCAAAATGTTCACTGAAAAAGTAATGCCTCACTTCAAAGATGATTTAAATACTGAAGTAAAAAAAGTTTCGTGATCAAGGAAAAGAGCCTAACTGGTGGCCAAGCCGCAATTAAATCCTTAAAAAAAGAAAAAGTTAAACATGTTTTTGGTTTAATTGGCTCCGCTACAATGGAAATGTTTGACGCTCTTTATCATGAAAAAAATATAAAATTTATTGGTGTTCGTGATGAAAGAACTGGTACACACATGGCGGATGGATATGCAAGAGCATCTAATCAACCAGGTATAATACTTGCTGGACAAAATGGTCCTGGTGCTACAAATTTAGTGACTGGTCTTGCACAAGCGAAGGCAGCTTTTTCTCCAGTTGTTTCAATTGCAGGTTCGTATTCTACAAAAGATAAAATGGAAGATGCTTTTCAAGGTCTTGATCAACTATCTTTATTTAAACCGGTAACAAAAAAAACTTGGACAATAAAAAATTTTAAAAAAATTCCAAAAATTTTCAGCGATGCTTTTAACTTAGCAATGTCGCCCAGAAGGGGACCTGTATGTATTAATTTACCAAGAAATATTTTGGCAGATAAAGGAATTTTTAAAATCAATGAAAAAAGTCAATCTTTTGATAATCAAAACTCAACTAAAGCAAAATCTAATTATATAAAAAAAGCTGTAAAAATTATCAATAATTCAAACAAGACTGTTATTATTGCTGGTGGTGGAATTAAATATACATCAAAATATAAAAATGTAGTTAAATTGGCAGAATTGTTAAACGTTCCAATAGTAACTGCAGCTGGTCATGGAGATGCTATACCATTCAATCATAAACTAAATGCTGGACAAATGGGTCCAAGAGGCAATCCAGTTGCATCCAAATTAGTTAAAGAGGCAAGCGTTATAATTGCTCTTGGAACAAGGCTGGGATTTAATTCAACTTTTTATTCTTACGAAAATATAAATAAAAAAGCAAAAATCATACAAGTTGAATTGGAAAAAAGAATGATAGGAAGATACTTTCCTGTAGCAGTAGGAATTTATGGAGACGCTGCCACAATAACTGACCAATTATACAAAGAAATTAAGAAGCAAAATATTACTCTTGATATAAAAAAATGGACCAATAACTATTTAAATGAAAGAAAAAAGTTTTTGATCAACAGAGATAAATTTGAACAGAAAAATTTTCCTATACAACCTAATAGTTTGTTTAAACAATTAAGAAAAGTACTTCCTAAAAACTCTGCAATAACTTTAGATGCGGGTACTCTTTGTTTACAAGCTACAGATGCTCTTGAATATTATGATCCTCCATCTTTATTTACTCCATTAGACTTTGGTTTAGTTGGTTTTTCTTTTGCATGTGGTTTGGGTGTAAAGATTGCAAAACCTAACAAAAAGGTAATTAGCCTTATGGGAGACGGAGGTTTTGGAATGACAATTTCAGAATTAAGTACGGCTGTTGAGTATAAGATTAATACAATAACTATAGTAATGAATAATAGAAGTTGGGGAGCTGAAAAAGCTTATCAAAAAGATTTTTATGGAAAAAGATACTTGGGAGCTGATATTAGTAGTCCACCTTTTGATAAAGTTGCAGAGCTATATGGTGCTAGAGGTTTTAAGGTTAAAAAAGTTTCAGAAATAAACCAAGCAGTTAAAGAAGCTCTAAAAATAAATAAACCTGTAGTCATTGATGTTGATGTAGATCCAAAAGCACTATACAGTTTTAGAAGAGATAGTTTTAAACATAGATTAAAAAAATGAAATTAGAATTAAGAAAGTTTACAAAATTTGTTGATAAGACATTTATTGAAGGTGGAAAAGAAGCAAAAGAACCCGTCTTGCTAGTTTCCGTTGCAGCAGTTTTTAAAAATCCTTGGGATGGACAAGGGTTTGTTGAAGATCTTAAACCTACAATTTTAGATTTAGCTCCAAAGCTTGGTGATATTTTAGTTCCAGAATTAATAAAAGAAATTGGTTCAGCAGAAAAAATTCTAGCTTATGGCAAAGCAGGAATCGTTGGTTTAAACGGAGAGATCGAGCACGCATCTGCATTTATTCACACTTTAAGATTTGGAAATAAATTTAGAGATGCAGTAGGTGGAACATCTTATTTAAGTTTTACCAATACAAGAGGACCTGCGGGATCAAAAATTTCTATACCTATGATGCATAAAACAGATTCTGGCTTAAGACCATATTATCTAACACATGAATTTACTATTCATGATGCTCCCTTTGATAATGAAATAGTAATTGCTATTGGTGGAGCTTCTAGTGGAAGAGCACATGCTAGAACTGGAGATAGATATCAAGATATGAAGGAAATGGGAATTGATAAATAATTTTGACTCTAAAAGAACATTTTATCAAATAAATATTAAAAAAGATCCACCAATTATTTTTGTTCATGGCGTTGGATTAAATCATTCTATTTGGGAACCTCAAATAGATGCTTTTGATAATACAGTTATAGCTTATGATATTTTAGGGCATGGCAAGACCCCACTTGTAAAAAAAGATATTACTTTTGAAGATTTTTCTGATCAATTAACAAATTTAGTAGATGAACTTAACATCAAAAGATTTCATTTAGTAGGATTTTCAATTGGATCTTTAATAGCTAGAAATTTTGCTTGTAAATTTAACCATAGACTAGAATCATTAACACTTTTATGCTCAGTATTTAAGAGAAGCAAAGATCAACAACAAATTGTAAATGATAGATTTGAATTGGCAAAAAAAAATAATTCTTTATCTAAGCAAGCTTTAAAAAGATGGTTTACAGAAGATTATTTAAATAAAAATCCAAAAACATACGAAAAAATTAAAAGCATTTTAGATAAAAATGATATGACAAATTTTCTAAAAGTTTACCAATTATTTGTTGAACATAAAGACAATGAGGAATTCAATAAAATAAAAACGAAAACATTAGTAATCACAGGAGAAGAAGACGTTGGGTCTACTCCAGAAATGTCAAAGAATTTAAGTGCAATAATTGAAAATTCAAATCTTACAATAATACCAAAAGCTAAACATCTTTGTAGTATTGAATGTCCAGATGATGTAAACAATGCAATGAAAAGACTAATTAATGCCTGAATTAAAAAATTATAAAATGTTTATTAATGGAGAGTGGGTTAACTCGGAAAGTAAAAAAACATTTAAATCGCTAAATCCAGAAAATAATGAACCTTGGGCAGAAGTTCCCGAAGCTAGTGAAAAAGATGTTGATAAAGCTGTTAAAGCAGCACAAAAAGCTTTTGAAGGAACATGGTCAAAATTATTTCCAAGAGAAAGAGCAAAATATTTAAAGGGAATAGCAGAACAACTCAGAGATAATGCGGAACAGCTTGGTAAAATTGAAACAATTGATACTGGAAAACTATTTAAAGAAACAAAAACTCAGGCAAATTATATTGCTGAATACTATGATTACTACGCGGGTCTTGCTGATAAGGTTGAAGGAACAGTTTTGCCAATCGATAAAGCTAATATGCAGGTCATAACTACTAGAGTACCCATCGGAGTTGTGGCTGCCATAATTCCTTGGAATTCACAGATGTTATTAACTGCTGTAAAACTTGCTCCTGCACTTGCAATGGGTAATACTATAGTAATCAAATCTTCTGAATTAGCTCCTGCTACATTATTTGAATTTGCAAAATTAATTGAGAAAACAGGTATACCTAAAGGAGTAGTAAACATTGTTTCTGGGTTTGGAGATCCTTGTGGAAAAGCATTAACCTCACATAATTATGTAGAAAGAGTCGCTTTCACAGGAGGCCCTGAAACTGCAAGACATATTATAAGAAATTCGGCTGATAATTTATCACAAGTAAGTTTAGAGTTAGGAGGTAAAAGTCCTGTAGCTGTATTTGAAGACGCTGACCAAGAAAATGCTTTAAATGGAATTACCGCAGGAATCTTTGGTGCTAGCGGTCAAAGTTGTATAGCAGGTTCAAGGCTGTATATACAAAATAGTATTTATGAAAATTTTTTAGAAAAAATAGTAAATAGAGCAAACAAAATTAAGCTGGGTCCACCTATGGAACCTGATACACAAATGGGCCCTTTAAGTAGTTTAAAACAATTAGAAATTATAGAAAAAAATATCAAACTTACTTTGGATCAAGGAGGAAAACTGAAATGTGGAGGTAAAAGACATAACTTATCAAATAAAGGTTACTATTTCCCGCCTACGGTAATTGAGTGTGAAAATCATAATTTGCCAACTGCAGAAAATGAGTTATTTGGACCTGTTCTTTCTGTAATGAAATTTAATGATGAAAAAGAAGTGATAGGAAAAATGAATGACAATCAGTATGGATTGTCATCTGGTGTTTACACCAAAGATATAAATAGAGGATTAAGAGTTTCAAATTCAATTCGGGCTGGAATTACTTTTGTAAATACTTACAGATTAATTTCTCCCTCTGCTCCATTTGGAGGAATGAAGGATAGTGGTTATGGAAAAGAGGCGGGAATTGAATCTATTAAAGATTATACCAGAATAAAAACTACTTGGTTTAATACTTCTGATAAACCTATGGATGATCCTTTTACTATGGGTTAATTAATTGAGTAAAAAACATACATTATTAATTTTACTTGTCATGTTTTTCTTGGGTAGCGCATACCCTACAGGTAAGCTTGGAATTAATGCATCTGTGCCTCCAATCTTGTTTGGTGCTTTAAGAATGGGAATTGTATTTCTTTGCTTATACCCTTTTTGCAAAATAATTTTACCAAATAAAAAGTATATCTTACCTTTGCTTGGTTTTTCATTCTCGATGGGAGTATGTGTAAACTTGTTTTTATATTTATCTGTTAATGCATCGAGTATAATGTCGCCTCTAGTTATAGGTGCCCAACTGTCAATTCCTATAGGAATTATTTTAAGCTCTGTATTTATTGGTGAATCAATAAATTACAAAAAATGGATTTTAATTTTTACATCTCTTTTAGGAATTTTATTAATAGGATTTGACCCAAAAATTGCTGATGAAATTTTAGGATTTTTGCTGATCTGTTCTATGGCTTTTTTTTATGCTTTATCACAGGTATTTTCAAGACATCTAAAAGAACTGGATGTTAAATTTACTAATGCCTCTATGGGTTTTATAGGATTTTTTACTTTATTAATTGGTTCTATATTTTTTGAAGGAAATACAGTTTTTCATTTAAAAAATTTAAATCTTGAGGCTTGGCTTATGGTATTGCATGCTGGTGTTCTTTGCTCTTTAGTAGGACACATGTCAATGTTTTATCTTTACAAGTTTTACTCGGTGGGACAAGTTCTTCCTTTCTATGCCCTATTCCCAATTTTTGGAATGGTTTTAAGTTTTTTTATATTTGGTGAAATTCCAACAGCAATAATGTTAATTGGTGGAATTATAGTAATAACTTCAGTCTTTTTGCTCCAAAAAATAAGATAATTTACTTATTGAAAAAATATACCAATGAGCTTTAATTTATTTTATATAAATTGTTAACAATTAAGGAAAATAATATGAGAAAATTGGTTTTAGCTGCTTTTTTATTTGTTTCGACTATTTCAACAAATTCTTTAGCAGATATCAAAATGGGAATTATATTAGGATTTACAGGTCCTATTGAATCTCTAACTCCTGCTATGGCTAATTCAGCTGAGCTTGCTTTTAATGAAGCATCAAACTCAGGTAAATTACTTGGCGGAAAAAAAATATCAGTGGAAAGAGCTGACTCAACTTGCGTAGACTCTGCTGCGGCAACAACTGCTGCGGAAGGTTTAGTTTCAAATGGAGTAGTTGCGATTATGGGTGCTGACTGTTCTGGTGTTACTGGTGCGATTGCAACTAACGTTGCCGTTCCTAACGGAGTAGTTATGATTTCACCTTCTGCTACATCTCCTGGATTAACTGATCTAAATGATAATGGATATTTCTTTAGAACAGCTCCATCAGATGCAAGAGGAGGACAAATCTTAGCTGATATTACAAAAGATAGAAAAATTAAAAGTGTTGCTATCACTTATACAAACAACGACTATGGTAAAGGTTTAGCGGATGTTTATAAAGCTGCTGTAGAAGGTCATGGTATTAAAGTAACAACTGTTGCTGCTCACGAAGATGGTAAGGCAGATTATTCAGCAGAAGTTGCTACACTTGCTTCAGCAGGTGGTGATGCGGTTGCTGTAATTGGTTATATAGACCAAGGTGGTAAAGGAATAATTCAAGCTTCTTTAGACTCTGGTGCATTTGACGTGTTTATTTTGTCTGACGGTATGATCGGTGACTCTTTAACTGATAATTTTGGAAAAGCTTTAAACAAATCATTTGGTTCTTTGCCAGGATCAACAGGAAAAGGTGCGGGAGTATTTGCTGATGTAGCAAAAGCTGCTGGAATAGACTCTTCTGGACCTTACACTGGTGAATCATATGATGCTGCTGCTTTAATTACTTTAGCTATGCAGGCTGGTGGTAAAGCTGACAGAGCAACAATTCAACAAAATGTAATGGCTGTTGCTAATGCTCCAGGAAAAAAGATTTATCCAGGTGAATTAGGAAAAGCTCTAGATTTACTTGCAAAAGGTAAAGCTGTTAACTACGAAGGTGCTACTGGAGTAGAATTTACAGATGTAGGTGAAGCTTTTGGTTCTTTCTTAGAAAAAGAAATCAAAGGTGGAAAATTCAAAACTAAAAAACAAAGATAATATTTAATTCTTTAAAAACTCAGCGAATTTCTTCGCTGAGTTTTTTTTAAAAAATATATTTATCAGCTAAATACATCGCCAAACCTAAAGCAATACCTAGTAATATATAATTCAATTTATATTCCTTTCTTAATTAGGCTGTAAATTTTTTCTTTGCTTGTTAATCCCATTTCACGAATAATTTCTTTATTGTTTCTATAAATAGCAATTGTGGTCCAATAATCTATATTGAGTAACCTTGCTATATCTTTGTTTTTATTTTGTTCAAAGCTTAAGAAGACAATATTTTTAAATTTTTCTTCAGCTTCATCAAGAATTTTTACTTGTTTAGCACAAGTTAAACAAGATTTGTTCCATGAATTAATTACCACCACCTTCCCTTCTTCTTGAGCTTTATTAAATTTTTTTAAAGTAAATGTAGTTTTTTTTTCAATAGATAAAGAATGAAATGGAATTAAAATAAAAATAATTATTAGTATTTTTTTCATATTTATTGTTTTATAATTTTTTCTGGTAAAATTCCCTGTGGTCTATAGCGCATAATTAATAATACTCCCATTCCAATCATTAAGAACCTGAAATAAGGAGCGCTTTGAATTAAATGAATTTTTAGAGCATTTGTTTCTGGTAAATGAGATGTAAAAAAATTAATTAAAAATAAAGCAATTGGCGCAGCTTCAACCCATAAAAACCATACTACAAAACCTCCTAATATTGCTCCAAAATTGTTTCCTGTTCCTCCAACTATTACCATAACCCAAATAACAAATGTATATCTCATAGGTCTGTAACTTCCTGGTGTAAATAATCCGTCGTTTGTTACCATCATCGCGCCTGCTATACCAACAACAGCCGATCCTAATATAAAAATTAAAAGATGTTCTTTAACAACGTTTTTTCCCATGGCTCCCGCTGCTTCTTCATTATCTCTTATTGCTCTCATTTTTCGTCCCCATGGTGAATACAAAGCTTTTTGAGTAACAATTAATAAAATGATAACAACAGTTAAAAAAAGACCTGTCATACAAAGTTTTACATAAACTGAAGATGCATCAATCACTAATTGATTTAAAACATCTTGTCTTTCTGAAATAGTGTCAATAACTTTTAATTTACCAGAATTAAATTTCTCTACTAAATTTATAAACCACGGCGAAGTTTGAAGGTCAATCTCATAAGGAACAGGTCTTTTTAAACCTATTACATTTTTAACTCCTCTAGCCAACCAATCTTCGTGTTTAATTATAGAAACTACAATTTCTGCAATTAACAATGTTGCTATTGCGAGATAGTCTGCTCTTAATCCTAGAGCAATTTTTCCAATAATATAAGCTAATCCTCCAGCAAAGAATGCTCCAACAATCCATGAAAATAATATTGGCATTCCTAAGCCACCTAAGAAACCAGTCTTGGCTGGTTCAACTGCTTCGATGCTTTCAATTCCTGGGCCAGAAACTAATCTAATTAGCAATAAACCAATTACTATAATACCGGCAATTAAATAATTTCTTTTTTTCGATTTTTGAATTCTTTTTAAAACATGGCGAATTGAAAATATCATAGCTACAATAATACCTAGAGAACCTATCATGTTTAGACCTCCAGCTTTCCATGCTTCGGGCACTGGCGCGACTGATACAAGAACGACAGCTAGGCCTCCTAATGCCGTATAACCCATAATTCCAAAATTGATTAATCCTGCATATCCCCATTGTATATTTGCACCCATTGTCATAACTGCTGAAATTAAACAATAATTCAAAATGGATAAAGCTTGTGACCAAGATTGAAATATTCCAACTAGAATAATAAGTGTAAACATTATTGCATAGGCTGTTACAACGTTTAAATATTGCTTCATAATCTCAGTCCTTTGAAAATACCAGAAGGTCTAAAAAGTAGCACAAGTACTAAAATAGAAAATGATACTGCAAATTTGTAATCTGTTGATAGTAATTGCATAAGAGAATTTGGTTCAAGACTTTCTGGTAATATATAAGTAAAAAACTTTTTATAAGCATATGTTATAAAAATTTCACCAAATGCTACTACATAACCTCCTAAAAACGCTCCTAATGGATTTCCTATCCCTCCGACAATTGCAGCAGCAAAAATGGGAAGCATATTATTAAAATATACAAATGGTTTATAACTTTTATCTAGACCATATAAAACACCTCCGATAGTTGCCAAAACCCCAGCAATAATCCAAGTCATTAATACAATTTTTTTAGGATCTATACCTGACAATAAAGCAAGATCTTCATTATCAGAATAAGCACGCATGCTTGTGCCAGTTTTAGTTTTATTTAAAAACCAAAACATTATTGAAACAACAATAATAGTAACAATTATTGTAATTGCTTGAGTTGATTTAATTGTTAATCCTTCATTTAATCCTGTCATTTCTTTAAATTCTGTAGCTTTTAAAATAAATTTTTCACCATCAAGAAATCTTCTGTCAAAAGGTCCTATTATTATTCTTATTATCGCTTGAGTTACAAACATTACTCCTACACTAACCATTGCAAGCACAACTGGTGGGCTTTTTTTAATTCTATAATAACTGAAAACAAATTTATCTATAGTAAGCATATATAAAATCATCATAATAATAGCAAAAGGTATGGATAGTAGTGCCGTTGGTAGTATTCCTAAACTTATTCCCAAAGATTGAAAATAAAATGTAAGTAAAACTGCAAACATGGTTCCAAATGACATCATGTCTCCAGTTGCAAAATTTGCAAATCTTAGAACTCCATAAATTAATGTTACAAAGATTGCTCCAAGTGCTAGTTGTGAACCATAACTAAGTGCAGGAATAATTGTATAATTTAATATTAAAACAAGTGCATTTAAAAAATCCATTTTAAGCTCCCAAAAATGACCTTCTTACTTCAGGGTCTTGGAGTAATTCGTTTCCAGATCCTTCAAATTTATTCTCTCCAGTAACTAAAATGTATCCACGATCAGAAATACTTAATGCTTGTTTTGCATTTTGTTCTACCATTATGATTGCTACGTTAGTGTTTTTTACTTTAATTATGTGGTCAAATAGTTCATCCATTACTATTGGTGAGACTCCTGCAGTAGGTTCGTCTAACATTAAAACTGATGGTTTAATCATTAAGGCTCTTCCTAAAGCTACTTGCTGTCTCTGACCTCCAGATAGTTCTCCGACTATTTGAAATTTTTTTTCATTTAAAATTGGAAATAACTCATAAATTTCCTCAATAACTTTATTCACATCATCATTTCTTAAAAATGCTCCTATCTCTAAATTTTCTCTAACAGTTAAATCAGCAAAAACATTTCTGGTTTGAGGAACAAAGGATATGCCTTGCTTAACTCTATCTTGTGGTGATAAATTTGATATATCTTTTCCATCAATTGATACTGAACCAGATTTTAATTTTAACAATCCAAGCATTGCTTTCATGGCAGTAGATTTGCCAGCTCCGTTTGGACCTAAAATTGCAACAATCTCTCCTCTGTTAACATTTATAGAACAAGAGCTTATAATGTCAGGCCCATTTCCATAACCTGCTGTCATTTTGTCTCCCTCAAAGAATGCCATTAGTTATTTTCACCTTTAATCTTGTTTGCTCGTCCTAAGTAGCTCTCTATTACTTTCTCATTTTTTTTGACTTCATTTGGGGTTCCTTCAAACAAAACTGAGCCTTCAGACATAACAATTACAGGATTGCACATTCTGCTTATAAAATCCATGTCATGCTCAATCATACAAAAAGTATAGCCCTTTTCTTTATTTAATCTTAAAATCGCGGTTCCAAGATCTTTTAATAAAGTTCTGTTTACGCCAGCCCCTACTTCATCTAATAAAACTAATTTCGCATCAACCATCATTGTTCTACCGAGCTCAAGAAGCTTTTTTTGACCACCTGATAAATTGCCTGCTAATTCATTGGCAAGATGCTTAAGATTTAAAAACTCAATAACTTCATAGGCCTTTTGTCTTATAAAATCTTCTTCCTTCTTAATTAATCCAGGTTTTAAAAAAGCATTTATAAGGTTTTCGCCAGTTTGATTTCCTGGAACCATCATTAAATTTTCCAAAACAGTTAGATTTGTAAATTCATGCGCAATTTGAAATGTTCTCAATATTCCCTTTGAAAACAGTTCATATGAGGGCGTTGAAGTTATATCTTCATTATTAAATAATACCTTTCCATCATTAGGTTTTAAATTTCCTGCAATTAAATTAAATAAAGTTGTTTTTCCTGAACCATTGGGGCCAATTATACCTGTGATGGATCCTTTTTTTATTTTTAAAGAACAACTTGAAACAGCAGCTAACCCTCCAAAATATTTTGTTAAATTATCAACTTTGAGAATATCTGGATTTAAATCCATTTTTATTAATTACCTTTAAGCCTTTTAAGAATTTTATCAGATGTATTATTCAACTTTTTATAAAAATTTGATTTTTTTAATTCTTTTAATGATTGTTCGTTTAACCCTCTCGGAGTTTGAGATTTTTTTACTAGTTCTGAAAGATCTTTGTATGTATTTTGATCAGCATTTTTTGAAAGAGCTAAAAATAAAGATGTTATATAATTTTCTGCTTTTTTTCTGTTTAATCCTTTTCTTATTAACCACAAAGAAAAATTATTTAGCATTTCATAATAAGGGGCCATCATTGACGACATGGTCCAAAAATTTAGAGATAATTTTTCATTATTTATTTCTACTGTACTGCCAATTTTATTGAAAAAATTTTTTACTTTTTTATTTGGTGGAAATATAGGAACTGGACCAACTCCTAATGCAATTGGTGGTAAAGGTATTGCTCTAACAATCTCATTATTCGTCTTAATATATGTTCTTAATTCATTTAACTTTATTGTAGAAATAAAACTTATTATTATTTGTTTTTTTTTAAACTTTAAATTTTTAATAATTTTTTTTCCTACAAGTGGTGTTACACATAAAAATATCCAGTTAGATCTATTAATTATATTTTGATTATTATTTAAAATTTTTATTTTTGAACTTAGTTTACTTAGTTGTTTTGATATTATTTTATTTCTTTTTGAAAGATTGATTTTAGTAAATTTTACTTTTGACGTTAAAATACCAGTCACTACTGACTTTGTAATTTCTCCAGTTCCAATAAAACCTAAACGCATAACTATAGATTAGTTTAAACAAAAAAAAAGGCCAGAGTTAAATCTGACCTTTTTTTATAATTTTTTAATTTTTGTAATTAAAATGATTTAACTACAGAAATTTTTGCTTGAACACCGTACATGTCTGTAACGTTTATCACGTTAGCTTCAGCTGTATTTCTTGCCTTACCGTTAGCTGCCTCAACATCATCATAAGCTGTTCCAACTAATTCAAATCTTAAGCCCACACCATCCATGTCTGTTTCATAACCTAAGCCAAGCACATAACCTTCTGTATCTTGGTTCGGATAGTCTGCAGAAGTTCCGCTCTCATTAGTTATAACTTCAACCGTAACATAACCTAGTTTTGCAAAAAGACCGTTGTCTGCTTTAGCAAGTACGTATAAAGTAGTATGATCTTCAAAGTCTACTTGAGCAGTTATGGTATTGTCTGGATCTGGCTCACCTCCGTTTGATTTACCAGGAGTATCGATTGCCATAGGTACGTAATCTAAACCTACTGATATCTTGTCCGTTACGCTAGCCTCTAGAAACAATGAATAATGAACGTTTGTAAACACTCCATCCTTGGTTACTGTTTCATTAAGAGCTCCATTTGCATCGTAGTTGTCCTCTTTACCTTCACCGGCATAAACTGCATAGTTTCCACTAGCACCAATCGTCATCATTCCGTTCATGTCGAGCGCGTTTGCTGTAGAAAAACCAAATGTCAGAAACAAAGATACAATAGCTATTGTTATTTTTTTCATAATTCTTCCTGTTTATTTAATTTTTTATATAAAAAATAAGTTATACCAAGCAAATTTGGAAAAATAAAAAAGAAAATTATAACTTTTCAATGAATCTTAAAATGTTGCAAAATTACAACAAAAAATGTCCTTATTTATCTAGATTTTTTTATAACGTATCTCTAGTTGTAAATTGGGTTCTAACCATAGAAAAATTCAATCAATTATTCATTTTGGCATATTCCAATTGATTCTAAGCCACATTTTATTTCATTGGTACAGGTAGATCCATTCAAATTGGCACCTACAAAATTTGTATAATCTACACCGTCTCCACTAGTTCATAGCATCCAGCTTTTGAATTTAATCAAAATAAAGAAAATAAAGAAGACATAATTAAAAATATTATTTTTTTCATCCAATATAATTTTTTAATATGCTTAATATGATGGCAGAAAATATTGTTGGATAAACTAAGTTTTTTTTCGTTATATAAAAAATTAATATTGAAAAAAAAATTACAATTAATCTCATAAAATAGCTAGTTTCCTCAAGCATTCCATTGGGAAATATAAGCACCCTTGATATTAATGCTGCTAAAGTTGAGTATGCTAAACAATTAAACCACCTATATATTTTTGAATTTTCATCTATCTTTTCAGAAGTAAGAACGCCAAAAAATCTTGAAGAATAAGTTGCTAAAGAAGTTACAATAATTGCAAATAAAATATTAACTGACATTATTTTCTCCTATTAAAAAAGCTATTGTGCCTGCTAACACGCCACCAAGTAAAATACACCATTCAGGAGATAAATAATAAAAAGAAGGTCCAAATATAGCCCCTAAAATAATTGCAATTGAAATATTTTTCGTTTTCATAACTCCAATCATTGCACACATAAAATATACAGGATTAACAATTGCCAAACCTATCATAATATCTTTGTTTAGATAATCTGCAGAAAAATATCCAAGTATTGTAGAAAAAATTCCTATAAGCCAAGTTGAAGTTCCGATCCCAATCCAAAAATCAATTCTATTTTCTTTTTCAACATTTTCATAATTACTTTTCATAATTAACCAAGATGAAACTGCAACAAAATGACATGATAAATAATATTTCCATCTTGGTTGGTTTTTATGCATTACTAAAGGCATTAAAGAAACCGTCATTGGATACAATCTTGCATTAACCAACCACACAGCTAAAAAAATATTTAAAAGAGAGGCCCCTATCAGCATTGACTCGGCCATTACTAAAGATCCTGGAAGTGCATAAGTTAAAAATGTCGAAAAAATACTTTCTTGAATAGTAAAACCTAAATTTTTCAGTAATGCACCTATTGCCACAAAGCTTGCACCTAAAGCAATCGCTGGACTATCAAATCTTTTTACTGATAATAAACCTTTTAAAAATATCCTAGAATTGATCATCAACCGCCTAGGAAAAGTCTACCTACATCAGGATTTTTAAGTAAATCATTTCCTGGGCCCGCTATTGCAGTTTGCCCGGAGACAAGAACATAGCCTATGTCTGCAAATTCCAAACCTTTTTTGGCATTTTGTTCTACCATAATAATTGTTTTCTTCTCGTTTTGTTGAAGATCTCTTAATATCTCAAAAACCATATCTATATATCTTGGCTCTAATCCAATTGATGGCTCATCAACTAATAAAACAGAAGGCTTCATTACCAGTGCCCTTGATATTTCTAAAAGTCTTCTTTCTCCTCCAGATAAAACTTTGGCAGGTTGATTTCTTCTGTTTCTAAGTCGCTCATATTTTTGAAGAACTTTCTCAGCTTCTTCAAAAGATTCTTCTGTTTTGTCTTTAATAAAACCACCCATAAGTAAGTTCTCTTCTACAGTCATATCTGGAAATACTGAGTTATCTTGCAGAATGTAAGCTATTCCAACAGATTTTAATTTTTCTGCTGGTGTTAAATTTGTTATTTCTTTTCCATCAATTTCTATTCGACCTGAAAAAATATTTGTAAAACCGTATATGGAATGAAGTATAGTGGATTTTCCAGCGCCATTTGGTCCGATTAAACATAATGATTGGGCTTTGCTTACAAATAAATCTAGATTATGTAAAATTTCCATTTTTCCATAACCTGCAGATAAATTTTTAATTGTTAAATGTGCATTGTTTGGAGATAATTTTTTTAAATCCTCTGCTTTTGGAGCTGCACCAAGAACTTCGTATTGATTAGACATTATTGCGCCCCCAAATATGCATCGATTACTCTCTTATCATTTTTAATATCTTGTGGTGAACCGTTTGCTAGCATTTTTCCATGAGCTAAGCAGAAAATATTTTCTGCAAGTTGCATAATAACTCTCATATTATGCTCAATAACCAAAAGTGTAATTCCAAAGTCTTGATTGACTTTAATTAATCTATCAATAATTCCATTGATCAATGTAGGATTAATTCCTGCAGTAGGTTCATCTAATAAAAGCATTTCAGGTTCGTTCATTAATGCCATTGCGAGCTCTAATAATTTTTGTTGACCAAAAGATAAGTCTCCTGCTCTTAACTTTCTTTTTTGATATAATCCAACAAAGCTTAATAAATTTTCAGCTTTTTCTGTTAAATTTTTAGGTATCTGTGAAAATATTTTGACTAAACTTTCGTCGCTTGCTTTATGACTAATAAGCATATTTTCTACACAATTTAGTTTTCCATATATTCTTGTTTGTTGAAACGTTCTAAGCAAACCAAGTTTTGCTATTACTGGAACAGGTAATTCTGAAACTTCTTTATCATTAAATTTTATAGAACCTTGATCTATAGGGTAAGTTCCAACAATAGAATTAAATAATGTAGTTTTTCCTGATCCATTAGGTCCAATTAATCCTACAATTTTTCCTTTCTCTACAGACATTGAAATATCAACATTTGCTTTTACTCCACCAAATGATTTACTTACGTTATTTACTTCTAAAATTTTCATTTAAGTTCTACCTGTGCCTTTCGGTCTGCCTCATCAATTACTTCTCCAAATCTTTCAGGATATTTTTCTCTTAACCAGCCCATTATTCCCTCTGGAAAATAAATTACTATTACTACAATTAAAACTCCAAGAGCAACGTATTGCCATCCCAAGAAGAAAGTCCAAAAACCTTCTTTAAATATATGAAATAAAGTTGCTCCAATAACTGGTCCCCATAAAGTTCCTTTGCCGCCTAATATTGCCATTAAAACCATGAACACACCCATCTCTCTTCCATCAAATGCAACATCAGTTGAATCTATGTATCCAACAAGACCTCCCATTATTCCACCTGCAAGACCACAGAAAAATGCTGAGATCATCCATCCAATAATTTTATATTTCATTGTTTGAATTCCCATTGCTTCAGCTTTGTCTTCATTATCTCTTATCGCATTAAGAACTAATTTAAATCTGGTTGAGTAAATAGATTTTACAGCTACAAATGTAAGCACAAGCGTAATAAAGCTACAAAAATAAAAAAATTCACCTCTTGCTTCAAGGCCTCCTATATTTGGAAATGGAGGAGTTGTAAAACCTTGTCCTGCTCCAATAATTTCTATTCCACCTGAAATTTCACCAGCAGCAACTCCTAAACCTAATGTGCAAATAGCAAAATAATGTCCTCTTAATCCTAGAATTGAATATCCTATTAATCCTGCAACTATGGTTGGTACAATTGCGGCAACAGCTAAACCAACTCCAAAACCTTGAAAAAATTGAGCCGGGGTATGAACAAATGTTTTTTCTCCTCCACTTTCAGTCCACTCAGCTAAAGGAAAAAACATTCCCACTTGAACAGATGCACAAAGATACATGCCAAGTCCATAGAACAAGATATTACCAAAAGAATTATATCCCATTTCACCGCCTTGAATATTCCAGGTTATTGCGAGAATTATTAAAACACAAAGAATTGATAGCTGGACCTTAAATGCTGGAAAAACAAATGGAGCAGCTAAACCAAATATTAAAATTAATAAATAAACTATTAAATTTTTGTTTATCATTTTAAATATTCTCTTTTCTTAGAAAGTTTAAATCTTCTATAAACAAGAATTAAGACGAGTAGTAAAAATACCGATCCTATTCTAAATTCTGTTCCTAAAATATAATCTGCAAATTCTTCAAAAACACCAAGACCCATACCAGAAATTGCTACACCTGGTAAGTTTCCAAGTCCAGCAACAATTACAATCATAAAAGATCTAATTGTATATGGTAATCCCATATAAGGATGTATCGTAAATGTAATTGAAATAAGTGCTCCTGCTACTCCACATAGGGCCGCATTTATTCCAAAAGTTGCAGCATATACTTTCTCGGTATCGACTCCTAAAATCTTTGCTGCCCTTGCGTTTTGTGCGGTAGCTCTTATTGCACGACCTAATTTAGATTTTTTCATATAAATAACTAAACCAATTGCAAAAATAATACTTATGATAGCTGCAAATATTTTTGAATTAGGCAAAACTACAGAGCTATCAAATAACATAGTTGTTCCATAACCAGAATTCGCAAGAACAACATCTGCTCCAAATGCAAAATTCATCAATTGCATAAAAAGAATACTAATCCCAAATGTAGCTAAAATTGATATAAATAAATCTCTATCAACAACTTTATTAATAACTAATTTGTAAATTCCAATACCTACAAAATACATAATGATTGGCGAAACTATTACTCCCCATGCGGGATGTATTCCATAGAGGTACATAAAATATGCAATATAACCACCAAGAATTACAAGATCACCTTGCGCAATATTAATAATATTCATTACTCCCCATTGAAGAGCCATCCCGTATGCAATTAAAGCAAACAGAATACCAAGGAGAATCCCATCCATCGATGCTTGGACCATTAAAATTGGAGCTTGAAAAATTAGTAAGTCCATAGAATTTTAATTAAAAAAAAATGCCCCCTAAAATTTAGGGGGCATAAAATATTAGTTTTTATCTTTCAGACCACTTAGGTATTGGGTGAATTAACTTAGCTGAAGCCCACTTAAGTGGAGCAACAACTTTGTTTTCACATTTTCCAGAACTATCACAGATAACTTGGAATAATACCATTGGTTTAGAAACGTTTTGACCACCTGGTGCAAATTTTATGTTTCCATAAAAAGTTTGCATATCAGTAGCAGCAAGAGCATCTCTTACTTTTTTCTGATCAAAAGAATTTGCTCTTTCAAAAGCATCTTTGAAAACCAATAAAGCTGCTGAAGACTCAGCTGCTTGGTATGGTGGTGCATATCCAAACATTTTAGTAAAGTCTGCATCATATGTCATACCATCTTTAAACCACTTATCTTTGTAGGTTAAAGTTTTATGCCATTGAGAAGCACATAAAGCGTACTGAGAATTTTTACCATGTTGCTTAGATAGTTTTGCAGCATCACAATGTGTCATTGCAAGCATTGGAACATCAACTTTCATTTCAGCTATTTGTCTAATAGCAGTTAAGGCTCCTTTTGTATGACCTGATACAACCAATACATCAGGTTTAACTGCTTTTACTTTAGCTAAAGTAGCTGCCATATCATTAAGTTCTTTTGGCAATTTATCGTCAATTACAATTTCAGACCCTGTATCTTTTGCGGCATCTAAAATACCTAATCTAACGTCTTGAGAAAAAGCGTCTTGCTCAAAAGCTTGTGCAATTTTTACACCTTTTCCACCATTTAATTCAACTGCGGTTCTAATGGCTACGTCTAGATATAGATTTGCTGGCGCTAACACTGCAAATAAATATTTATATCCTTTAGTAAATAAAGATCTGGAAGCACCATTTGCTTCAACCATTGGTACCCCGTACTTTTCAGTAACTGGAGCCATAGCTTTAGTTAATCCTGAACTATAAGGTCCAAGCATAAACTCAACACCATCTTGGCTAATTAATCTTTCTGCAAGTTGAGCTGCTCTCTTAGGATTTGATTCATCATCATAATAAATAATGTCAAATTTGTAAGTTTTTCCACCAACTTTAACTCCACCCATACTATTTATTCTCTCAACAGCCATGTTGTAACCGTTTTGAGTATGAACACCATTAGATGAATATTTTCCTGTAAGCGAAACAGCGGCACCTAAAACAATCTTATCACCAACAACTTTTGCAAAAGAAACAACTGAAGTTGAGAATAAAATCGCTATTGCAGAAACAAATGTAATTAAAATGTTTTTTATTTTCATTTATTCCTCTCTCTCATTAATAAATTTATTATAAATACATTTAATATAAAAAAAAAAATTATTTCAAGTATGTCATATAACGCAAAAGCAATGCTAATACTGTTGTGTAGCAGCAATAATAATTGCTATTATTATTAATACACACGCTGAAATTGAATTAATGACTCTAGGATTTGTATTTATCCATAAAATTAATTTATTTGCAAGCACGGCATATCCAACAAGTGATATAAAATCTAAAAACATATAAGTCGCAATTAAAATAAAAAATTGTACAACATAATTTCCTGAAAAATCAATAAACTGAGGAAAAATAAACGGAAAAAACATCCAAGCTTTTGGACTTGTTCCAGCGACTAAAAAACCATCTTTAAAGAAAGAAAGAAAACTTTTTGATGAAAAAGTTTTCGAATTAATATTTTTTGGTCTACTTTTGTAAATATCATAAGCTAAGTAACACAAATAAATTATTCCAATCCATTTAAATGAATTCAAAAATAATGGATGATCAGAAAAAAAAGATCCAATTACAAAAATAACTAAGGTAGCTTGAATAAAATTTGCAGTTATATCTCCTAATGCTGTCCAAATACAATTTCTAACTCCATAATTCATAGAATAGGAAATAATAACTATTCGTGGAGTGCCAGGTGTAATGAATAAGAAAATTATAATTTGTAAAAAAAGGATAAAATCTAAAGGAAACATTTTTCTGCAGATAGTCCTAAAATAACCGGGAGCTAAAAATGGCTTAGTAGGACTATCTAAGTATAATTGTATCACACATCTATAAAATTTGCATTATGGATTTTTTTAAGATTTATTAATTTTTATGAAAAAATCTTACACTCCAGAGACCCGCGTCAAAAATCCAGAGCCAAATCGCAATAGTCCAAATTGGGTGATTTGGGCAGCTTGGGCTGATCGCATAACATTTGAAGAAATTAAAAAAAAAACTGGAAAATCTGAGTCTGATGTAATTAAGATAATGAGAAAAAATTTAAAACCATCATCTTTTAGACTTTGGAGAGAAAGAGTAAAAAGAAAAAGTTTAAAACATAGAAAAAAATTTAGATTAGAAAGAAAAGATTTGAAAAGGAAAATAAAAAAAAGTGACTTTATTTAATAGAGTCTAACCAAGAAATAAATTTATTATCTGAAAAATCTACGCTTCCTGTAATTCTTGCTATTTCATCCTTATTTTTATTTAAAATTATTGTTGTAGGAACTCCTCTAATAGAAAAAACTTTTATTAATTTTAATCCTTCGTCAAAATATACATTTAGGTTTGCAATATTCAAATCATCATAAAATTTATCTGTTTTTTTTAAGTTTTTATCTTCTAAGTTTATTGGAAAAACAAATATTCCATCTTTTGCATGTAATTTATCTAAAGAAGGCATTTCTTCTTTGCATGGAGCACACCAAGTTGCCCAAAAATTTAAAATATATATTTTGTCTGAATTAATTTTCTTTAAATTTATTATACTGCCATCTCTATCCTGAAAAATAATCTCTTTATGTGTTTTAGGTTTGTCTAGAGATAAAATATTTTTAAATGGTGGTTTTTCTTTAGCAAAAGTGCTTGAAAACAATAATAAACTTAAAATAATTAAATAATTAATCAGTTTCATAAAATTTAAATAACATTAATAAAATAAAAATATAGTGGAAAAAAAAGATTTAATAATTATATAGATAGTATGAAAACTATTACGGTCTATTCAGGCCCATTGTGTAATTTCTGTGAAGCAGCAAAGAGGTTATTAGCAAGAAATAATTTGTCTTATAAAGAGATAGATATATCTAAAGAGGCTGGTTTAAGAGATGAAATGATTAAAAAAGCAAATGGAATGAGAACTATTCCTCAAATTTTTTTTGATGCTCACCATGTTGGTGGTTATGTAGAGTTAAGAGAATTAGAAAAAAAAGGTGAGCTTTTAAATTTATTAAAATAATTATTTCTGTTTAAAAGTTAAACATAAACCGTTATTACAGTACCTTTTTCCAGTAGGATCAGGTCCATCCTCAAAAATATGACCATGGTGTCCTCCACATTTCTTGCAATGATATTCTGTGCGAGCATAACCTAATAAATAATCGGTTTTTGTTTCAAATACATCTGGTAAAGATTGATAGAAAGAAGGCCAGCCAGATCCACTCTCATATTTTGTTTTAGAATCAAATAATTTTACTCCACAATTTGCGCAATGATATGCACCTTCTCTTTTTTCATGATTTAGTTCGCTCGATCCAGGAGGTTCTGTTCCTTCTTTAAAAAAAATTAAATTTTGCTCTGCTGTAAGTTTTGGATTTTTTTTATTCATAAAACTATAACTATTTCCATTAATTTTCTATAACTCTAACTGGTTTTCCGGAGACACAAGCCTCTAAATTTTCAATCATCTGATTATAAAAAATAGAATAATTTTCTGCAGTAACATAGCCTACGTGTGGCAGTATCAAAGCATTTTGAACAAATCTCAACTTATGAGTTTCTGGCAATGGCTCTTTTTCATAAACATCAATTCCAGCACCAGCAATTACATTTGTTGATAATGCGATTATTAAATCATCTTCATTAACAATTGGTCCACGCGATGTATTTATTAAGTAAGATGTTTTTTTCATTTTATCAAATTCTTTTAAAGTTATACAATCTTTATATCTTTCCCCTCCTTGAACGTGAATTGAAATAAAATCTGAATTTCTAACCAAATCTTCTTTTGTTGATGGCAAAACTCCTAATTCTGTACACTTGTCTAAATTCAAATTTTCACTCCAAGCAATAACTTGCATTCCAAATGCTTTTGCAATTATTGCAACTTGCGATCCTACTTTTCCTAATCCAATTAAACCTAATATTTTTCCCTTTAATTCTACTCCAACTGTTGTCTGCCAATATCCTTGGTACATATTATCTATTTCTGTTTTCAAATTCCTAGCTAAACCTAAAATTAAGGCCCAAGTTAATTCACAGGTAGGATTAGTATTAATTTCAGTACCGCTTACTATAATTTTTCTTTTTTTTGCAGCCTCTAGGTCAATCGCTTTATTTCTCATTCCACTAGTGATTATATATTTTAAATTTTTTAAATTTTTTATTAAATTAGAAGTAATCTTAGTTCTTTCTCGCATTATTAATAATGCATCGTATTCTTTTAATTGTTCTATGGCATCATTTTCATCTGCAAAGGGCTCATTAAAAACTCTTATTTCATATTTTTCTAACAATTTTTTTAGATCCACAAAATCTTGTGACACATTTTGATAATCATCTAATATTGCAACTTTAAGCATTAAATTTTTTCTTATTTGAAAGTGTTATACCCGCAATAATAAATATTGCTCCCCATATGTGATAAAACATGAATTTTTCATCAAAAAGAATAATTGCCATTATTGAACCAAATACTGGCATTAAATGTAAAAAGACGCCAGCTCTATTAGCTCCAATAATTCCAATTCCTTTAATCCAAAAAAAGAAAGATGCAAGACCTGGGAAAATAACTACATATGATAATGTCAGAATAAAAGGTTTATCAATTATAATTTTATTTCCAAAATTCATTTCTAAAAAATAAATTGGAATTAAAAATATTAAACCAGTTATAATTACCACTTCCAATAAAGTTATCTGTGAAATTTCATATGATTTTTTTTTTAGTAATGCAGAATAAAGTGCCCAAGCAAACATTCCAGTTGCCATTATTAAATCTCCTCTATTAAAAGCTAAATTTTTTATAACATTTAAGTCAGATTTAGTTATTATAAAAAGTACTCCTAATAGAGATAAAATTACTCCAAAAATTTGAAATTTGTTTGTTTTCTCAATACCTAATATGGAAGATATAAACATAATCCACACTGGAATTGTAGAAATCATCAATACACCACTGATTACTTGCATGTAGTACAATGAATAATAAACAGTTGAATTAAAAATAGTTATACTTGTTATTCCTAAAATTATAAAAAAACCAATATTGTTAAAAATATATTTTTTTTTTTTTAAAATTTCTCTTAATGTAAATGGTAAAAGAATTAATCCTGCAAACAACCATCTGTAAAAATTTAATGAAAATGGTGGAATTTCATAAGTGCTAGCTGCTTTCCCAACAATGAAATTACCCGACCAAAATAGCGTGGTCAGTACCAATAAAATATATGCTAAGTTATTTTTATTTGTCACAAAATTAAGAAAATCTCAAAGAACTATAGGGCTGTAAATCTAAATTAGTTTTTTCGTTTGCAATCATTTTAGAGATTATTTTGCCTGAGATTGCACCCAATGTCCAGCCTAGATGATGATGGCCAAAAGAATAATATACATTTTCATAGTTTTTAGATGGACCAATTACTGGTAAAAAATCTGGTAGAGTTGGTCTAAATCCAAGCCACTCATCTTCATGAACTTCTTCGGGTGGAATCCCATTCAACATTTCCTTTGTATTCAAGATTAAATTTTTGATTCTTGATTTTGACAATGGATTATTTAAACCACCAAACTCTACTGTTCCCACGACTCTTAACCCTTGTTCCATTGGAGTTATTCCAAACCCTCTATCAGACCATACAACAGGTCTTGATAGTAAATTTTCATGATTTTTAAAATGAATATGATAACCCCTCTCTGTATCTAAAGGAATTTCTTCATGAAGTTGGTCTGTTAATTTTTTAGAAAAAGCTCCACAAGCGATTATTAACTTATCAAATAAAAAACGTTGAGTTTCAGATCGTAAAACAGGTTTATTTTCATTAAAATCTAAATCTTGAATATTTAATTTTAAAAATTTTCCACCTTTGCTTAAAAAATTTTCAAATAATTTTATTAAAATTTTTTTTGGATTTCTCGCATGTCTTGCGTATTTATAAAATACCCCGCCATGATAAAAAGGTTTTATATTAGGTTCAAGATCGTGAATATCTTTTGGTGTAAGTATTTGTTGTTCGACGCCTAATTCTTTTCTAATATTTATTTCTAGATCTCTACTTTTAAGACTTTTTTTTTCCCAGACATAAATAATTCCATTTTTTTCTATAAGACCTTCTAAATCTATATCTTGAAATAATTCATCAAAAGCATCTAGAGATAAATCTAAAATTTGATGCATATACTTTGCTGTATGCATCATTTTTGATTTGGAAGAATTTAAAATAAATCTTGCAAACCAAGGTATCATTTTAGGAATATAATTCCACTTTAGCGCTAGAGGTCCGCGACTACTTAAAAGCATCGCAGGAACATCAGATAAAATGTCAGTTCTATTTAATTGAAGTGATGCGTATGGAGAAAAGTGTCCTGCGTTTCCATATGAAGCTGCATTGCCTGGTTCATCTCTGTCAAATAAGGTAACTTGAAATCCTTTTTTTTGCAAAAATAATGCATTGCATACTCCTTGAATTCCAGCGCCTATTATTGCTATCTTAATATTCGACATTCAATTACATTACACAATTCATAAAAATTTTTAGGGTGACAAAATATACTTTTTTAAACTATTTTTGAATATCTTGTTTTTTCTTCTTTTGAGGTTTAATTATCTCTGTATTTTTAAGATCTAGTGCAAGACAAGTTATATCGTCTCTTAATTTTTCAGCTCCCCAATTAAGCTCTGTTGCTATGGTATCAACAATATTTTTTGGTGTAACCTCACTAAGCGTTTTGACTATTCTTTGAACACCTTCGGCCCCAAGTTCTTCACCGTTTTTTAAATAACCTTCCGTTACCCCATCTGTATAAACGACAAATGTTTTGTCTTTTAAATTAATAGTTTTTGATTTTACCATTGATTCAGTAAAATATTTTACAATACCTATCGGTGGTAATTCTGATTTTATAAATTCAAAATTTTTATTTCTGTCAAATACCATAATGCTTTCATGACCAGCATTCACAAATGTAACTTCTCCAGTTTCTATATTAAACTTACCAAAAACCGCTGTAACAAACATTCCTTTAAATTTTGCCTCTACCAGTTCATTGTTAACTCCAAAAACTACTTTTTCTAATGGATATGATAAATTGGAAAGTGTTCTAAATATTGAAGATGCTTTCGCCATATACATTCCTGCTTTAACTCCTTTTCCTGAAACATCGGCTAATGTAAAAAAATATTCATTTTTAGTCACATTTACTACGTCATAATAATCTCCAGATACATCTCTTGCAGGAACATTTGTTGCGTAAATGAAATTTTCAAACTTAGAGATATCTGGAAATAAACTCTTTTGCACTTCTCCTGCTAGCTCTCTTTCTTTTAAAAGTTTTGCTTCTTTTTGTAAGTTAGAAAGAGCAATTTTATTTTCTTCTATAAATCTAAAATATAATCCTGTTAGAAAGGTTATGGTCAACATAAATATTGGATAACTAATATCTACAAGTTCAGATCTAAATAAAAATAAACTAAAGCCAAGAATAATTACTATGGTTAAACTTCCAAAAAAAATAGATAAACTATATTTTGGTTTAATTTTTTGTGATAAGAAAAATGTTAAAACAGAAACTATAATTGCAAAAAATAATTCAAAGATATATGTGTTTGGATTTCGAACAAGGTAAGATTGATCTAAAATATTTTCAATAACGTTTGCATGAACTTCTACTCCTGGAATAGTAACTCCCAAAGGTGTTTTGACTAAGTCGAATAAACCTTGAGCTGATGCACCAATTAAAACATATTTATTTTTAAATCTATCTTCTGAAAATTTTCCATCAAAAACTGAACTTGCTGAAATGTATTGGCTTTTTAAAGAATTTTTATATCTTATCCAAATAATTCCATTTGGGTTTGATGAAATTTTATAAGGTCTTGAACTTATTCTGTTAATACCAACTTCGTTCATTTCTATATAAAGATTTTTTTGATTTGATCCTACTCTGATCATTTCAAGTCCCATTGTAGGATATAGTTTATCTTCAAAACGAACAATTAATGGCAATGATCTAATTATACCGTCTGCTTGATCTAAAAAAGAAATAGATCCTAATCCTTTTACACTTTTTTCTAGTTGTTCAAGAGATCCTATTGAATAAGCATAAGAGTAAGTAAATTTTTTTGGATCACCTCCTTTTGAAAGAAATTTTGCTTTTGCAGATCTATCATAATTACTGTGTGAGGGAACATTGCTACCAAGAACTGCTGTTACTGATTTAGTTTTTTCCAACTGTTCTCTAAATATCTCGTCATGGCCTTTAATATTTTGCAGCTCAGACATGTCTGTAGGAATTAAGTTGTATGATTTTATTATTTCTTCAGGAGATTGTTTATCTTTTTCAGTAAAAAAAATATCAAAACCTATGGCTTTTGGACTGGCTTTGTTAACATTTTCAATAATTTTTGCAAATACAGATCTGCTCCAAGGAAATTGTCCAAATTTTCCTAAGCTCTTTTCATCAATATCTATAATTATAACTTCAGTATCTCGTTTTTCTAATGGAAAAACTTTCTGATACAAGTCAAAGCTAAGATAGGAGATTGATTTAACAAAGCTTGGGTTGGCTATTTTTAAAGTTATTAGTAAAACCAAAATAATTAAAAAAATTAAATAATTTTGATATTTTAAATAAAAAGTTTTCACACACAGAACTTATCTAGAAAACAATTAAAGTAAATAAAACTTGATTAAGTTTTTAGGGTTATTTTTTACGCTTTCTCTTATTTTTTCTTTTCTTTTTCT
>QCLN01000007.1 GCA_003214525.1 Pelagibacteraceae bacterium AG-414-M23 | reverse complement strand
TCAATATTTTTGTCCTTAATATTTTTAAAATATTTGATTACGTTAGTATTAATTTCTTGATTGACATCTTTTCCAAAGTCACAATAAACAGCCGCATCTCCAAGATTTAATATATTTTTGATCATCCTATGTTATAATCAAGTTTTAAAACTATGGAAATTAATATCAACTGTGATTTAGGAGAAAAATCTAAACTCCACAATAATGAAAATGACCCTTTCCTTTTAGGGATTGTAAATTCAGCTAATGTTGCCTGCGGCTATCACGCAGGGGATGAGGAAACCATGGATCAAGTGATTAAAATATCCAAAGACAACAATGTTAGTATTGGTGCACATCCGTCATTCAATGATCCTGAAAATTTTGGACGTAAAAGAATGAATTTATCCTCATCAGAGATTAAAAAACTAATAATTGATCAATATGAAATTCTTCAAAGAATTGCTTTTAACCACAATGAAAAAGTAACTCATATTAAACCACACGGAGCCTTAAATAACATGGCCTGTGAAGACTTAGAGCTTGCAACAACTATAGCAAAAACTGTAAATGAGATTGATAAAGATATGATCTATCTAGTTCCAACAGGTTCGAAAATGGAAACCGCAGCAAAAAAACTAGGAATGAAAATAGCTTGTGAAATTTTTGCTGATAGAAACTACGAGGATGATGGAAATTTAGTATCAAGATCTAATCCTAATGCTTTAATTACCGATCCAGAACAAGCAAAAAAACATGTGCTTATTATGGTAAAAAATCAGGCAATAAATTGCCACAGCGGCAAGCAGATACCTTGTGAAATCGACTCTATTTGCATACATGGAGATAATTCAAGTTCATTGGCAACAGCCAAATCGATTAAAAATAATTTGTTGAAAAATGGATTGGAATTAAAACCATTAAACAAAATGAAAAAATTTATTTAAATGATGTTAAGAATTATTTTCTCATTACTTATATTTTTTTCATTAACAAATTACTCTTATTCTGCATCAAGTTCTTCTGATGGAGGTTCAAAATCAAATTATGATAAAGCTGCAAATTTAATTAAAGCTGCAAAAAAATATGAGTCCAAAGGTAAGAATGAAAAGGCTAAAAAAAGATATGAAAGAGCTTTAAAATTATTAATTAAATCAAATAAGGAAAAGCCAAATCAAGCTGATACTCTAAATTATCTTGGATTCGCTACAAGAAAATTAGGAAATTATGAAGAAGGTGAAAAATATTATTTGTTAGGATTAAAAATAGAACCAGATCATAAAGGAATTAATGAATATCTTGGTGAATTATATGTTGTAACTAATCGAATTGAACTTGCAAAACAAAGATTGGATGTTCTAAAAAACTGCAATTGTGAAGAATATGAAGAATTAAAAGATATTATTGATGGAAACAAAAAATCCAAGTACTAATTTTTATGCACATCGTTGAGGCATTCGGTAGAATATTTTTATCTACTTTATTTTTATTTGAGGGAGTAAGAAAATTCTTTTACCAAGATGAAACTATTGAATATATGGAGAGCTTTGGCGTGCCGGAATTGTTTTTTTATCCATCTATATTTTTTGAAATTATAATTCCTACTTTATTAATAATTGGTTTTAAAACAAGAATTGTTGCATTATTAATGTTTCTATTTACTATAACTGTATCTGTAATTTTTCACACTGATTTTAGTAACCACATGCAGATTATTGTATTTTTAAAAAATTTTTCTATTGCTGGTGGATTTTTAATAATCGCATCATATGAAGCAAAGATGTGCACTATTGATTATTATTTAAAATACAAAAAAAATTCTAATTAATATTTTGAACCATTTGTTCAGGCATCCATAAAGCTATTTCTGGAAAAACAACTACTAAAATTACAGCCAATATCATTAATAAAAAAAGTGGAAACGCGCTTCTTGCTATAAATCCCATATCTTTATTTGCCATACCTTGTAAAACAAACAAATTAAATCCGACTGGAGGAGTAATTTGAGCCATTTCTACAACAATAACTAAAAATATTCCAAACCAAATCATATCAAATCCGGCCTGTCTTATCATTGGTTCAATAATCGCCATTGTAAGAACAACAGCAGATATTCCATCAAGAAACATTCCCAAAATTATATAAAATATCATTAATACAAAAATTAAAATATATGGAGAAAGATCCATGTTTTGTATCCATATTGCTAAATTTCTAGGTAAACCTGTAAAACCCATAGCAAGTGATAAAAAAGTAGATCCTGCTAAAATAAATGCAATCATACACGAAGTTTTTGTTGCTCCTAATAAAGACTCTTTAAAAGTTTTTATGCTCAAACTATTTTGAAAATAAGAAAGTATTAATGCTCCAACCACACCTAATGAAGCTGCTTCCGTTGCTGTTGCAACCCCAGTATAAATAGATCCAATTACTCCTAAAATTAAAAGGATTACAGGCATTAATTGTTTTGATCCCTTTATTTTTTCAAAAAAAGAGTAAGTTTCCTGTGCTTTAGGCATTTTACTTTTATTTATTAGTGACCAAATAATTACATAAGACATAAAGATCAGAGCAATCATTATTCCAGGTATTATTCCTGCTATAAATAGTTTTGCTATAGACTCCTGAACAGTCACGCCGTAAATAATCAAGATAATTGATGGCGGTATTAATAAGCCCAAAGTCCCAGATCCAGCCAGACTACCAAGTAAAATTTTTTCTGGGTATTTTCTTTTTCTCAATTCTGGGATTGACATTTTTCCAACAGTAGCAACTGTTGCCGCGGAGGAGCCTGAAATTGCTGCAAAGAGAGCACACCCAACTACATTTACATGTATCAGTCCACCTGGTAAATTTTGCATCCAAGGAGATAAACCTTTAAATAAATTTTCTGAAAGTTTTGTTCTAAATAATATTTCTCCCATCCATACAAAAAGTGGTAAAGCTGTAAGCGTCCAAGACGATGAAGTTCCCCATATTGTAGTTGCCATTGCATCACCAACTGGTCTCGTTGTGAACAATATCATGCCAATTGCCGAAACACCTATCATGCTAATTGCTACCCAAATACCTGTCCCTAAAAAGAACAAAAGAACACTGATAAAAAATATTGTTAATAATACTTCAGCCATTAGATTTATTTTTAGTTGTCAGAATTAGTTTATGAAAAATACATATAAAAAATATTGATGCACCGACGGCCACACTTGTTTGTGGTATCCAAATTAATATTTCATCAGCTCCTTCGCTTCTTTCTTGAAATTCATATGATATAATTAACATTTTAATAAAATAAAATGCCAGATAGCCTGAAAACAAACTTGCTATTATCAAACACCAAGTTTCTAAGTATTTTTTTTTATTACCTGTTATTTTTTCTAGAAAAAGAGTAATTCTTATATGGCCACCTTCAACAAAAGTATAGGCCAATGCAAAAAATGAAGATGCGGCCATACAATACCCTGAATATTCTGCTAATCCTCTTATATAAAATCCAAATATTCTAGAGGCTATTCCTATTAAAATAAAAGTTGCAACTAAAACTAAAAAAAAAGCAGCTACGTATCCAGAAAATTTATAAATTTTATTAAGATTATTGTTTAATTCAGACATAATAAAAAGGCCGTTTTTTTAAACGGCCTTTTTAATTATATTATTTTTATTTGTAGGCAGCAAGGACACCAACTCCTCTAGCTCCTGCTTTTGCTTTCCATTCGTCTGCCATAGTAGCTCCAACTTTTTGAAAATGCTTTTCTAAAGCTGAATTTACTTTTCCAACTTTCATTCCTGCATCTGCTAAAGCTTTTTTATCGGCTACATTGCCTTTTTTAGATAAATCCCAACCTTTTCTCTCAGCTATTGCCGCTTCTTTCATGATAAGCTTTTGAGTTGCTGCATCTAATTTATTCCATGCATCTTTATTTACAATCACCATATTTTTTGGAAACCATGCTGCGATATCATAAAAATATCCAACACCATTTTCCCAAATTTTACTATTTTTACCAGTTGTTGGTGAAGTAATCATGCTTTCTACGGCACCAGTAGAAAAAGCTTGGCTAATTTCTGCAGCTTCTATTTTTGTAGGAGCCATTCCAGTTAACTCCGCTATTCTTATGGTTGCTGAATTGTACGCTCTAAATTTAAGACCTTTAAGATCTCCAACACTGTTTATAGCTTTTTTACTATATAAGCCTTGTGCAGGCCACGGAACTGCATATAAAAATACCAAACCTTTTGCATCTAATCCTTTAACAATTTCTGGTTTCGATGCCTTGTAAAGTTTCATAGCATCATCGTATGATGTTGCCAAGAATGGTTGTGAGTCCACTTCAAGTAATGGATCTTCTTTACCTAAAGCTGACATAAACCTTTCACCAATCTGCGCTTGGCCTGTTCTTACTGCTCTAAAAATCTCACCACCTTTAAATAAAGAACCTCCTGGGTGAGTTACAATTGTGAGCTTTCCGCCACTTTTTTCAGTTACATTTTTTGCAAATTCTGCAGCATTAGCCGAATGAAAATTTCCAGCTCCATATGCAAGGGCCATATCCCATTTTTCTGCTAAAGTTACGTTTGCAAATAATAATACCGAAGTAATTGTAGATATTAATATTTTAAATAATTTCATCTACCCTCCTTTTTATAAATGATATTTAATAATCTATAAAAGGCTAAATCAATAAAAATTTAACGATAGTTTAATTTGAATTATTTATAAAATATAATATTATTAAGGAACTTTGATAGAACAATCTATAGTACTTACTCAAATAATATTTATTGATGTCATAATGGCTGCTGACAACGCAATCATTATTGGAATGATTGCAGCTAGCTTTGCACCAAAAAATAGAAATAAAATTATTTTATATGGTGTTTTAGGAGCGCTGGTATTTAGAATTATATTTGCTTTTTTTGCATCATATTTGTTTGGTTTTGCGTACGTAAAAATAATTGGAGGATTGTTATTAATTTGGATCGTTAATGATCTTAGAAGAGATCTATTTAATTTAAAAAAAATAAAATCTCCAACTAAAGTATCTAAAGAACCATCGTTTGTTCAAAGTGTATATAAGGTGCTTTTTGCAGATATAACCTTAAGTTTTGATAACGTTATTGCAGTCGTCGGAGCTGCTAAAGATAATTTTAATTTGATGATTTTTGGACTAGTAATGTCTGTTCTGTTTGTAGTAACGCTGGCAAGATTTTTTGGGGAACAAATTAAAAAACATAAGTGGTTTGGTTACCTAGGGTTATACATTATTTTAATTGTAGCTCTGCAGTTGATTATTGGTGGATTACATGACCTTGATGTAATTTCGATTAATAAAAGCTTTGAAAGATTTTTTTAACTAAGCGAATTTTGTGGTTTTTGCTAAGATTTACTTTCTGTGTCAAAATTTTTAAGTTTTTGATCAATAGAAGATATTTTTGTACACAAGTTAGAACATATTAATTCAAAATCTTTTTTCAATTTTTCAACTTTTTCAAAATTTGATCTTTCTATTTCTATATTCATTAACAAATACATGGCTTCTTCATTTTTTGGATCTAGCAAGAGAGTTGTGTTAAGGTTCTTTTCTTGTTTTATAATATTTTCCTGTATTTTAAAAATCTTTGCTAAATATAAATATGAATTTGCTTTTTTAGGATTGAAAACAATGTCTCTCTGAAACAGAAATTTAGATTCTTCATATTTTTCTTCATCAAAAAGTTTTTTTGCTTTATTAAAAAAATTTTCATTTGAATATGAGGGGTTGATTATAAATAAACCTATTAAAAAAGTTAAAGAAATTTTTTTAATCATATTAGATAATTATCTTATCAAAGTTTTTTATCATATTTTTATAAATTCAAGTATATGATTCTTTTAAAATTTAAAGTAATCTATCTTAATTTTTTACAGATTATAAAGCTTTCTTTTGATTCTTTTCTACTTGATGGTGGTTTAAATATGTTGATCTCTTTAAAGGTCAATTTTGCCTCATTTACAATTTCATTAAATGTTGATCCCATAAAAATTTTTGAGACAAAAAATCCGTTTGGTTTAAGTTCGCTTTTAGAAAATCTTAAAGCTTCCAAAGATAATTCTCCCGTAACAACTGAGTCTAGATTTTTATTTCCAGTGGTATTTACAGCCATATCTGACATTACAAGATCAACTTTTTCTTTGAAATAATTTATTATTTTTTCCTTAGAACTTTTTTCGTTAAAATCACCCACAATTTGATACGAGTTACCAATTGGCTCCATCTCTTTCAAATCTATTGATAGAAGTTTACAATTTCTAAATTTTTGAATTACATATTGAGACCAACCTCCTGGAGCTGCTCCCAAATCTATAACTGAAAAACCATTTTTAATAATCCTATGCTTGTCATTTATTTCTTGCAATTTATATACTGCCCTTGATCTAAACCCTTCCTGTTTAGACTTTTTAACGTAAATATCTCTACGCTGTCTCTTGATCCATTCTTTTGATATTTTATTTTTTTTCAATTAATTTGAATACCTAAGGCTTTTAGAAACTTTATTTTTATTTAAAGTCTCAAGATCTATTTTAATTGATTTATCTAACCTCATGTCTTTTCCATCTTTCCAAATTCCTGCCGCAAGGTGTATGATACCTATTGATATGTTTGGTAGAAATGGTTCTACAAATTTATTTTTACTTTCATCAAACTTTGGGAGTAAATTGCTAGTAATCCAATTACAATTTATAGGTAAAAATTCTGTTTCAACATTATCGATATAAACGCTCATATTAATTGCTAAACCCTCTGATCCAAAGATTTGACCGGAGCTTAATGTTTGTTTTAAGTTTGTTTGCCAAGTTTCCCAACATTTTGAATTTTTTTCTAAAGAAAAAACTCCAATATTAATATGTGGAGCAAATGCTAACTTTCTAGCTTTTTCAATCCCAATCTTAGAGCTAATCGCGTGTTTAAAATTTTGGGATTTAATAACTGCTAATTTTCCAAATAGCCATTTAACTTTGGAAATTATTCTATAACCTGGCGCCATAGTTTGAGTAATTCCAAGTTTGCCATCTTCACATGCTTTAAAATAAAGTTCTATTACAGGCCATTCTTGAACCCAAGCATCACAATCTATCCATAGGTATTTATTGTAGTTAGGAAAATATTTTGGAATAAATGCTCTTGAAACTTGGCTTTTTAACCATTCTTTTCCTCTAACTTTAAATCCAGGAACTTCAATATCCCACTCTGCATTTTTTATTTCATCAACTTTTTTTAAAAGAATATTTTTTTGCTCATCTGTTAGTCCTGCATCCAGAATGCATATCGCTACAGTTTTTGATTGTTCAAATTTTTGAATTGAATCAATTAGTTCATTAAGAAGCTCAAAATAATTTGAGTCAGCAAGTGAAACAATGGTATTTTCTTTCATTAAAGTATATCTTCATGATCATCATTATCATCAAATTGTGTCGAAAATTTTTTCTTCAATGATAGATAATGGATTGAACTTATTGGTATAATTAAAAGATATATTAAACTTGCTATAAAGATAGTATTAAAAGTAAAAATTAATAATAAACCAAAAAATAATATAATACTAAAAAGTAAAAATATTGTTACGCTTCTTCTAACTACAATTTTTTTTAATGAGTAAGTTGGCAGTTTACTTATTAAGAGCACAGAAATTATTAAGAACAATGATGGTACTGCTATATTATAATTTATATTAATGAATTGGATTTCACTAAAGTTATATATTAGTGGCATTAAAACTAGTATACCTCCAGCGGGTGACGGTATCCCCTGAAAAAAGTTGTCTCTCCAAGATGGCTCTGCATTTGAAGCAACATTAAATCTTGCTAATCTTAAAGCTACGCAGACAACATAAATTAATGAAATTAACCACCCTATTCTTCCTAAATCTTTCATAATAAAGAAATACATTATGAAAGCAGGAGCCACTCCAAAACTAATTACATCTGTGAGTGAGTCTAATTCTTTTCCAACTTTAGATGCGCCACCTATTAGTCTTGCAATTCTTCCATCTAAACCATCTATTATTCCCGCAACGATAATTGCAATAACTGCCAATTCAAATTTTCCATCGAAGGCAAATTTAATTGATGTTAATCCTATGCAAACTCCAACTAAAGTAAAAATGTTTGGTAGTAAAACTCTTGGATTTCTTGGCGCTATAACTTTAAAATTTTTTTTTGGTTCCATTTATCTCTTTGCTAACAAAGTTTCTCCTGCTAATGATCTTTGTTCTAATTTAACTAATGGTTTATAGTTTTCAAAATATACATCTGCTCTGCTTCCAAATCTAATCATTCCAATTCTTGAACCTTGTTCAATATTGTCATCCTTGGAACATTCTGTTACAATTCTTCTTGCTATTAATCCTGCTATTTGAACTATAATAATATCTTCTCCGAATGAATTTTTGATTTTATAATAACATCTTTCATTGTCCTCGCTTGCTTTATCTAAAGATGCATTAATAAATTTACCAGGTTTATAAGTTATTTCTGAAATCGTGCCTGAACATGGGGTTCTATTTACATGACAATCAAATACGTTCATAAATATGCTAATCTTAGTAAATTTTTTTTCCTCAAGTCCTAATTCTTTAGGTCCATTTACTTCCTCTACTTTTATTATCTCACCATCAGCTGGACTAACAAGATATTCATCGCTCTTAATTGATTGCCTTTCAGGATCTCTAAAAAAATAGTAGCACCAGATAGTTAATAATAATCCTACATGTCCCAGCAATGAACTAATGAAATATAATACTAATGTTACTACCCCGAATATAACTAAATACCTATATCCTTCTGAGTGGATTTTTGGAAAAACTTTATCTATCATAATCAATCATTAATTTGATAATTTGCCTTTAATATGTATATAAAACTCCAAAATTCAATTAATAAGATATATAATTAAATATGAGCAAAATTAAGGTAAAAAACCCAATTGTTGAGCTAGATGGCGATGAAATGACAAGAGTGATTTGGAGTTTTATAAAAAACAAACTTATACTCCCTTATTTAGATCTGGATATAAAATATTATGATCTTGGGATAAAAAGTAGAGATAAAACTTCAGACAAAATAACTATTGATTGTGCAAACGCAATAAAAAAATATGGAGTAGGAATTAAGTGCGCAACAATTACTCCAGACGAGCAAAGGGTCAAAGAATTTAATCTTAAAAAAATGTGGAGATCTCCAAATGGCACAATAAGAAATATTTTAGGAGGAACGGTTTTTAGAGAACCAATACTTTGTAAAAATATTCCAAAATTAATTCCGAGTTGGAAAAATCCGATTTGTATAGGAAGGCATGCATTCGGAGATCAATATAGAGCAACTGACTTTCAAGTTCCAGGAAAAGGTAAGTTAGAAATCAAATGGACTTCTGAAGATGGTAAAGAAAAAAAAGAATATGAGGTATTTAATTTTCCAGGTCCAGGAGTAGCTTTATCAATGTACAATTTAGATCAGTCTATAAAAGATTTTGCAAGATCCTGTATGAACTATGGTCTAAACAGAAGGTGGCCTGTTTATCTTTCTACTAAAAATACAATTTTAAAAAAATATGATGGTAGATTTAAAGATCTGTTTCAAGAAGTTTATGAAAAAGAATTTAAAGCAAAATTTGAAGAAAGAAAAATAACTTACGAACATAGGCTTATAGACGATATGGTAGCATGTGCATTAAAATGGAATGGAAATTATATTTGGGCATGTAAAAACTATGATGGAGATGTTCAGTCTGACACTGTTGCACAAGGCTTTGGATCTTTGGGATTAATGACTAGTGTTCTAATGACGCCTGATGGTAAAACTATAGAAGCAGAAGCTGCTCATGGAACAGTAACAAGACATTATAGACTACATCAACAAGGTAAAGAAACATCAACTAATCCAATAGCATCTATTTTTGCATGGGCAAGAGGTTTATACCATAGAGGAAAAATTGATGGTAATGAGGATCTAAAAAAGTTTATAAAAACTTTGGAAAAAGTTTGTGTAGATACTGTTGAAAACGGTTCAATGACCAAAGATTTAGCAATTCTCGTAAGTCCGAATGCTAAATACTTAAATACCAATCAATTCCTAGATACAATTGATTTAAATTTGAAAAAAAAATTAAATTAAAGATTTCAATTTCGTAATTGCTTTATCAATTTTATTAATTTCTACACCGCCAGCTTGAGCAAAATCTGGTCTACCACCACCGCCTTTTCCACCTATAATTTCTGATCCTTTTTTTGCAAAATCAACAGCATTATATTTTTTAGTTAAACTATCTGTCACTCCTACAGCTAGACCAATTTTATCTTCTTTAATTGCAAATACAATTATAATTCCTTCTCCTAAATCTTTTTTTCCTTTATCAACTAATTTTCTTAGTTCTTTAGTTGGTAGATCTTGTATTTTTTGAAGTCTAACTTTAGTACCTTTTATTGTTTCGTCAGAAAAAATATTTTTAGTTTTATCTTGAAGAATTAATCCAACAGACAATTGATCTAGTTGTTTTGTTAATTCTTTAATTATTTCATTTTGATTTTTCTTATTTAAATTTGGTTTTACACCAAATTTAGTTATTTTTTCAGAAAGATCTTTTATAACTTCTTCACTTTTTTGTGCAGAAATATCTGAAAGTTTTTCTTTGTTTTTTAGATATTGTTCTAACTGTTTTTCTCTTAAAGCCTCAACCCTTCTAACTCCAGCTGCTATTGAAGATTGATTTATGATTTTAAATTTGCCAATATCACCCGTGTTTCTAACATGAGTTCCACCGCATAATTCAGTTGAGAAATATTTACTTTTTTCATTTCCCATAGATAATACTCTTACTTCATCACCATATTTTTCACCAAAAAGAGCTAGGGCTCCATTATCGACAGCTTCTTTTGGTGTCATAAGTCTAGTTTTTACTTCAGATTTTGTATCAACTATTGAATTAACATAACTCTCTATTTTATTTATTTCATCTGGCGTTATTGGTTTCATATGGCTGAAATCAAATCTTAATCTGTCAGCCTCAACCAAAGATCCTTTTTGCGTTACGTGTGTTCCCAAAACTCTTCTGAGAGACTCATGTAACAAATGTGTTGCTGAATGATAAGCTCTTATATTTTCTCTTCTTTCAACATCAATTTTTAACTCAACACTTTCGCTAATTTTAATTTCACCTGAGATTACTTTTCCATAATGAACAAGGAGATCTCCCAATTTTTTTTGAACATCTGAAACTTTAAATTTAAAATTATTAGAAACTATTTCTCCGGTATCACCAACTTGACCTCCTGACTCCCCATAAAAAGGAGTTTGGTTAACAATAATCATTCCTTCATCGCCAGCCTTTAATAATTTAACCTGTTCGTTTTTTTTTAGTAAAGATTTAATAACTCCTTCAGCTTGCCCTGTTTCGTAACCAAGAAATTCTGTTGGTCCTAATTTATCTTTAATTGCAAACCATATGTGATCAACAGCGCTATCTCCTGATCCTTTCCAATTTTTCTTAGCAAGCTCCCTACTTTTCTTCATCAATTCTTCAAATTTTTGATTATCAATTTTTAGTGATTTATTTTTTAAAATATCTTGAGTCAAATCCAAAGGGAAGCCATATGTGTCATAAAGCTTAAAAGCAACTTCGCCAGGTAAAATTTTATCTATCTTGGAAATTTCCTCATCTAATATTTTCATTCCTCTATCTAGAAGAACTAAAAATTTTTCCTCTTCCATTTTTAAAGTTTCCTTAATCAATGCTTCAGCTCTTTTAATTTCAGGATAGTTACCAGACATTTCATCCATCAAAGTTTTAAATATATTAAAAAAGATTGGCTCCTTAGATCCTAATAAATGAGAATGCCTCATGCCTCTTCTCATTATTCTTCTAAGAACATATCCTCTTCCTTCATTAGATGGCAAAACACCTTCGGCAATTAAAAATGAGCTGGCTCTTAAATGGTCAGCTATTACTCTAAAACTTGATATATTGTTCTGATCTGGTTTTTTTTTTACAGTTTCAGCTGTTGTATTAATAATCTTTTGGAAATGATCTGTTTCATAATTATCATGAGTGCCTTGTAATAAAGCGGCCATTCTTTCAAGTCCCATTCCTGTATCAACGGATGGTTTAGGCAAATTAATTCTTTTATCTTTTGAAACTTGTTCAAATTGCATAAATACAAGATTCCAAATTTCAATATAACGATCTCCATCTTGATCTTTTGTGCCTGGTAGACCACCTTTTAATTTATCCCCATGATCAAAAAATATTTCAGAACAAGGACCACACGGGCCTTTTTCTCCCATGGACCAAAAATTATCTGAAGTTGGTATTCTAATTATTCTATCTTCACTTAAACCTGCAATTTTCTTCCAGAAATTAAATGCTTCATCGTCCTCGTGAAAAACTGTTACATATAGTCTTTTTTTGTCTATACCAAAATCTTTGGTAACTAAATTCCAAGCAAGCTCTATTGCTCTATCTTTAAAATAGTCTCCAAATGAGAAGTTACCAAGCATCTCAAAAAATGTATGGTGTCTAGGTGTGTAACCTACATTTTCTAAATCATTATGCTTGCCACCTGCTCTCACACATTTTTGTGAAGTTGTTGCTCTTACATAGTTTCTTTTCTCGAGACCAGTAAATACATTTTTAAATTGGACCATTCCTGAATTGGCAAACATCAGTGTTGGATCATTATTGGGAACCAAGTTGCTAGATTCAACAATAGTGTGATCATTTTTCTCAAAATATTTAAGAAAAGTAGTTCTTATTTCATTAAGAGTTTTTGCCATATTCCATAAATACAGCATTTTTTTTCTATGTCTATATGTCTAAAAATAGGAAAAAGGCGCTCTTTCGAGCGCCCTTTTAAACAACTAAAAGTTATCTGCTAATTCTTTTTTGAAGGTATTTCTTCAGCAGGTGCTACTTTTTCCTTTTCGATAGGATTTCCTTCAATCTTCTTGGAGATTAATCCAGCTTTTTCTCTTATAGCCATTTCAATTTCTGCTGCTGCCTTAGGATTTTGCTCAAGATAAAGTTTTGCATTTTCTTTTCCTTGGCCAATTTTTTCACCTTTATATGCGTACCAAGCCCCTGATTTCTCAACGATTTCAGCTTTAGCACCTAAATCAATAAGTTCACCTGTTTTACTAATTCCCTTTCCATACATCAAGTCAAACTCGACAACTTTGAATGGAGGTGCAACTTTATTTTTCACAACTTTTACTCTGGTAGTATTTCCAATTATCTCTTCTTTATCTTTTATTGCACCAATTCTTCTAATATCCATTCTTACAGAAGAATAGAATTTTAAAGAGTTTCCACCTGATGTTGTCTCTGGACTACCAAACATTACACCTATTTTCATTCTAATTTGGTTAATGAAAATAACCATTGTGTTTGTTCTAGAAACTGAGCCAGTTAATTTTCTTAATGCCTGACTCATTAATCTTGCTTGAAGACCAACGTGATGGTCTCCCATATCACCTTCTATTTCTGCTCTTGGAGTTAATGCTGCCACTGAGTCAATTACAAGAACAGACATTGAGCCAGATTTAATTAAAGTATCAGTTATTTCTAAAGCTTGTTCTCCAGTGTCTGGTTGGGAAATTAACAGTTCTTCAGTATTTACTCCTAGTTTTTTTGCATAAACTGGATCTAATGCATGTTCAGCATCAACAAATCCACAAATTCCACCTGCTTTTTGTGCTTCAGCTACAACTTGTAATGCTAATGTTGTTTTTCCAGATGACTCTGGTCCATAAATTTCAACAATTCTTCCCTTTGGCAAACCACCAATTCCAAGTGCCAAGTCTAAGCTTAAAGATCCTGTAGAAATAGACTCTATATCCATGGCTTTTTGCTCGCCAAGCTTCATTACAGAACCTTTTCCAAAGTTATCTGTGATTTGGCTTATTGCAGCGTCTAAAGCTTTATTTTTTTCTTTGCTTTCCAATTCTTTATCTTTTGTGGATTTCACCACTTTTAGGTTATTTTTCGTCATTTTTTGCCTCTTTTTTTACGTTTTTTAACAGTCGAATCATGATTTATTATGTACTACTTTTGTTCTCTTTTGCAATATAAATATTTATTTTCTAAAAAAAGGCCTGTTTTACTTGAGATTTAGATAGCTGCTAGTTAATAGACCAACTGACTTTAAAAGATTGTATTGAGAAAGCAAATAATTTCTTTCTGAATTGGCAAGAGAAATTTGAGCATTTAACAATAGTGTGTTGGATTGAATAACGTCTAAAGTTGATCTTGAGCCAGCTCCACTTTGATACTCAGCAGTAATTCCTTCATTTGCTATTTCCGCAGCTTTAACTTGTGCTCTTACAGAATCTAAAAAACTTTCTGAAGATTGAAGATTTATCCAAGCGCTTGTAACTCCAGTTAAGTTATTTTTTATTGCATTATCTAAAAGTAATCTTTGTCTAACTTTAATGCTTTGGTTCTTATCTATTGTTGCATATTTCTTTCCACCAGAATAAAACGGCCAACTAACTGTTGCTTTTAAAACATCTTTTTCTCTTTCATCATAAGTTGTACTTAAATCTTCTGTATAAGATCTTTCAAGAGATAAACTTGCTGTTGGAGCTAAATCTGATTTTGCAATGGTTATATCTTTTTCAGCTTGTTCTAATTCTAATTCAGCAATCTTAACATCTTGATTATTTTTTTTAGATAGTTCGATAGCACTTTCTAAACTTGCTGGAACATTTGCAATTGCTTGTATTGATTTCTGTAAATTACTTTCATTTACATTACCAATTACATTTTCATAATTTAGTTTACTTATTACAACTTCATTTTGTGATTGAATATATTGAGCTTCTGCGCCCGCCAAAGAAGATTCTGATTGAGCTACATCAGACAATTTAACTTCTGCTCTTTCTAATCTAATTCTGTCTGTTTCTAATTGAGATATTTTTAATTCAACATTTTTTCTATTAATTTCCTCTTTTTCTTTTGCTGCAACTAAACCTGAATAAGCCTCTATCGCTTTATACAAAATATCTTGTTCTTTTTTTAATAATTTTATTCTAGCCAAGTCAATGCCAACTTTTTTCTTTTGGTAATCTGCATCTCTTCCAAAATCAATTATAGTTTGTTCTAATTTAATTATAGTTGATAGAGGGTCTACATCATTAATAGATGCATCTCCCCCTGATTGATTTGTAAGTTTATTTGTATCCTCCTTGCTTTTCGAGGTAGTTATAGTAGCGCTTGGAAGATATTCACTTCTTTTAATTTTCAAATCTTGTTCAGATACAATTAAATTTTCTCTTTCAGCGTTTAATTCTACATTGCTATTGTATGCTTCTTTTAGAGCCTGCAAAATTGTTTGTGCAAAAGCATTTGAAGAGAATAATAGCGATATAAATATAACTGTTAGTATCTTTTTCATCTTTTTTTATAAATAGCTGAATTGATCTGATGTTTACTGTCTAATTTAAAAATAATCGATGCATATTTTGGCGCATCTTTAAACATATTTTGAGTAATTCTTTGGTATGTTTGCATAAAATTAATAACATCAACTTTTTTCATAATTTTAAAATTTTTTTTCTTTTTTGAATTCAACCATAACCTTTTTTCTTGTTTTATTCTCCATTTTTGAAGCAACTTAAAGCTACTTGATTTAAGATAAATAATTTCATCTAAATGATTAAAAAGTTTTTTATAATTTGTTTTTAATTGAGTATTAACATATTTTCTCCAAATTAAATTGGGATCTTTAATTTTTTCTAAAGAATTTATTGGTTTCTTGATTTTTGAACTATTTTGAGCTTTGGCACCAACACACCAGCCTTCAAATATAACAACATCGGGCTTTGTGGTAACTTTATACCATAGTTTATTTTCGTGTCTATCATCTATAGATTTATCAAACTTTGGTAATGTAATATTTTTAAAGTTCTTGCTTTTAATCTCTTTAAAAAAATTTGATATTATTTTATGATCATGAGTACCTGGCACGCCTCTTGTCATTAATAATGGATGTTTATTTAAAGATAATTTTTTTCTTTCATTTCTTGTTTTATAAAAATCATCAATTGATATTTTAAAAACATTTAACTTAAAATATTTTCTTAATATTAAAGATGCTATAGATGTTATTGTTGTTTTGCCTGCACCTTGACCGCCTGCCACACCAATAATTAATGTTTTTTTTCTATTTATTTTTTTCGAAATCCAAAAACACAAAGGTATTAAATAGGATTTTAACATCCTATCTTTATTCTTAAATTTATTAGTCGATGTTTCTTGAGATTTAATAAACTGAAAACAATTTTTTTTTACTTTTGTAAAACAATCGCTGACGGATTTCATAATTTAAATCATTTTTTTTGATCTAACGGATGGTTTTCTCCATCATTAACTGGAACATTTTCTATCTCAAATGGCTTAACACCTTCAACACAAGCAATATTTACACCATATATTTTTGGATTACTTCTTGGTCTATTGTGAGTATGAATGCCACAAACTTTACAAAAATAATGTTGAGCAGTTTTTGTTTTAAATTGATAAAGTGTTAAAAGATCTTCTCCTTTAACTAGTTTAAAATCATCTGGTCCAATAACTCCTATGATGTATCCTTTTCTTTTACAGATAGAACAATTGCAACGCATAATTTTTTCAAATCCGCTTTTAGGAACATTAACTTCTGCTTCTACTCCTCCACAGTGGCATGTTAATTTTTTCATTTATATTTCTCCTTAAGTTGCAGTTTTTATATCAATCTCAAACATTGCCTCATTTCTTCTAAGCATAGGTAAAGTAAAAGGGCCATTGTAAATTGCTTTGATGGGTGGACCCAAAATTAATATATTATTATTTTTTAATTCTTCTTCTAAAATATCCTTGTGTTTAATAAAATTACTATCTGAAGATCTTCCTGAATACTTAATAACAGCATAATAACCTCCTTTGATATCTAATACCTTTACATCTGAATTGGTTGGGTTTGGTACATTTCCTTTGTTAAATTTTGAAGGTAAATAAAATTGCATTGTCATTTTTCCATTTTTTTTTACCTGAGTGACAGGAGCTGTCATTTTAATTTCTTCTTTTTTTTGGTTGCTGCCTGAAATGTAGTTGAACAGTTTTCTAAAGCCACTATTTTGATTTGTGCTTAAAGTTTCAATAGCTAAACGATCAGAATATTTCCTAACTTCATAAACTTCATTTGCTTTTATTATCTCGTATTCTACTTCCTCAACAGCCATAGCATTTGAAGTTATAATTAAACCTAGAACTGCTATCGATATAATTTTTTTCATTTTAATATGGATTTTAAACTACCTTTGGTTAAAGTTATCCACAAGAGCACAAAATGTGGTTTTAATGTTCACGTTTTGATTCACTTTTGATTCACTTACAGACTCAAAATACAACCTGATTGACACTATTGAACAACTCATGTACTAATGAGAACAAAATAAGAACATTTATGAAACTAACAGTACCCTATTATTTACATAAAGCTGGAGCAGGTTTTCCTTCTCCTGCAACAGATTATATAGAGGAGGATATAGATCTAAATGTTCATTTAATCAAAAATGTTCCGGCAACCTTCATCATAAGGGCTCAGGGAAAATCAATGGTGAATGTTGGAATTAATGATGGAGATCTATTAGTCATTGATAAAAGCTTAACACCAAAAAACTTTTCAACGGTCATCGCAAATGTTCATGATGAACTTGTGGTCAAAAGTTTTGTCCAAGAAAGAGATAAAAAATTTTTAACATCAGGTTCTGAAAATTTCGAAGATCGAATTTTAATTAATGAAGAAGAAGATATTTTTATTTGGGGAGTTGTAACTTATGTCATCCATTCAGTATACTAAGAAAATAGCGTTAGTTGATTGTAATTCTTTTTACGTTTCTTGTGAAAGATTATTTAATCCTAAAATAAGAAAAAAGCCTGTTGTTGTATTATCTAACAATGATGGCTGTATCGTCTCAAGATCTAATGAAGCAAAAGCTTTAGGGATTAAAATGGGAGAGCCTTATTTTAAAGCAAAAGATATAATTCTCAAAAATAACGTTCATGTTTTCTCATCAAACTATTCTTTATACGGAGATCTATCTAGAAGAGTAATGAGAACTCTTAAAAGATTTAATTCTGATATAGAAGTTTATTCAATTGATGAAGCTTTTATAGACTTATCAAATTTTGCTGATGGTGAAGTTGAAAACGTGGCACAAGAAATTAGAGCAACGGTATTAAAATGGACAGGAATTCCAACTAGTATTGGAATTGCTAAAACAAAAACTTTAAGCAAAGTTGCAAATTATATTGCAAAGAAAAAAAAATCTGGTGTTACAAATTTTATTGGGATTGAAAATATAGATCCATTATTAGAAAAAGTTGACATCAATGATGTTTGGGGAGTTGGCAAACAACTAACTAAGTTCTATCATAAAAATGGAATTTACAATGCTAAACAGTTAAAAAATAAATCAAACACTTGGATTAAAAAAAACTCAAATGTCTTGGGATCAAGAACGGCTATGGAGCTTAGAGGTATTTCTTGTATTGATATAGAAAAAACAAAATCAAAAAGAAAAAGCTGCGTAGTGTCACGTTCATTTGGTGAGAGAATTGAAAAATATCAAGAATTAAAAGAAGCAGTTGCAGGTTATTGTCTAAATGCTTCAGAAAAAATTAGATCAGAATCTTTAACTGCAAAATCAATTACTGTTTTTATAAGAACCAGTCCTTTCCAGAATCTTTTTGGATATTATTCAAATTCAAAAACAATTGATTTTCCAATTAAAACAAATGACAGCATTGAAATTGTAAAAACTGCTTTAACTGCTTTAGAAAGTATTTTTAAAAATGGCTATCGTTATCAAAAAGCGGGAGTGCTGTTGTCTGGCTTGTCGGAATCTACTAATAATAAAAATTTATTCTCTTCTGAAAAAGACAATAAAATAAACAACTTAATGAAGTCTATTGATAATACCAATTATAGATATGGCAGATCAACTTTAAGTCTTGCAAGTGCCGGGGTTCAAAAAAGATGGAACATGAGAAGACAATATTCTTCTAAAATAGATACAGCTGATTTTTATTGTCTACCAACAATTAAAGCTTAAGTAATTAATTTTGAATTAATTTTAGAAGCTTTTCTTTACTACTTGTTCTAAATAAATTGTCATAATAAACGACTTGTGTTGGATATTCGCCATGCACTTCATCATTCCACCTGCTTATCCAACTATGATAGATGCCAAATTTGTTAAAAAATCGACCTCCATAACCCGTTCTTCCATCGTAATCATTATAAAGAACATCATTTACATACATTTTTGAAAATCCTTCTCCAGGTGCTTTACCCATTTTTGTATGAAATATAATTGTAGTCCACTTATCTTTCATCTCATCAATAAAAAGATGTTTTATTATTTTTCCTGAAACATCATGTCCATTTACAGGAAAATATCTGGGTTCCAAAACCCCATTTTTTACTCTCAGCATCATCCTTGGATGTCTTTGTTGATTTGTATTTCCCCATTCATAGATTTGAAAAAGAGAAGTGCTAACAGGCTCAACTGTTTTAAAATCCATTGGCAAATAAATACTTACAGAAATCCATCTTTCTCCTGTATATCTATTACTTGATGTAGAATATTCACTTCTAGCTCTGTCTCCTCCTCCATGCCCAACAACAGCATCTCTACCATTATTTTTACAATCAGAATAATCGCCTTCTTTATCTCTGCCGCAATCTCTAGGCAATAACTTAATCTTCCATGCTTTTTCACCTAAAGCTGGAGATGTAACAGTTTCTCTAAACTTTGAAAGTTTCTTACCTGTGGCTACACTTTTTTTCCATTGAAGGTTTGTTATTTCTTTTGCATGAACCTGATTGGAAAAATCTATAATTCCAAAGAAAATTAAACAAAAAATAATTAAAAATAAAATTTTTTTCATTTAATTAACTTTTGAACCTAAATAAAAACCAATAAACATAAAAACTACAAAGATGACAGAACTCGTATTTAATAAAGCAATAGAAGTAATCGCTGGTCCTGGACATAGGCCTATTAGACCCCAGCCAGATCCAAAAAAAACAGCGCCGATAATTAGTTTTTTATCTATTTCTTTATTTATTGGAATGGAAAAAATAGATGAAAATAATGGTTTATTTTTATTTTTAAAAAAATGAAATATTGGAGTAGAAACAATAAGCGCTCCAATCATTACAAATGCAAGTGAGGGATCCCAATCTCTAAAAATATTTAAAAAACCTAAAACTTTTAATGGATTAATCATTTCAGAAATAACAAGTCCGATACCAAAAATTGTTCCACAAAGTAGTGCCACTATCTTGTTCATAATATTCCTGTAATTAAAACAGTTAGTATACCAACCACCATAAAAGTTATTGTTGCTATGATTGATCTTAAAGAAAATCGACTTATTCCACTAATTCCATGACCGCTAGTGCAGCCACTACTTAACCTTGTTCCAAACCCAACCAGAGCTCCACCTATAATTAATAAATTTAATGAACTTGAAATTGATATGTTAATTTCTTTACCTGTTATATAACTATATATTAACGGTCCTAGAATTAATCCTACTAAAAATAAAAAATTGTCAACTCGATTATTTTTTGAAACTAAAAAATTGCTAGCTATTCCACTAATTCCAATCATACGCCCATTAAGGATAAAAAATAAAGCAACTGACAATCCTATTAAGAGGCCACCAATTAATGCTGATACTGGAGTAAAATTAACTATGTTCATTTAATTCCAAATTTTATTTAAAATTCTTTCTCTTCCACATGCTTTTTTGTATCTTAAGTAACTTGCAAATTTTTTTATATAGAAATCTTGATGTTTTTTTTCTGCCATATAAAATTTTTCAAATTTCCTTACATAAGTAACAATTTTTCTTTTAAATCTATTTTCTAATTTAATAATACTTTTTTTAATTAAATCTTTTTCTTTGTTATTCTTATAAAAGGCAACAGATCTATAGCTATATCCTTTATCACAAAATTGACCATACTCGTCAAAAGGATCTATATTTTTCCAGAAATGACTTAGCAATTCCTCAAAGTTGGTTTTACTCTTATCGTATACAATTTCTATAACTTCAAAATGTCCTGTGTTTCCATATGTTACTTCTTCGTAGTTAGGATTTTCTGTAGTGCCTCCAGAATATCCAGAAATTACATCTAATACACCTTCTTTTTTTTCAAATGATTCTTCCATGCACCAAAAACAACCTCCAGCAAAATATGCTTTACCATTCTCTTGGCTAAATGCAGTTGAACAAAAAAATAGAAAAAAAAATAATATCTTTTTCAATTATCTGCTCCAAACTACTGGGAACCAGTCTCTTCTTAGGGTATCTCCAATCTTTAAATTAATGCCTTTAAATGGAGGTGAAGTTTCACCGCCACGATCTATATAACGTACATCATCACCTATAAATCGCATTGAAAAAGCACGACGCCGATCTGTAGAATTATTGCCAGATGCTCCATGGACAATCTTAAAGTTAAATAAAACTGCATCACCCAGTTTAAGATCAGGTATCATTATTTCTTTATTTAATTTTTCAATGCTAGGCATTTCCATAAAATCAATATTATTTTTATACCAAGGTCTATCATTTGACCATTTTGTAGGTTGAATTAGCTTGGGCCATTTATGTGAGCCTAATATTAATTTTAAAGTATTTTCTTTATTAACTTGATCAAGAGGTATCCAATAACTACCCGTATCTTCACCATCTACGCAGTAATATGGCATGTCTTGGTGCCATGGGGTTGGTTTGCTTGTACTAGGTTCTTTAATAAAAATGTGATCATGAAATACTTGTATTGATTTTGAATTTGTTGCTTCTGCAACAATTTGTGCTGCTGGAGATTCTTTTGCAAATTTCTTGAACTCTTTAATTCGATTCCAGTTACAATAGTCTTCAAAAAAACGACCATTTTCATTAATACCTGTGTTTTCTCGTGCATGAGGGCCTGGATTATTTAAAACTTCCTGAAAACCTTTTCTTAATAAATTTATCCAAGGTTTAAATATATCTTTTATTACTATGGCTCCATCTTTTTTGTAATTATTAACTTGTTCATTGGTTAAAATCATTATTTTAAATTATCTATATTTGAAATATTTAATAAAGAATTGTTTAATTCATCTAAGTTTTCTCTTTTTGATATTCCTAATACTGAAATAACAAAAATCACAATTATAATTAAAGGAATTGAAGTTATGTAAGTTATATTTTCTGAAATTAAAAATAAATAAATTAAATAAAATAAAATTGATCTTATAATTACATTTGTTTTAAATACTGCAATAATTGATAGGGAGTGCTTTATTAAATTGTAAAAACTCATTTTAGATGGACCAAAATATCTGGGTCCCCTTATTGAAGCTACTGTTGATCTATTCTTTTCTAATTTAACCAACGATCCAGAGAAACTACTCCAAGTAGCCTTATCATTAATCATTTTTTCTACTGTCGCTTTTGGTAAGCAAGTATAATTTCCAAACTTAATTGAATGTCCTGTAAAAACATAAGTTATCAATTTATGTACAGCGTAAGATAATTTGAAAAATAAACCTTCGGATCTTTTAATTCTTTCTCCAACAATAGGTTTTGAATCATCATATTTTATAAATTCTACAAACTTTAATATTTCTTCAGGCCTATCCTCTCCATCACCATCCATAGGAATTACATAATCAAATTCCTCATTTTCAAAAATATATTTTAATCCTGTGGCGTTACATCTTGCGTGCCCTTTATTTTCTTTCATATTTATAATTTTTATTGAATTAATTTTGTCAATTTTTGAAACATCGATTTCAACTTTGTCTGTAGAACCATCATTTATTAAAATTATTGAAAACTCTTGACTAAGATTTGTTATTTTAGAATTAATTTCATTAATCAATTTTGATACTGACTCAAAATCATTATAAACAGGAATTAATATCTTAATCTTCATGAGCTAATTTTTATTTAAATTATATCTTATTCAACCAAAAATTTTTACTTTTTTCATCCAAGAATGAGGATTTAAATGAATTTTGAATCAAAATTTTTACTTCATCTAAACTTAAATTTAAAGCTTTAGATGTTTCAATTAAATTTGTATTTAAATAACCTCCAAAGTATGCCGGATCATCTGAATTCACCATTACTCTAAGTCCTGCATCTAACATTTTTTTTAAATTATGGTTTTCAAGTTTGTCAAAAACGCGTAATTTTATGTTGGATAGAGGACATACAGTTAAAGGTATATTATTTTCTTTAAGATTATTAACAAGTTTATCATCTTTTAAACATTGAACTCCATGATCTATCCTTTTTACTTTTAGCAAATTTAAACTATCCCAAATATATTCTGGTGGCCCTTCTTCGCCAGCATGCGCAACGGTTAAAAAACCCTCTTTAATTGCCTCTTCAAATAATCTTTTAAATTTTTTAGGTGGATTTCCTTTTTCTGATGAGTCTAAACCAACTCCAATTATTTTATCTTTATGGTTAACTGCTTCCTTCAATATCGCAAAACAAGATTCTTCATCTAAATGTCTCAAAAAACACATAATAATTTTTGATGTTATTCGAAATTCATTATTTGCTTTAGTTAATGCTTTGTAAATACCATTAACTATATCGCTAAAATTTATTCCTCTTGAGGTATGCGACTGTGGATCAAAGAAAATTTCAGTGTGAACAATGTTATCATTTTTACATCTTAAAATATATTCCCACGTTAGATCAAAGAAGTCTTCCTCAGTAATTAATACATTTGATCCTTCATAATAAATTTTTAAAAATGAATCTAAATTTGTAAAATTATAAGCAGACCTTATTTCATCTACAGATTTAAAAGGGATTTCAATTTTATTTCTTTTTGATAGTTTAAACATTAACTCAGGTTCTAAACTGCCCTCGATATGCAGATGTAATTCTGACTTTGGAGTTTTATTTATAAAACTAATTACACTATCTGTATTTTTCATATTTTATTTGTATGTTCCTATACAAATATTATCTATGCAAATATATTCTTTGGCTTCGTTAAGAATATTGTTATTATTTAAAAAACCTTCCCATTTAGGCCTAGATTTTAAATGATATGAAAGATTTCCAGCCTTCCATTCATCTCCTATTACAAATTCTATTGGATCATCAAAATTATTATCCCATTCTGTCTGGACTTTATTAGCAATTTCTTTTCCTGGATAATCAGTTCGTTTATCATCTTTAGATAAAGAAACATAAGCATAAACAAATGGCGAAAATAAAAATAAGAATACTAAACTAATAATAAAATTATTTAACTTTTTTAAATTTATCTGATTTTTGAATAAATAAATTATTAATAAACCCATAAATAAATAAAATGGTGTCATCCACATAGTTCTAATTTTTGAGCCAGAAATTAATGAAGTAATTGCCATCAAAATAATAGGAACTAAATTAATAAAAATTAGAAAAATTAATTTTTTATCTTTTAAATTTACTTTATTTTTAATTTTTTTTATCAATATAAAAGATAATGCAAAAAATGGTATGAGAAGACCAATTTGTTTTAGAACAAATAAAATTGGATTTATTATATGATTAATTATTTGGCTCGGCTCAAGACCAGTTCTTGCAAGTCCATAAGTAATTGTCACGTATTCATTATTTGTTAACCAAACTAAATGTGGAATTAATAACAATAAAAATACTTCTAAAGATATTAAATAATTAAATTGAAATTTTCTATCTTTTGCGACTAATATTAAATAAACAAACAATAAGTCAATAGAAATTAACAAATATAAAAACAAATATTTAGAAAGAATTCCTGCGGCTGCAAAAATTCCTAATAAAATTAAATCAAAAACTTGTGGTTGTTTTTTTTTAAAAATATTCCAAGTAAAATATACTGTAAGAGCCCAAAAAGGTAATTGACTGATGTTCACATTAAATTCTGGTGTAGTAAAATTATAAAAAAAAATTCCTTCTAATAATAAGACTGCAATAAAACTTAGTTTCAAATTGTTTAGTAAATCTTGTGACAATTTAAAAACAAAATAAAAAGAAATGATTACAAATATTTGACTTAATAAATAATATGCCCAGTCTTGCGATCCAAATACTCTAAAAAAAATTTCTGAAAAAAAAGCACTTAATGGAGGATGTTTATTGAATCCCCAATCTAAATTACTGCCCCAGGCTAAAGCTTCTATTGTGTCTAAAGGTAAATTTTGATTGACGATCGAGGGCACAACTGTCCATAGAACTAAATGTGCGGTAATAAAAATATAAAATAAATTTAAAATTTTTTTTTTATTATTAGCCATTTTCTTTAATTTACACAATTAATGCTTTCTTGACAGTAGTCAATTGATGAATATATTCACCGGATTTTTAAATATTGAGATGGTAAAAATTTCTAAGACATATACCCCTAAAGAAACTGAAAAATACATGTGTCCAAAGCATTTAGCTTTTTTCAAAAAAAAATTACAAGATTGGAAGACTGATTTAAAAAGAAGTAGCAACGAAGCCATCTATAACAGCTCATTAGATGACAATAGTACATCAGCAGACATTGTTGATCAGGCAAGCTCTTATACAGAAAAAAATGTTGAACTAAGAGCAATTAATAGACAAATAAAATTAATTGCAAAAATAGATTCAGCTTTAAAAAGAATTCAGAATGGTACATATGGTTTTTGTGATGATACTGGAGAACCTATAGGTTTAAAAAGATTAATAGCAAGACCTGTCGCAACCTTATGTATTGCTGCTCAAGAAAAACACGAAAAAGAAGAGAAAGTTTACGCTGACGATTAAGGTTTAGGAATAATTTCACCTCTTTTCATAAAATCATAACCTTTAATAACAGCTTTTCTATTTGATATTTCTAAATACCATCTAGTTAAGTTCTTGAAGTTTTTTAATCCGATATCATGCCACTCATGCCTTGCAATCCATGGCCAGGTTGCAATATCTGCTATTGTATAGTTTGGACCTGCCAAAAAATTTGAGTGACTAAGTCTTTCATCTAAATCTTTGTAGATTGATCGAGTGATCTTAAAGTATCGCTCTTCTCCAAATTCGCTTTTTCCAGGATTGTAATGATGAAATTGATGATGTTGCCCAATAATAGGTCCTACATAACCCATTTGGGCCATTAACCATTGATTAATTTTTAATCTCTCATTGTTATCATAAAACTTTCCACTTTTTTCACCAAGATATATAAGTATGGCTCCAGATTCAAAAATTGCTTCTCCATTATTTTTATGATCAATGATTACAGGAATTTTACTAAAAGGACTTATTTTTTTAAACTCAGTTTTAAACTGGTCACCATTATTTAAGTTTAATTTTGTGACTTTATATTCAAAATTAATCTCCTCAAGCATAATGCTAATTTTTTTTCCATTAGGAGTGTCAGCTGAAAAAAGTTCTATCAATTTGACTTACCTAGTCTTTCACGGATAGCTTTTGAAGTTGTTGTAAATTCAAATCTTAATTTTTCATCTGGTCTTGCATATTTAAAACATCCTCTTGCTGCTAAAGCACCTTCATGAAAACCAGATAAGATAAGTTTTAATTTTCCTGGATATGAACAAATATCACCAATTGCAAAAATTCCTTTTTGATTGGTTTCAAAATTCTCTGTGTTTACTGGTATTGTTTTTTTATCAACATTCAGTCCCCAATCTAAAATGGGACCAAGTTGCATAATTAAACCAAAAAAACCTAATAGATAATCTGTTTTAAATGATTTTACTGTATCGTCATCATGCTTTATTTCGATGCCTTCTAGTTTGCTATCTCCAGATATTTTAGATAACTGATGTTTTGTAAATAATTCAATTTTGTTTTCTTTTTCTAATTTTTTGACCTTATCCACACTTGATGATGCTCCTCTAAATTCATCTCTTCTATGAACTAATATTACTTTTGAATTTTTTGACAATTCTATAGCCCAATCTAATGCACTATCACCACCTCCAAAAATAGAAACTGTCTTTTCTTTAAATATTGATTTATCTTTAATCGAATACAGTACTGAATTATTCTCAAATTTTTCACATTCTTTCACAGTAAATTTTCTAGGTTCAAATGACCCAACGCCTCCTGCTATTATAATGCTTGAAGATAGAAATTCATTTTTATTACTTGTAGTTATTTTCCAATTATTTCCCTCTTTAGATAATTTCTCCACTCTTTGATTAAGATGAATTTTAAAATTAAACGGTTCAATTTGTTTAAGTAAACCTTTGGTTAATTCTTCGCCTGTGCATTCGGGTATTGCAGGGATGTCGTAAATAGGTTTATCAGGATAAAGCTCAATACATTGTCCACCTGCTTTATTTAGATTATCTATTATTTCGCATTTCAGACCTATAACGCCCAATTGATGTGCGCAAAATAATCCTGTTGGACCTGCTCCGATTATTACTACATCTGTTTTTATCATTAAACTTGTTTCTCTGGTAAATTAACTGTTAATCCATCTAGCTCATCTGAGATTATAAGTTGGCAACTTAGTCTACTGTTTTTTTTAGGTTCATAAGCTTGATCTAACATGTCGTCTTCTCCTTCTGCTTTAGATGGAACTTTATTAAACCAATCTTCTTTGACATAAACATGGCAGGTAGCGCATGCCATTGAGCCACCACAGTCAGCATCAATTCCAGGTATATCATTTTGAACGGCACCCTCCATAACAGTTAAGCCATTTTCTACATCAATTGTGTGAGATTTGCCGTTATGTTCAATATAAGTAATTTTTGCCATGCGATTTATATAATAACTAAAAAAAATAGGGCAAGTATGTAAAACATACTCGCCCTATTAAATTAAAGTCCAGTCTAGTAATAATTATTATCTAGATCTAGCCGATGTATTTTGCATCGCTGCAGCCCAAATAACTAAACCGAATGCGATTTTGTTAATAAAGTCTGCAAGGTTATAAATCACGTTTAGTGATTCAGCATCTACACCACCTGTTAGGTAACCAAATACATAACCTAATGGGTATATTGCCCAACCAATTGTTACGATCATTCTCATTGCACTAAATGCAGTTACAAGACCTTTGTTACCACTTTTAGCTGCTGCTTTTCCAGCTTCACCTGAAAATACTTCATAAAGAATGTATAACCATCCAGCCATACCAATTATGAAACCAAGAAGAGAATTGATGTAACCCGCTTCTCCCATGTATCCACCTATTAGCATTACTAAAGATCCGATTAATAGTCTCCAGAATATTCCTCCAGGTACTTTTCTTACAGCTGCGAGAATTAAATAAAATTCTACCATCTGTAGTGGCACAGTGATTAACCAGTCAATGTATCTATATACAGTTGGTGATTCTCCAGTTTGTACCCATACACCTCTCATGTACATGTAGTGGATAAATGCAATACCAGTTACAAGTCCTGCAACCGTTACTGAAGTTCTCCATCCAGATGCAACTGATCCTCTTTCCATGAAAAAGAATGCAGTAGCAGCCAACATACCCATTGAAATTACCCAAAAGGAAATTCCAACAAAGTCGTCAGAAGCCAAGAGAACAGTTTCTGCGTTTGCAGCACCTGAAAAACCCAATAGGGCAACAGTTGCTAGCGCAAAAAGTTTAAGTTTTTTCATATTAAAAACTCCCTCTTTTGTTTATTTATAGTTTAAATTTAAACTACAGAACGACCAATATGGTCATTCCTAAGTTATGGGCTTAATATCAAATATAAATGAGTATTAAAAGTTTTTTTGAGCATTAAAAAGTATTGATTTTATTAACTTTTTAAAATTAAATGCAACCTATAACATTAAATCTTATTAATAATGGTTCTTAATAACAAATCATAATGGGTCAAAAATTTAATCAAATTTATGAAAATTCAATAAAAAATCCTGAAGATTTTTGGAAAAATGTTTCTGAAGATATTTTTTGGTTTAAAAAACCAAGTAAAATTTTAAACAAAACTAAATCTCCATTCTATAAATGGTTTGAGGATGGAGTTACAAATACTTGTTATAATGCTTTGGATCATCATATTGAACAGGGCAAAGGAGATAAACTTGCATTAATTTATGATAGTCCAATAACGGGAAACAAAGCTCAATTTACATTTAGTCAATTAAAAGCAAAAGTTTCTAAATTTGCAGGAGCTTTGGACAATCTTGGAATTAAAAAAGGAGATCGAGTTGTTATCTACATGCCGATGATACCTGAGGCAGTAGTTGCAATGCTTGCCTGTGGTAGAATTGGAGCCATACACTCTGTTGTCTTTGGTGGATTTGCCTCAAATGAACTTGCAAGTAGGATAGACGACAGTAAGGCAAAAATTTTAATTACAGCTTCATGTGGGTTTGAACCAGGAAAAACAGTTGAATACAGACCTTTGGTCGATGGAGCATTAAAGATTGCAAAACATAAATTAGAAAAAGTAATATTTTTTCAAAGAAAAGATCATGAGGTAAAATTAAATGCTCCCAAAGAGATTGGTTGGGATGAGGCTTTGTCTAACGCAAAAGATAAAGACTGTGTTGAAATGGGGTCTAATGATTTTGCTTACATTTTATATACATCTGGAACAACAGGAATACCCAAAGGAATAGTTAGAGATACAGGTGGTCACATTGTAGCATTAAAATGGACCATGAAAAACATCTATAATATTGATGAAGATGATGTTTGGTGGTCAGCAAGTGACATTGGATGGATAGTGGGTCATTCTTATATTGTTTATGCTCCATTATTTAAAGGATGCACCACAGTTTTATTTGAAGGTAAGCCTGTTGGTACGCCAGATGCTGGAGTTTTCTGGAGAATAATTTCAGATTACAAAATTAAATCTTTATTTACTGCTCCAACTGCTTTTAGAGCAATTAAAAAAGAAGATCCTGAAGGAAAGTTTTTTTCTAAATATGATTTAAGTTCATTTAAATCTTTATTCTTAGCTGGAGAAAGGGCTGATCCAGACACAATAAAATGGGCTGAAAATTTATTGAAAGTTCCAGTAATTGATCATTGGTGGCAAACTGAAACAAGTTGGTCAATAAGTGGAAATTGCACTGGTATAGAAATGCAGAAAACAAAATATGGTTCAGCTTCTAAACCTGTTCCAGGGTATGATGTAAGAATAATCAAACCAGATAATTCTTTGGCAAAACCAAATGAGATGGGTGATATAGTTGTCAAACTTCCATTACCTCCGGGCACATTTCCAACCCTATGGAATGCAGATCAAAGATATAAAGAAAATTATATGACTAACTATGAAGGTTATTATCAAACATATGACGCAGGACACATTGATGAAGATGGTTATGTTTGGATTATGTCACGAACAGATGATATTATTAATGTCGCTGGACACAGATTGTCAACTGGCGCAATAGAAGAAGTTCTTTCAGAACATCAATCTGTAGCCGAATGTGCGGTTATAGGAATTAAGGATCAATTAAAAGGTCAACTTCCTATAGGTCTTATTGCTTTAAAAGCTGGCGTTATAAAGGATAATGAAATTATATCAAAAGAATGCATTCAAATGGTTAGAAATAAAGTTGGTCCTGTAGCGGCATTTAAAACAGCAATTGTGGTAAAAAGATTACCAAAAACAAGGTCGGGTAAAATATTAAGAGGAACAGTAAGAAAAATTGCTGATAAAGAAGAATATAAAATGCCAGCAACAATTGACGATCCAGCAATTTTAGATGAAATAAAGCAAGATTTAATAAAAAATAAAATTTTAATATAATGACAAAAGCTTATTTTTTTATGTTCGTTGCAATTTTCTGTGAAGTGGCAGGCACACTTCTTCTTCCTTCCACTCAAAATTTCACAAAATTATTCCCTACAGCAGTTGCTGCCACCTGTTATCTATCAGCTCTATACTGCCTCACTCATGTATTACACAAAATTCCAATTGCTATTGTTTATGCAACTTGGAGCGGATTAGGAATATTTACAATTGCAATTTTCGGATACTTTTTTTTTAAACAAAGTCTTAGCTGGCAAGCAGTTCTGGGATTATTTCTTATAGTAATGGGTGTTGTTCTTGTAAACACTTTTTCTGGAAAAAGCATTTAAAAATTAATTTTTAAATATATTTTTAATGTTGGGTCCTTCGCTCCTGTTTTTTTAAAAATTTATCAAATTCTTCTTGTGTCATTACATCTGAGTTCATTCCGAAAAATCCTTTACTATCAAAAATTTTTGCTTTTTCAAAAACTGCTTTTTTTGAAATCATACCTTCGTTCATTAAAAATAATTGCGCCTCAATTACCGACTTTTGTTTTTCATTAATTCCTGAATATGAATTTGTGCAAAATAAGATTGTAATTAAGAATAATATTATTTTATAATTATTTTTTTTTGAATACAATTGGTAGTCCTTCAGGGTCACCTATAATTTTTCCTTTTTCCATCTTAACTTTTCCATCAATTATAGTTGCAACTGGAGATCCTTTAAATTTATATCCATCAAATGGAGACCAGCCACATTTACTCTCAATATTTGAATTTTTAATCTCAATTGTTTTGTTCATATCAACAATTGTAAGGTCGGCATCATATCCTTCTTTGATAAATCCTTTATTTTTAATTCCAAAAATTTTAACAGGATTTTCACAAACAAGATTAATTAATTGATTAAGTGATAATTTTTTATCATTTACATGGTTTAACATTACTGGCATTAAAGTTTGTACCCCGGGCATCCCTGATGGTGAATTTGGATATTCTTTTTCTTTATTTACTTTTAAATGTGGGGCATGATCAGATCCAATTGTGTCATTAAAATTATTTCTTACTCCATACCACAATCTATCATAATGGTGCTTGTCTCTTAAAGGCGGATTCATCTGAGCATAAGTTCCAAGTTTGTCATAACAATCAGGAGCATGTAAAGTTAAATGCTGCGGAGTAATTTCAAATGTAATATTTCCTTTATGTTGTGATAAAAAATTAACCTCCTCTTTTGTGGTAACATGTAGAATATGTGCTTTTTTATTTAGCCTATTTGCAATTTTAACAATTCTTCTTGTCGAAGACATTGCAACTTCTTCATTTCTCCAAATTGGATGAGTTTTAACATTGTTTTTTTCTCTTAATTTTTTTCTTAAATTTAAAATCTCTTCATCTTCCGAGTGAACTGAAACTACTTTTGACGCATGCTCAAATACTTTTTCTATATCCTCTTCTTTATCTACAAGAAGGTTTCCAGTGGACGAACCTGCAAACAGCTTGATTCCACAACATCCTTCTATTTCATTTACTTTTGCTAATTCGTCAAAGTTGTCTGGGGTTGCGCCGAAATAAAATGCATAATTACAATACATTCTATTTTTTGCTAAACTTAGTTTTTTATTAAATTCATCTTTTGTAGTTGTGGGAGGATTTGTATTTGGCATTTCAAAAACACTTGTTATACCCCCTGCTATAGCCGCTCTACTTCCGGAGTGTAAATCTTCAGCGTCAGTCGAGCCAGGCTCTCTAAAATGAACCTGTGTATCAATACACCCTGGTAATACAGTTAAATTTTCTGCATTAAATTCATTTTTTGATTTTTCTTGTTTAATTTCACCTATTTCGATTATTTTACCATTTTTAATTCCAATGCTTAACTTTTGAATCTTTCCATCAACAAAACACATTCCATTTTTAATTATTAGATCTAACATTTGGTAAAAAAGTTACTATATTATATTTAATTAATAATCAATTATGAATAAAGATAATATTTATATTTTAGAAGATAGAGGTATAATTTATGTAAGTGGAGAAGATACATTTAACTACTTGCAAAATATTATTAGTAATGATTTAAATAAAGTATCTGATAATCAAAGTTGTTTTTCATATCTATTAACTCCCCAAGGAAAATATTTATTTGAATTTATAATTGTTAAACATAAAAATGGATATTTTTTAGATTGTCCAAAATATCAAATAGAAAATCTTTATAAACAACTAACCTTATATAAATTACGCTCAAAAGTAGAAATCACTAATCTTTCAAATGAATTTGTTGTTGCCGCATTATCAAAAGATAAATTTACTGAATTTAAAAATGCCAATAACAAAACTGGTATGACTATTAAATTTAAAGAAGATTCTGTTTTTTTAGATCCCAGATGTGCTGATTTAGGTGCAAGAATAGTAATTAATCTTGAAAAACTTTATTTATCTGCAAAAAAATTAAATCTTAAAATTTCAAATATCAATGAATACTATCAATTAAGCCATTCTCTTGGCATACCAAACTCTGATACAGAAAATTTTCAAAATAAAATATTTGGACTGGAAACTAACTCTGAAGAATTAAATGCAATAGATTTTAAAAAAGGTTGTTATGTTGGTCAAGAAAATACTGCTAGAATGAAATTAAAAGAAAAAATTAGTAGAAGAATTTATCCAATTGAAATTATTGAAGGAAAAGTTGATTTGGATGAAGCAATTAAAATTGACAATAATGAAATAGGAAAGATTGTTAATAATTCAAACTTTCCTTTAGGGCTATTCAAATTTAAAGATCCTAACTTCAAGTTAGAAGAAATTATAATTACAAATAAAGCTAAAATTAAAGTAAAAAAGCCATTCTGGGTTTAATTTTTTATCAAAAATTTTAATAGATCGGGCTTAAAATAGTCTGGTCCTTTCATGACCTTTCCATTTTCGTTATAAATTGGCTTTCCATCTTTTCCTAGTTTACTCATGTTTGATTTTTGAACCTCGTCAAAACATTTATCTAAATTAATTCCAAAAGAATGTCCTGCTCCATATGTGACATACAATATATCTGTCAAGGCATCTGCGACTTCTAAAATATCTTTCTCTTTTATAGCTTTGGTTAGCTCATCCAGCTCCTCTTGAATTAAACTTAGTCTTAAAGAATTTGTTTTTTCACCAGAAAGCTCAGATTTTTTTTTAACCTCTTGTCCAAAGGTACTCATAAATAAACCTACTTTTTCAAAATTTGTCATTTTTCTCCTTATTTTTTCAACTGCTAGGATTTTTAATTTTTTTAATGTATAACATTTTAATACCTTTGATTATATTATGAAAACAAGAAAAGAATACGACAGCATAGGCGGAATCGATGTGTCTGTGGATAAGTATTGGGGAGCTTCTACACAAAGGTCTAAAAAATATTTTGATATTGGAGAGTTTAAAGTTAGACCAATATTAATTAAGTCAATAGCAATAATTAAAAAATCAGCTGCAATAGTTCACAAAAAAGAAAAGCAATTAGATTCGAAAATTGCAAATGCTATTATTAAAGCCTCAGAGAACGTAATTAATGGGAAGCTTGACGAACATTTCCCATTGAAAGTATGGCAAACTGGATCTGGAACTCAAACCAATATGAATGTTAACGAGGTAATTGCTAATAGAGCTATTAAAATTCTAGGAGGAAAATTAGGTTCAAAAAAACCAGTTCATCCAAATGATCATGTTAATAAATCACAATCTACGAACGATGTTTTTCCAAGTGCAATGCATATTGCCGTAGCACTTGAAACAAAAGATAAATTGCTACCATCGCTAAAGTTGCTCAATAAAGAATTAAAAAGAAAAGTTATAAAGTTCAAGAATATAATTAAAGTCGGAAGAACTCATCTTCAAGATGCTACTCCTTTGACATTGGGTCAAGAATTTTCTGGATATCAATCTCAACTGGAAGAAACTATCAGTAGAATAAAAAATGCTTTAAATGAAATTTATTTATTAGCGCAAGGAGGAACGGCTGTTGGAACAGGTATAAATACAAAAAAAAACTTTGACAAAAAAATATGTAAAGAAATTAGTAAGATTACAAAAATTAATTTTAAGCCTGCTAAAAATAAATTTGCTGCTTTAGCTTCTCATGATGCAATTGTTAATTTTTCTGGAACATTAAATACAGCGGCTGTTTGTCTTATGAAAATAGCAAACGACATTAGATTTCTTGGATCTGGTCCAAGGGCAGGTTATGGTGAATTAATTCTTCCAGCAAATGAGCCAGGATCATCAATAATGCCTGGAAAAGTAAATCCAACTCAATCAGAAGCTGTCACTATGGTATGTGTTAAAGTAATAGGAAACCACAACGGTATAACTATTGCAGGTTCACAAGGTCAGTTTGAACTAAACGTATTTAAACCCTTGATTGCTCACAACATACTTCAATCAATTGATCTTATAGCTGATAGTTCAAAAAATTTTGCAAAATTTTGTGTAAAAGGCATTAAGGCCGATACAAAAAAAATAAAAGAAGATTTAAATAATTCTTTAATGTTAGTTACAGCACTAGCTCCAAAAATTGGATATGACAATGCAGCTAAAATTGCAAAAACTGCACTTAAGAATGGAACAACTTTAAAATATGAAGCTGTAAGAAGCGGCCTAATTAGTGAAAAGGATTATATAAAAATAGTTGATCCAAAAAAAATGATTACTCCAAATTAAATACTTCATCATCTCTTAATAAAATTTTTAACTGCTGGATATTTTTAAATTTGTAAAATTCTGCACTATTGATAAAATTTTTATTTGATATTTTTGATATCAGGCTGGTTTTAGTATTTGAATTATATCGTAAAGTGAAAAATAATTTTTTTGACAAAATTTTATTTTTTTTATAATTAAATAAAAATCTATTAAATTTTTCAACATCTAAAATATTCAATTTTAATTTCACTTGTAGTGTTTGATCAACATCATCTAAATACTCATAATCACTTATCTCTAATTTAGCAAAATCCCCTACATTAAATATTTGTTGACTTACATTTATATTTGAATTTTCAAATAATAAGTTGGAAGAACCCTTATTAATAACTTTATTATCAATGTTGTTAAAATTTATTTTTAATTTACCTGATAAATTTTCCAGTTTAGAGTTTCTATTTTTATATAAAGAAAAAAGTATTTTTTCTAATTCAAACAAATTAATTTTTTTTAAATTAGTTGTTAAATTGAAATGAAAAGGGTTAAAACTAATTGATCCACTTAAATCAAAGTTTGAATTTTTTTTATTTATATTGTTAAATTCTATATTACTATTAATAATAGCATAACTTAAAGAATTCTTTGTATTAAAAAATTTTATTTCAAAATTTCCTTCTTGCTTGCCGCTAGCAGAAAAAATATCTTCAGTTAATTTATTTTTAATTGATACGTTTGGATCTTTTAATTCTAAGTTAAAATTTTGAACATTTGGCCTATTGTAATCTATAAAATAATTAAATTTATAATCTGAGTCAAAAATATTTCCAGTCATGTTTAGAATTTTTTTGTTATTTGTAAAATCAATTTTATATTCAAAATTTTTAAGTGTAGATATTAATGTTATTTCTTTGTTGTTATCTTTGAAAAATATTGTGCTATTTTTAATAAATAAATTATTTACAACACTTTTTTTTAAATTTATTATAAAATTTTTTAGCGATAAATTATTTAAATATATATTAGCTTTATTTACAAAAACTTTTTTTATTTTAAAATCATTTGATTGATATAAATCCATTATTGAAATAAAAACTTTAATATTTTCCAATTTAGAAATTGATTCGATCTCATTCTCACGAATTTTAAGTTCTGCTTTTTGAATCAATAAATGGGGGGATGGAATAAATTTAAAACTTATGTCTTGTAAATTGTGTAATTTGATTTTGAACTCTTTATTGATGGTTTCCTCAATTTCTTGGTTATATTTTTTATAGTCATAAAATGTAGGTATTGAAAAAAAAATAGCTGTTCCAAAAAAAACAATAAAAAAAACCAATACAAGATGAAAAGGATCTTGTTCTTTAAAAAAATTACTTTTAAAAGGTAGATTAAATGAATCTTTTTTCATGATTTTTAAATGTACTTATACAACTTAAATTTGAAATGTTAAATTTTGATTATTTAAATAATTTGAATGATAAACAAAAAGAAGCTGTAACTTATTTAAATGGTCCATTATTAATTGTCGCTGGAGCAGGTTCTGGGAAAACAAAAGTATTAACATCTAAAATTTGTCATATAATTTTATCCGGCAAAGCAACTCCAAATGAAATTTTAGCTGTAACATTTACCAATAAAGCTGCCAATGAAATGCTAAGTAGAGTGCTTTTAAATTTAAAAAAAAAAAAATTTGGAATGCCATGGGTAGGAACATTTCATTCTATATGTGTAAAAATTTTAAGAAAGCATGCCAGAGCAGCAGATTTAAATTATAATTTTACTATAGTTGATCAAGATGACCAAAAAAAATTAATAAAAAATATTTGTAAATCAGAAGACATTGACACAAAAAAAATCTCTCCAAATTATATTCTTAATATAATTGAAAAATGGAAAAATAAAGGTTGGTATCCGGAAGATGTTGCCCTTAAAAAAAGCGATAAATTAGAAAAATCTTTCCTTAAAATTTACAACATTTATCAATCTAAATTAATTGATTTAAATGCTTGTGATTTTAATGACTTAATACTGCATTGTATAAAAATATTTGAAAAGAATCCCGATATAACGAAAATGTATTCAAAAAATTTTAAATACATTTTAGTTGATGAATACCAGGACACAAATTTTATTCAAAGCAAGTGGCTCAACTTATTATCTATGGAAAATAAAAATATTTGTTGTGTGGGCGATGATGATCAATCAATTTACAGTTGGAGAGGTGCGGAAATTAAAAATTTCTTGGAATTTGATAAAACTTATCAAAATACAAAGATAATAAGATTAGAAAAAAATTACAGATCAACGCAAAATATTTTATCAGTAGCATCAAGTTTAATTTCAAACAATGAAAATAGAGTCGGCAAAACTCTTTTTACGGATGGAGAAGAGGGAGAGAATGTTTATTTAGATAGTTACAGAAATGGAAAAGATGAGGCGGTAGGCGTGGGAGAAAAAATAGAGAAAATGAAAAAAAAATTTAACTTAAATAATATTTCAATTCTAGTAAGAGCAATTTTTCAAACTAGAGAATTTGAAGAACGTTTTTTAAAAATTGGTATACCTTATAGAATTATTGGAGGTACAAAATTTTATGAAAGATTAGAAATAAAAGATTGTATTGCTTATTTGAGAATTGTTAATCAACCAAGAGATGATTTATCATTTGAAAGAATTATTAATGTACCAAAAAGATCAATCGGAGAAACGACAGTTAAAAGCATATATGATTACGCAAAAGAAAATGGATATTCTCTTGAGTCTGGTTCGCAAAAAATGATTGAATTAAATTTAATTAAACCAAAGCCTAAATTAGGATTAAGCTCAATTCTTGGTTTGCTTAGTAAATGGAGATCAGATCTTAATAAAAAAATGAATCATGTAAAATTATTACAAATAATTTTGGATGAATCTGGATATAGTCAAATGCTTAAAAATAAAAAAGATTTAGAAAATGAAAACAGACTTGAAAATATCAAGGAACTTTTAAATGCTATGAAAGAATTTGACAATTTAGAAAGTTTTTTAGAACATGTTTCTCTAGCTACTTCAATGGATCAAGATTGGGATGGACAAAAAGTAAATTTGATGACAATGCATTCTTCTAAAGGTTTAGAGTTTGATATAGTTTTTTTACCTGGATGGGAAGAGGGATTATTCCCACACCAAAAATCATTGGAAGAAAAAGGACAGAGTGGATTAGAAGAGGAAAGAAGATTGGCCTACGTCGGAATTACTAGGGCAAAAAAAATTGCTCATATTTCTTTTTCAATAAATAGATTTTATCAAGGTGACTGGATGGACAGCATTTCTTCTAGATTTATTGATGAACTTCCTGAAAAAAATATTGAAAAAAATAACCAATTTATGCAAGAAGATAAGGATGACTTTGATTTTAACCAAGATACTGATTACGATAGTGAAATTAAAAGTCCTGGATGGCTTAGATATCAAAGAAGAATTAAATCATGAAAATACTTTTTGAATTAAAAAAACTTATAAAAAATCAAAATTTAGATGCATATATAGTTCCAAAAAATGATGAATTTTTTGGAGAATATGCTTTTACAAATAGATTAAAAACAGTGTCAAATTTTTCAGGTTCTGCAGGATTTGCAATTATCACTCTAAAATTAAACTATTTGTTTATTGATGGTAGATATTTAATACAAAGTAAAATGGAGAGTGGAAAAAATTACAAGATTATTGAAATACCATATGTTTACCCAAAGAACATTTTAAATTCAAATAAAGTAAAAAGAATTGGATATGATCCAAAACTATTTACTGTTTCTACTTTGAAAAGATATTTTGGAAATAAATTCCAATTAATATCAATAAAAAGAAATTTAATTGATTTAATTTATTTTGAACAAGAAAAGGAAAAAAACTTTTTCTTTACGATACATGATAAAACTGTTGGAGAAAGTGTATCATCTAAAATTAATAGACTTCATAAAATAATTATAAAAAAAAGCACAGACAACATATTTGTTTCAGCGCCAGAAAATGTAGCATGGTTGCTTAATATTAGAGGCAAAGATAATCCGAATAGCCCAATACCATATTCTAGATTAATTATGGATAAGGAAAGGAATATATATTTTTTCAGTGATCTAAAAAAAATAAGCAAGATAAAAAAAAAAATAAATTATAAGAAAATAAAATTTTATAGTTTTGAAGAATTCTACGATGTTTTATCTAAAATAAATTCCTCAAATTTTGTAATTGATAAATTAACATGCTCAATTTATTATCAAAGTTTGATAGCCTCTAAGTTCAATATTAAACTTTTCGAAGATCCAATTTATCATTTAAAATCAATTAAAAATAAAATTGAAATAGAAAATATGAAATCTGCCCATATTAAAGATGGGGCTGCTTTAACAAAATTTTTGTATTGGATAAAACAAGAAAGAAATTTTGGCTTTGATGAATTGTTTTTAGAAAAAAAACTAGAAGGATTTAGAAAACAAAATAAAGATTACATTTATCCAAGTTTTAATACTATTGCAGGTTCTGGACCTAATAGTGCAATTATACATTATAGATCTTCAAAAAATACAAACCGACAAATAAAAAAAAGTGATATTTTTTTATGTGATTCTGGTGGTCAATATAAATTTGGAACAACAGATGTTACAAGAACGGTTTGTTTTAAAAAACCACCAAAAAGAATAAAAAATATTTTCACAAGAGTTTTGAAAGGACATATAGCTGTAGCTATGAATGATTTAAATAAGATTAAAAAAGGATATCAAATTGATAGAAAAGCAAGAGCATCCTTGTCAAAAATAAATTTAGATTATGGACATGGTACAGGACATGGAGTTGGTTTCTTTTCAAATGTTCACGAGGGACCTCAATCAATATCAAAATTCAATTCGGTTGAACTAAAAGAGGGAATGATAGTAAGTAATGAGCCTGGCTATTATGAGGAAGGTAAGTTTGGAATAAGAATAGAGAATCTAATTTATGTAAAAAAAAACAAGAGAAAATTGCAGTTTAAAAATCTAACTATGGCTCCTATGGATAAGGATTTAATAGAAGAAAATCTATTAACTAATAAAGAAAAAGATTATTTGTTTAAATATAATTTAGAAGTCTACAACAATATATCTAAGTTTTTAAATAAAAGTGAGAAAAACTGGTTACTTAATTTAATTTAACAAATTAAATAATTCTTTTTGATTTACAATCTTAACATCTAATTCTTTAGCTTGATTTACTTTTTTTGTGGTTGGCTTATCTCCAATTATTAAATAGTTTAGTTTTTTACTTACTGAACTTAATATTTTACCTGAGTTTTTTTCTATAATTGATTTTACTTCAGCTCTACTCATATTATTTAATTTTCCTGTAATCATAAAACTAAGATTTTTTAATTTTCCCTTATTATTGGCAATTTCATTTTTAATAATCAGATAATTTGATAATTCTTTAACAATTGACAAATTTTCTTTTATTGAGAAAAATTTTTTTATAGAAGATATCTGAATTTCTCCAATGCCATCTATATTTAAAAATGAGTTAAAATCATAATTTTTATCAATTTTAACAAAATTGTCTTTTTTTTGTAAATGTTTGGCTATTAGTCTTGCATTTTCTTGACCTATATGCCTAATGCCTAGAGCAAATATAAATCTATTAAGAGAAATGTTTTTTGATTTATCAATTGAATATTTTAAGTTTGCAGCAGATTGTGAACCCCATCCTTCCAAGTTTTCTATTTTACTAAAATCCAATTTAAAAATGTCTTGAGGATAGCGTATAAAGCTATTTTCCCAAAAATTTTCCACAACTTTCTTTCCTAATCCATCAATATTAAGAGCATCTTTTGATACAAAATGTTTAATTTTTTCTATAGCTATTTTTTCACAAGAAAATCCGTCGGAAGGACATCTTTTTACAGCATCATATTTTTTTGTTTGTTTATTAAATTCTTTTTCAACTTTTGATCCACAAGAAGGACATTTTTCAGGAAACTTATATTTTTCTACCTTGGATCCTCTCTTTGAAAGGTCTACAGATATAACATGTGGGATGACATCTCCTGCTCTCTCTATATTTACTACATCTCCGATTCTTATATCTTTCTTATTAATTTCTTCTTCATTGTGTAATGTTGCATTTGAAACGACTACTCCTCCTATATTTACAGGCTCTACTTTTGCTACTGGAGTTAGAGCTCCTGTTCTTCCAACTTGGATTTCAATATTTAATATTTTTGAAAAAGATGATGCTGCAGAAAATTTATGAGCCGCAGCCCATCTTGGTGCATTACCAACAAAACCTAATCTTCTTTGAAGTTTAAGATCATTAATTTTATATACCAAACCATCAACATCATATTCTAACTCATATCTTTTTTTTTCAATATTTTGATGATTTTTAATTAGATCAGTTGTGTTAGATATAATTTTATTATGTTTGCTAGTTTTAAAGCCCCATTTTTTAAGTGATTTTAAAAAGTCAGATTGCTTTATAAATTCATTGTTTTCAAAAAAACCAAAAGTATATGCAACAAACTTTAATGGTATTTTTTTTGTTTCTGCGGGATCTTTTTGTCTCAATGAACCAGACGCTGCGTTTCTTGGATTGGCAAATTTTTCTTTTATATCCTCAAAATCATTTTTTTTAATGTATACCTCTCCCCTAATTTCTATTTCTGCTGGAAAATCTTGATGACTTACATTTTTTGGAATTTCACTAATGGTTTTTAAATTTTCTGTTATCACTTCTCCCTCGTAACCATCTCCTCTTGATAAGCCCAATATTAATTTTCCGTTATTGTATGTTAAAGAAGCTGATATACCGTCAATTTTCGGTTCAACGCTATACTCAAAAGATTGATTAGAATTAAAATCTAAATAATTTTTAATTTTTTTTTCAAAATTCAATAAATCTTCTTGATCAAAAACGTTGGATAAAGATAGCATTGGAACCTTATGTTTTTTCTTTAAAAAAATTTTAGAAGGTTTAAAGCCTATATTTTTTGAGGGTGAATATTTATGTTTTAAAAAAGTAAATTTTTTTTCTAGTTCTAAAATATTCTTTTTTAATTCATCATATTCTTTATCGGTAATTGAAGGTTTATCTTTTGAATAATAAAGTTCATTATGTCTTTTTAGTTCTTTAATTTTCTTTATATATTTTTTTTTTACAGAATTTTTATCTTCCATTAAAATATTTTAGACCTAATTTTTTCAATCAGTGACGGTTTATTTTTATCTTTTTTTAATTTAACTTTGGGTGGCTGATATTTTTTATTAAAAACTTTGTATGTTTTTTCATACCATTCGCTAGATTGATAATTATAACCTAACAAATAAGCATATTTTTTTGCTTCACCCTCTAATCCAAGTTTATAATGAATTTCTACCAATCTATGTAATGCCTCTTCTATAAAAATTGAGTCATCGTATTTTTCAACTACAATTTTAAATCTATTTATGGATGGTATCCATTTTTCCTTATCAAAATAGTATCTTGCTAAATACATTTCTTTTGAAGCTAATATCTCATTAATTAGTTCAAGTTTAAAATTTGAATCTATTGCATAATCTGTATTGGGATAATTATTAATTAAAAACAAAAAATATTCTTTGGACTTTAAAATAGATTCAAGGTCTCTACTTTCATCTACTACCTGATCATAATATGAAATCGCTAATAAATAATAAGCATAATCTGTTCTTGGATGATTTGGATATGTTTTTAAGAATCTTTCAAGTTCGTAGATACAATCAGAAAAATATTCATAAGAGTAATATGAATATGCTGCCATTAATGCAGCCCTTGGGGCCCATATTGATTGAGGAAACAAAAGTTCTGCCTCACTAAATTTTTTTGCTGCAACTAAGCTATCTTGTTCATCAAGAGCTTTTATGCCTTCTTCATAAGCGTCAATCATTTGCAAATCTATTTCTTTTTTTTCAATGACCTCAATAGTCTTTTCTTCTTTAGCACAAGAAGTTAGAATAAATGATGCAACAATTAAAATTAATGTGAATGATCGCATGTATATTTATTAGCAGAAATAAAAAAAATTTCTATTTTTATGCAATAGATTTTAGATAAGATCTATCTAAAATTTGATAAGGTAAAGTTTTTTCCTTAATTTCTATAACTGTAAAGTTAGATTTATCCGAGAAAAGTTTTCTTAAAATCTTATTGGTCAATCTATGACCCCCTTCTGAGGTAGCTAAAGATCCTACAATTCTATACCCTGATAAATATAAATCACCCATACAGTCAAGTATTTTATGATTTACAAATTCCTTGGAGTTTCGTAATCCACTTTTATTTAAGATCTCTTTTTCTCCTACCACTATTGCATTGTCAAGACTTCCACCTTGAGCTAACCCTGATGCTTTTAATTTTTCCACATCCTCGAACAAACAAAAAGTTCTAGCCTCAAAAATATTTTTTAAATCGTCATTAAATACGTTAATTTTATTTCTTTGGGTTCCTATAATTTCATTTTTGAATTTGATTTCAAAATCTATCTCGGAAGCTACTTTCGATTTATCTAATGATATACTTTTGCTTCCCTCTTCATATAAAATTTTTTTTTCTATTTTTATTAACTTTATTGGTGTTGATGAAGATTTTATTCCAGTAGATAAAATTTGTTCAATAAAAACTTTTGCCGATCCATCCAAAATTGGCAATTCTTGAGAGTTGACTTCAACAACTAAGTTGTCTATTCCAAGTCCATACAAGGCTCCCATTAAATGTTCAATTGTTGAAACTTTTACACCGTACTCATTTGATAAAGTTGTGCACAAAGTTGCATCTACTACATTATCAAATGTAGGTATAACAATATTTTTTTCTTTTAAATCAGTTCTTTTAAAAACAATTCCAGTATTCGGAGCTGATGGTAGTAGATTTAATTCTGCCAATTTGCCAGTGTGCAAACCAACGCCACTTAAAGATATTTTTTTGTTTATTGTTTTTTGATTTAAAATTGACATGTGGGGAATATATAAAAATTAATTTCTTTTAAAAAAACAACAAATGTTACAGAAAATTGCTATTTTCGAGTAAAATACTCAAATAATTTCTCAAAAAACCCTTTGTTCTCTAAACTTATTATTGGTTTGTGAGGTTGTATTTTTTTATTTTTTGAATCGAATTTTAAGGCGCTATCACAGCAATCTTTTTTGCCCTCATCAATTATTGACATTTCATTTATAAAGCCAAATTCAGACCCAAAAGATAAAAAATTATCATTTAATACTCTTGAGCCATTGCCGGTAAAAAAAAGACTTAATTCAGAATTAAAAAAATCATTTTTAATTAAAGGACAATTTAAATATAATAATTCAACTATTTCTTCTAATCTAGAATTGATAATTTTTTTTAGTAATTCGTTATCTTTGGTATTATTCTTAAATTCATTATTTTTAGAAAATTTTATTTTTTCTGCTTCAGCTTTTCTATAATCAATTTTTAAAACTTTAGAAATATCCTTTGTGATGTGATCTCCTCCAATATGAGTATTGTTTAAATATAGCAACTTATCATCTTTAAAAATTGTAAGAGAACTTTTTTTTAAACCAATATCTATGAATGAACTATAATCTGAAATTCCAATTTTATTAATTAATCCTAAAGATTTAATATAACTTGTACAAAATATTTTCTTTAATGAGATATGTTTTTTAATAAATAAGTTGTTGATCGCATTATAAATTTTATTATTTATCATAATAAATTTAAGTTCAACGTTTGCTTTAGAAACTTTCTGTGAAATATTATCTGTATTTTCAATATTTTTGTTATCAAAAATAATATTAGATTTTATAATATGTAAAATATCTTGATCTTGATTGTTTTTTTTAATTATTTGCTCAGACTCATTAATTAAATAGTTTATATCCTCATCAGTAACTATTTTTTTATCATAATTTTTTTGAATTGAAAAATCTAATGAATGAATGCTAGAAGAGTCCATCATTAATATAACTTCGTTCAAATGTTGTCCTATATCTTTTTCCGCTTTCATTATCAGATCAAAAAAAGGATGATTTTCAATGTAATTTTCATTTCTAGTGAAATCAATTTTTTCTTCGTAAAATAAACTTTGATTCAAAATTAATTTATCATAAATAGCTAGTCGTATATGAGTTGAGCCAAATTCCAAAATTGAAATTGGAGAAGTAATTTTAGTCATGACAAAATAACCCTTTTTTTAATCCTTAAATCAATAATTTTTACATCATTTAAATTTGAATTTTTAATTATGTTTTTTAGTAACTTTAAAGAAACATCTAAATTGTCAATGGGTAGCTTAACTATTATTTTATTTTTGAACTGAATATCCCATCGATTTGATTTGAAGAAATAAAACTTTATAAAATCATCCAATTTAAATTCATTATTGATTAATTTTTTTTTCAAATCTAAGAATTTGCTAATATTAATCTGGCCTTCAATTAGAGGTAAATCATCTTTGACGAATTGTTTGTTTTTTATTATTTTTCCATTTTCGCCAAGGTAAGTCTTTTGATTATCATTAAAATAGTAAGCTAATATATTTGTTTCTTTTAGTTCTATTTTAATAACCGAAGGATATTCTTTTTTTATTTTATATTCACTAATGATATTAAAGTTATCTAATATTGCTCTAACTTCGATTGGATTTATTGAAAAAATATTAAAATTATAAAATTGGTCTAAAGATTCTGATATTTCTTGGTTTATATTTTCTTCAATACTACTTTTTAATATTATTTTTTCTATTTTAAAAAAGTTGTTAATAAAATTTGTTGAATTTATATTATGAATACTAAATAAAATTAATAGTAAAACTAAATATAGATAGATTTTGCCTCTATCTATTAATTGAAGCATCATCAATTATCCATTTAATTAAATTATAAAAACTAATACCTTTATACTTTGCAATTTCAGGAACTAGTGATAGTTCGGTCATTCCAGGTTGGGTATTTACCTCTAATAAATAAAATTTATTATTGCTATACCTAAAATCACTTCTAGTTACTCCTCTACATCCAGTAATTCGATGAGCCTTCATGGCAATATTTTCAACCTCTTTGATTTTTTTTTTAGGAAGATCTACTGGTAAAATATGTTTAGTTTTAGCGTTCTTGTCGTATTTTGCTTTATAATCATAGAATTTCCTGCGAGTGACTAGTTCAATAGTTCCCAATTTTTTATTTCCCATAATTGCAACTTGTATTTCTCTTCCAGGAATGTATTTCTCAATTAAAATTTCTCGTTCATTATCTAACTTTTTAAGATTTTTAATAAAATTATATTTGTTGCAAATATAAACTCCAACACTTGAACCTTCGTTTATAGGCTTTATTACTACTGGGAAATTAAATTTTTTTTTAACTTTATAATAAATTTTTTTAAAGTTGTTTTTTGAATTTTCCCTTAAAATCATATATTTAGGTGTAAGAATTTTATTTTTATAAAATAATTTTTTTGAAATTAGTTTGTTTATGCAGATTGAAGACGCTTCTACACCTGAATGGGTATATTTTATTTTTTCATTTTCTAAAATTAATTGAATATAGCCATCTTCTCCATATCTACCGTGTAAGGCATTAAATATAACATTAGGTCTAAATTTTCTTATTTCTTTTATAAAACCATTTTTTGGGTCAAGAATTTTACAAGAATAGTCATTTTTTATCTGCTTATAAACTGTTTTGGCAGTTTTTAAACTTATGTCCCTTTCTTTTGAATAACCACCCGCTAATATTAATATTTTTTTCTTCATTTTATGAAGTTAAAACTATTTCTAATTCAAGATTAACTTTTGTTTTCTTATATACATTTTCTTTTATAAAATTGATAAGATTTTTCATGTCTTTTGAAGAAGCTTTTTCTTTGTTAATTAGAAAATTACAATGCTTTTCTGAAAGCTTTGCATCTCCAAACATTTTATTAACTTCGCTTATATCTATTGATTCTTTAATTAATTCCCATACCTTTTTATTAGTTTGATCCACAGGATTCTTAAATGTGCTACCACTTGTTTTTACTCTGAGAGGTTGAGCAAACTCTTTTTTATTTTTTAATTCATCAATTTTTTTTTTGATTATATCTTTTTTTGATAATTTGCCTTTAAAAGTTCCACTAAGATAAATTAAATCTTTAGGCAAATTTGTAGATCTATAATTAAAATTAATATCTGAAGTAGGTATTGTTAAAACTTTTCCTGTAAAATCTATAGCCTGAACTGAAACAATAATATCTTTGAACTCTCTACCATAGCAGCCAGCATTCATTCTTATACCTCCTCCTATTGATCCTGGTATACAAGATAAAAATTCAAAACCTTCTATATGATTTTCCATAGCAAATTCAGAAAGTTTTTTATCTAAACAGGAACTGCCAGAAATAATTAAATCATTATTTAGTTTTGAGATATTATTAAAATTCTTGCCTAATTTAATTATTACTCCTTCATAAGTCTCATCGTCAAATAAAGTATTTGATCCTGCGCCTAATACAAAAATTTTTTCTCTGTTGTTGTATTTTTTAAGAAATAACGATAAGTCTTTTAATGAATTTGCAAACAAAAAAATTTTTGTTTTACCTCCTATATTAAACCAGTTTAATCTGGATAAATCATGATCAAAGCTTAAGCGTGATTTGTCAGAAAATTGAATATTTTCTAAATCATCTAATTTCATTTAATTAATTTTGGTAAATTTCTCATCCAATTGGATATTGTTCCTGCGCCCATTCCAATTATGATGTTATCGCCATAGATGTTGTGTTTGGCATACTTGGCTAGTTCTTTTTCGCTATTTATCATTATAAGTTCAACTTTAGAATTTTTTATTATTTCTTTTGCGAATTTAAAATAATCAAATTTTAATTTTAAATTTTCTCCAGCTTTATAAATTGGACACAATAAAACTTGATCTGAAAACTTAAAGCATTTTGTAAATCTTTTTTTTAAAGAATTTAATCTAGAAATTCTATGAGGTTGAAATACTGAAATTATTGTTTTTGATTTATAAACTGCTCTCGTAGATTTAAGCAATTCATATATTTCGGTTGGATGATGGGCATAATCATCATAGTAAATATTATTTTGATGTTCAAATATAAAATTAAATCTTCTTTGAACACCTTTAAATTCAAAAATTGCTTTTTTGATTAAATCTACAGAAATACCCATCATGATTGCTATGGCAATTGAAGCGCTACAATTTTTAATATTATGAATCCCAATTAAAGGTATTTTGAAAAATTTATATATTTTCCTTTCTTGATTGGGCAAATTAACTTCTAAATCAAATATTGATTTATTATATCGAAGCTTAACATTTTTAATCCTAAAATTTGATTTTTCACTTAATCCATAAGTAATTATATTTTGATTTTTAATTTTACTTAAAATTGATTTGTTATTTCTATCATCTAAACAAATAAGAGTTTTTCCGAAAGATGGTGTTTTTTCAGCAAATTCAATAAAACTTTTTTTTAATTTATCCATTGAACCATATTGTTCAAGATGTTCGTCATCAATATTAGTTATAATGGAATAAGTAAACGGTAGCTGTAAAAAACTCCCATCAGATTCATCAGATTCTAAAACACACCATTCACCTTTGCCAAGTTTAGCAGAATTTCCAATTGAATTAATTACCCCACCATTAATTGTTGTAGGATCTAATTTAGACTTAGAGAATATAGTGGATACAATAGATGTGGTTGTTGTTTTTCCATGTGAACCAGCAACAACAACATTCTTATAAAGAGAAACTATATTAGCAAGCATTTCACCTCTTTTATATATAGGAATTTTTTTTTTTTTAGCTTCTATAAATTCTGGATTATTTTTCTTTATTGCCGAAGAAATAACTAGCATAGTTGCATTTGATAAATTTTTTTTTTTATGTCCAATAATGACATTTATTTTATTTTTTTTTAATCTTTCAATATTTTTACCACTTTGCTGATCTGAACCTTTTACATTAAAACCTAAATCTTTCATTATTAATGCAAGACCGCTCATTCCTATTCCGCCAATTCCTACAAAATGAATTATTTCTTTTTTTCCCAAACTAATTGTCATTTAAATATTTTATTATTTTTCGGTTGAAGTTTTCCCAAGTTTGATTTTCATTAAATTTCATTAGAATCTTTTTTTTCTCAAAATATTCATTCTTATTGACCATAATTTGATTAATTATTTCGTAAATATCACCAGAATTAAAGTTTTTTTCCTCTAATATCCAGCAACAATTTCTATCATAATACCTTTTTGCATTTAAAAATTGATGATTATCTGTTGCATAGGGAAATGGTATGGAAATAAAAGGAATATTTAAATGAGCTAGTTCAGCTAATGATGATGCCCCAGCCCTTGTTATAGCAATATCAAAGTTATTTTTTTTGCATAAAAAATTGTCTTCAAAAAAAAATAAATTATTTTTAATATTATTTTTATCATATTCTTTTTTATAAATATCAATATCAAAATCTGGCGAAAGTTGTTGGGTTACTTCAATTTTATATTTTTTTGATAATTGAATAATTTCACTCTTTAAATGTTTGCTAAAAAACAAAGATGCCTGACTTCCACCTATTATTAAAATTCTAAATGCATCATCTTTTGTTTCGCCTGCATTTTGTTTAAAGTAAAAACAATTATTTAAAATTGGTTCAATCATAACTGCTTTGTGACTATGTTTTGCAATTTTGTTATCACCTTTTAAAAAAATATCTCTGTCGTAACACAGCACTTGGTGAGCAAATTTCAATAAAAATTTATTTGATCTTCCTATTATTGAGTTTGGTTCAAATAAAATAATTTTTTTATTAAATATTTTAGATACCAGAGCTATGGGTAAAGACATGTAGCCACCGGTACTAATTAAAATATCAATTTTATTCTTCCTAAAATGCATTAATGATTTAATGAAAGCAAAAAATAAAAAAATAATTTTTAATGGAAAAAGATATTTTTTTTCAGGAATTTTTTTTACTTCAAAAATTGTTTTTTTAATTTCTTTTGGAATATATTTTGCGCCTCTTGCATCAGTATAAAGACTTACATCGAAATCGTTTTTTAAGTGATTATACAAATTTAATGCTGGCACAACATGACCACCTGAACCACCTGTTGATATTAATATTTTCTTCAATTAGTAAACTCTTCTTTTAGTTAAATTTAAGATAATTCCAGAAATTATAGAAATGCTAATTATTGAAGATCCTCCATAACTTAAATAAGGGAGTGTCATGCCTGTGGTTGGTAAAACTTTCAAATTAACACCCACATGTATAAAGGCTTGCATCATTAATAATGATATCAATCCAATAAGGATCATCTTGAATACATTGTCATTTGTGTCTCTAATTTTTTTAAAAATATTATAAGCAAAAAATATAAAAGCTAACATTATTAGAAGAATTATAATTATTCCAAACTCTTCAGAGATTACTGACACGATATAATCAGTATGGGCCTCTGGGATTTTTGAATTTAAAGTTCCCTCACCAATACCTTTGCCAAAAAAACCACCATCGATTATTGCCTCGGATGCTTTTTCAGATTGAAAATTGTTGTTTGAAGAACTGTCAAAAAAAGAAGATATTCTTGTTTTTATATAATTAAACTTTTCAACAAATAGAATTAAATATGAAAGTAAAAAAACAAAGATACCAAATAATCCAAAAAAAATAACTAAATTAATTCCTGAAACAAAAATTAAAGCCAACCATGTAAAAATAATTAATACGGATTGGCCTATGTCTGGTTGAGATATTAATAGTAAAACGATTGGAATTATTAGAAATAAAGTCAATAAATATTTAAAATACAAATTATATTTCTGATGATTTAATAAAGATGCTAGAATTACTATATAGAATGGTTTAACCAATTCGACTGGTTGAAATCTTGGTAAGAACGGAAGATCTAGCCATCTTTTAGATCCTTTTACCTCTACTCCAATGAATGTAACTAGTAATAGTAACAATAAAGATAAAACAAAAAGACCTATTGATATTTTTATTAGATGATCTTCTTTAAGTAATGAAAATATAAACATTATTGATAAACCTAATAAAATAAATGTAAAATGTTTAACAAAAAAATAATAAGAATTTGTGTTCAATCTATCAGATGCAATTAAAGAAGTTGAAACTAAAGAAAAAAATAAACCTGCGATAAAAAAAGAAATTATTAATATTAAAATGGTTTTATCAATATTTTTCCACCAGGTATAGTAATTATCGTAAATATTTAATTTAGTTATCATGCCTAATTATTTATAATTGTTTTTTTTATAATTTTATTGAAGTAATCTCCCCTCTCTTCAAAGTTCTTGAATTGATCAAATGAAGCGGCAGCTGGGCTAAATAAAATTGTTTTTTTATTAATATCATTTTTCATTTCTTTTTTAATTACAGAAATTGCAATTTTTAAATTTCTAAAATATTTAAATTTAATTTTATTTTTAAATTGATTTACAAAATATTTTTTATTCAAACCAATTATATAAGCAGTAATATTTTTGTAATATTTTTTATGTATATTAAATTTATCACCTTTTTTAAACATTCCACCTACTATCCAGTAAATATTATTGTAGGTAGTTAAAAGTCCAATTGTTGAAGAAAAGCTAGTAGATTTGGAGTCATTAATAATTTTTAAATTACCTCTATTATATATTATTTGTTTTCTAAATTTTAAACTTTTAAATTCATTTAATGAATTAAATATTTTATTATCTGAAAATTTAAATTTTTTGCATATTGAGTAAACGAAATGAATATTATTCAAGTTATTTTTATCAAGTAAATATATATTTCTAATTTTTTTCTTAAAAAATACCTCTTTGTTATAATTTAATTTATTAAGCTTAGATTTTATATTTCTATTATAAATATGTTTATTAATAATTAGATTGCTTTTCTCAATATATGATTGATTGTTTTTATCTTGTTCAAAAATTAGTTTAAGTTTTGCTTTTGCATATTCATTTATATTTCCATGTCTTTCTAAATGGTCTGGGCTCAAATTTAGAATGGCGGCATGATTTGCTTTAAAATATTTGCTATAAAATATTTGATAAGATGATGCTTCAATAATAAAAATAGTTTTTTTTTTTATTTTTTTTTCTAATAATGGTGGATTACCAATGTTGCCTATCAATCTGACATCTAAGTTATTTGATTTAAAAATATTATATAACATCTGACAAGTGGTAGATTTTCCATTTGTTCCTGTAATTGTTATTTTAATATTTTTTGGGAAAGATAAATAAAAAACATCTAGTTCAGTAATTATTTTTTTTTGATTTTTCATTAAATATTTCTTCAGCTTACATTTTTTAATATCTATTCCAGGACTTAAAACAATAAAATCAAATTCTTTCTTAAAAATGATATTTATATTTGAAAAGAAAATTTTATTTTTTTTATTTTTTAAAGAGTTGTTATCATCAAAAACTGTAACTTTATTATTTTTATACAGATATTGAAGGCATGATTTTCCGGAAAGACCCATGCCATAAATTAATATTTTTTTATTAATAAAAGTTTCTTTGCCAAACATTATCTTAATTTTAATGTTGCAAGTCCAATCATTGCCAAAATTAATGAAATTATCCAAAATCTAATGACGACAGTAGATTCGGCCCAGCCTTTTTTTTCAAAATGATGGTGAATAGGAGCCATCATAAAAATTCTTTTGCCGGTTAATTTAAAAGAAACAACTTGTACAATAACTGATACTGCCTCTAAAACAAAAAGTCCTCCTGTTATAGCTAATACGATTTCATGCTTAGTAACTACACCTACCGCACCTAAAGATCCTCCTAAAGCTAAAGAACCAGTATCACCCATAAAAATTTTTGCAGGCGGCGCATTAAACCAAAGAAATCCTATTGAAGATCCAATGATTGCTCCACAAAAAACTGCCACCTCTCCAACGCCCTCTATGTAAGGAATTAATAAATATTCTGAAAAAATTATGTTTCCTGAAACATAGCTTATAAAAGCAAAACATCCTGCAACCAAGATTACTGGAACGGTAGCTAAACCATCGAGACCATCGGTTAAATTCACTGCATTAGATGAGCCAACAATTACAAATAAATAAAAAGGTATAAAAAACCATCCTAAATTTATTACTAAGTTTTTAAAAAATGGAAAATAAAGATTAGTTGATAAATCAGAGTCTATAAAATTATAAAAAATGAATAATGAAATTAGACCAAGTATAATCTGAATAACTAATTTAAATTTTGAAGAAATTCCTTTTGAATTATTATTTTTAATTTTTTTATAATCATCAAATGCTCCTAGAATTCCAAATGATAGAGTTATAAAAATCAATATCCAATTATATGGATTATAAAGATCAGCCCATAAAAAAACCCCTGTAAATAATCCAATTAATATTAAAACACCTCCCATGGTAGGTGTTCCTATTTTTTTTATAATATGATCCTCGGGTCCATCAGAACGAATAGGATTTGTAATTTTTTTTATAGAAAAATAGTTTATGAATTTATCACCAATTAAAAAAACTATTATCATAGCTGTAATTACAGCTAAACCGGTTCTTACTGTTAAAAAGTTAAAAAAATTTAAAAATGAGTAAGTGTCTGAATAGTTTGTGAGTAAATTATAGAGCATTATATTTATAAATTTTGAATTATTTTATTTAATCCTGTTGAGTTAGACCCTTTTACCATTAAAAAACTATTATTGGGCAAATCTTTATTAATTAAATTTAAAATATCCATATTGTTATTTAATATTTTGCCCCTTATTTGTGGTTTTAGTTTGTTAAATGTGTGTTTTGTGAGTTTTCCATAAACATATGTTTTGTTAACTTTTGATTTATTTATATATTTTGCAATTTTCATATGAAGATTTTTAGAATATTTTCCTAATTCAAGCATATTTCCAATTAAAAGAAATTTCTTATTATTTTCCTTATAAGTTGAATCAAACCTTTCTAAGGCAAATTTAAAAGATAGGGGATTTGAGTTATAACTCTCGTCAACAATGGTTAATCTTTTTGATCTTTTTTTATAATTAATGACTGATCCTCTACTTTTAGGAATATTAAAACCCAAAAATAAATTTCTATTTAATTTTTCAATATCAAAATAATTTATAATGACACTTATAGAGGCTAATATGTTTTCTTTATAATTAAATAAATCTTTTGAAATTAAAAAAGATTTTTTTCTATCTTTAATTTTAATATTAATTAAATAGTTTTTTTTATTTTTTTTCTGATTTAAAAAAACAACATCTGCATTTTGATTATTTTTACTAAATGTAATAATTTTAAGTTTACGATTTGCTGCTCTCTTTAAAAAATATCTATAATAATTATCATCTCTATTTATAATCATAGTCCCACCAGGAATAATGTTATTTATTATTTCACCTTTGGCCTGAGCAATTTGATTTAAATTAATAAAATTATCTATATGTGCATACGAAATATTTGTAATTAAACCTAAGTTTGGTTTAATCAATTTTGTTAAGCGGTCTATCTCCCCTTTCTTATCCATTCCTACTTCAAGAACTGTAAACTTTGTAGATTGAGGAGTGTTAAATATACTTAATGGAACACCGTACTTATTGTTGAATGAGTTTTTTGAGAAATATGTTTTTGATAATTTATTTAAACAAAAGCCTGTTAAATCTTTAACTGATGTTTTTCCAGCCGAACCTGTAATTGCAATATTGTTTGCATTTAAAGTTTTTCTAAATATTAAACTTATTTTGTTAAATACTTTCAATGGATTCTGTTGAAATATTATCTTTGAATTTTTAGATTTTTTATTTGTTATGGCTAAAATAGCATTATTTCTAATCGCTTCACTTGCATATAAATTACCATTAAATTTTTTTCCTTTTATGCCTATAAATATAGAATTTTTATTTACTTTTTTTGAATTTATTGATGCAGAATTAATATAGATATGTTTATTTATTGTAATTTTTCTTAAATTTTCTCTTAATATATTTGTCTTAATTGATTTTGATAAAGTTAAGTTTTTTTTCTTTATTGCTTTTAAAATTTCAGACCTGTCGGAAAAAAATTTTATTTTTTTGTATTCTTGATAGTTCTCGTGTCCTTTTCCAGCTACAATTAAGATGTCACCTGAGTTTAATTCATAAACAGCTTCCGAAATAGCTTTGGCTCTTGATGGAATTTCAATAAATTTATTTTTTTTTATTCCCTTTTTGATTTGATTTCTAATTAATCTAGGGTTTTCAAGACGCGGGTTATCATCTGTTAAATAAAGAGTATCACAATATTTACTTGCTATAGCGCCCATTATAAATCTCTTGTCTTTGTCCCTATTTCCTCCGCAACCAAATACTAAAGAAATTTTACTAAGAGGATAATCTTCTCTTGTATTTGATATTGCAGTTTTTAATGCATCTGGAGTGTGTGCATAATCAAGAATAACTTTTGATTTATTCTTTATATTACCAATTTGTTCTAATCTTCCATTTATTGGTTTAATTTTTTTAATTGATTTTAAAATATCATTTATTGTTATTTTAGATAAGTATGCAGCCACAATTGCGAACATTAAATTTTTGATTTGAACTTTTCCAATTATTGATGTTTTAAATGAGTAGCTTTTGTTATTAAATGAAAAATCTATTTTTTTCTGATCATTAATTTTTTGAATATTAAGAATATTTATAAAAGACTTATTGGTGCCAAAATTGTACTTTTTTAATTTTCTTTTTTTTGAAATATTATTTAGTTGTTTAGCTTGAGAAATTTTATCGTCAAATATTATATTTCCTTTTTTATTTAATAACTTATTAAAAAGAATAAGTTTTGAATTTAGATAATCTTTAAATGTTTTATGATAATCAAGATGATCTCTTGATAAATTCGTAAATAAAGCAGTATTAAAATTTATACCATTTAATCTATGTTGTTTTAATCCGTGACTAGAAGCTTCCAATATTACGTTATCAATTTTAAACTTTTTTAGTTTGTTTAATATTTTATGAATATTTATAGGATCAATTGTTGTATTATTAGTTTTTATGTTATATTTTTTTGATAAAATACCAAGGGTTCCAATGGCAGCTGCTTTTTTATTATTTAAAGTTAATATTTGATAATAAAAATTTGCTATAGATGTTTTTCCATTTGTGCCTGTGACGGCAATTATGTTTTTGGGCTTTGATTTATAAAAACGACTTGCCACTACCGGTAATAATTGCCTAGGATTTTTATTATGAATAAATAAAATTTTATTTTTATTAAATCCTTCAAACTTTAAATTGGAAACAATTATATTGGCGCCATTCTTAATTGCATTATTTACATAATCATTGCCGTTTAAGTTGTTTCCTTTTATTGCAAAAAAAATATCATTAGATCTACATTCTTTGCTATTAAATCTAATATTTTTAAATTTAATTGATTTATATTTTTTATTTATATTTTTAAATACTTTGCCTAGTAACATTATTTTAAATTCTTAGTATTTTGTGGCTAAAATAGGTCCTATTTTTTCTACTATTTTTCCTGCGACTTCTACAGTTGTCCAGCCTGCGGTATTAAATTGGGTGCCTTTAATTTTCAATCCTGACCCATCTTTGTATTCGTATATATAATCTTTGTTTGGTTTTGGTTCATCTAACATAACAACTAATACATATTTTGGATCCGATGCAGGGAATATTGAAGCAAAAGTGTTTATCTTATTTCTTGAATAACCTCCTGCAATTGATTTTTGTGCAGTTCCAGTTTTACCAGCAATTTCATAGCCATCAATATTTGCAAAACTAGCCGTACCTTCTTTTGTAGTTACAATCTTTCTTAAAGCTAAATTTACTTTGTTTGATACATCTTCTGAAATAATTTGTTGATATCTAATATTTCTTTTTTTTTCATCTAAAATTAAAGTGGGTTTAACCTCATATCCTCCATTGGAAATTATTGAGTATCCTTTGGCCAATTGTAATGGTGTAGTTGTAATTCCATGTCCATATGCAGAAGTTGCGAGTTTACATTTACCCCAATTAATTTTTAATGGAGTGCCAATTTCCTCAATGTCAAAATCTAAAGTGCTAAGCAATCCTAGATCATTCAAAAATTTTGGAAATTTTTCTAATCCAACTTTTTGGGCTATTCTAATTGATCCAATATTACCAGATCTAATTAGAATTTGTTCTGCTGTTAAATCTGATGGAATTTTATTATCGTATTCACCTATTGAGAATTTGCTGCACCATATTTTTTTCTTAAGATTTTTAAATTCTGTATCTGGCTCTATATATCCTTCATTTAAACCTGCTGCATAAGTAAATGTTTTAAATACTGAGCCTAGTTCATACACTCCCTTTGTGGCTCTATTAATTAAATTTTTATCCTCTAAAAGTTGTCTTTTGTTTAAATCATAATCTGGCAAAGATAGCAAAGATAAGATTTCACCATTTTTTGAGTTCATAAGAATTGCCGCAGATCCAATATTATTAAAAATTTTTTGAAATTTAATTAACTCTTCACGTATCAAATATTGTAAATTAAGATCGACAGTAAGCTTAAGATCTTGGTTTGAATCTTTTAAATTGTTATCAAAACTTTTTTCTAATCCAGATACACCATTATTTTCATTATCTATTTGTCCTATAATATGACTAAATAAATTTTTTTGAGGGTAAACTCTAGTTACCCTATTTTCGGGAATTAAAGATTTATCTCCAAGCATCATTAATTTTTCATAACTTTCGGGATCTAATTCTTCGGCAAAATAAAAAAACTTTTTCTCATTAAGTTTTTCTTCTAGTAGATCGTAATTTTTATCTGGAAATAATATTTTTAAATTTAAAAGTAATTTTTTTTTATTAATAACTAAATTTGGATTTATGCCGATATTTCTTGTAATTATTGTTTTAGCTAATATTTTGTTATTTCTGTCTAAAATATTACTTCTAATTTCCTTTTTTGAATTAACTATACTATTTTCAGGAAGTTTTTTTGCGGTTAAATAAAATGCTTTTATAGAAAAAATAAACAAAACTATAACAAAAGTAAAAAAAATAAATGCAACTCTATTAAAAGAAATATTTAACTTATTTTTATCATACTTTTTTCCTAGTTTTTCAAAATCATTTTCTAAACTAAAAATAG